>DASXLW010000120.1:0-70593 GCA_036496025.1 Streptosporangiaceae bacterium
GTTCACGACGAGTTGGTCTTCGAGGTCGCGCACGGTGAGCTGGAGGACCTTCGCGCGCTGGTGACCACGCGCATGTGCGGCGCGTTCCAGCTCAGCGTGCCGCTGGAGGTGTCTTTCGGCACCGGCCGCAGCTGGGAGGAAGCAGGCCACTGAGGCGCGGGGCAGGTCTCGGTTTGGCACCTGCGATTGACCCTTTGGCGCGGCTCTCATATTCTGAACGACGCGCCGTGTTCTGGTGCAGTCCGCCATGGCCAGGCACAGTCGCGTCTGCCCTCCGGGCTGTCGCGGCTGGTCAGGTCGGCCAGGCAAATCCAGTGCACCTGTTAGCCCTAACGGAGGGGGCTGGCGGTTGAGCGCGCCCAACTACATTGTGTCCGCCGGAGCCAACCCACACATGACGAGCAGCACGCAGACCAGTCCGACGCCCAAGGTGGCGGTCAACGACATCGGGTCGCAGGAGGAATTCCTCGCCGCGATCGACGAGACCATCAAGTACTTCAACGACGGCGACATTGTCGAAGGGACAGTCGTCAAGGTCGATCGAGACGAGGTCTTGCTCGATATCGGCTACAAGACCGAGGGCGTGATCCCCTCGCGTGAGTTGTCGATCAAGCACGATGTCGACCCTCATGACGTGGTCAAGACCGGTGAGCACATCGAGGCCCTGGTCCTGCAGAAGGAGGACAAGGAAGGGCGCCTCATCCTGTCCAAGAAGCGGGCTCAGTACGAGCGCGCCTGGGGCACGATCGAGAAGATCAAGGATGAGGACGGCGTCGTCACCGGCACGGTGATCGAGGTCGTCAAGGGCGGCCTGATCCTCGACATCGGGCTGCGCGGGTTCCTGCCGGCCTCGCTGGTCGGGATGCGCCGGGTGCGCGACCTGCAGCCGTACGTGGGCAGGCAGATCGAGGCGAAGATCATCGAGCTGGACAAGAACCGCAACAACGTGGTGCTGTCCCGGCGCGCCTGGCTGGAGCAGACCCAGTCGGAGGTCCGGCAGAACTTCCTGAACACGCTGCAGAAGGGCCAGATCCGCAAGGGCGTGGTCTCCTCGATCGTCAACTTCGGCGCGTTCGTGGACCTGGGCGGCGTGGACGGCCTGGTCCACGTATCGGAGCTGTCCTGGAAGCACATCGACCACCCCGGCGAGGTGGTCGAGGTGGGCCAGGAGGTCACCGTCGAGGTGCTGGACGTGGACCTGGACCGCGAGCGGGTCTCGCTGTCACTGAAGTCCACCCAGGAAGACCCGTGGCAGCAGTTCGCCCGGACGCACCAGATCGGCCAGGTCGTTCCCGGCCGGGTCACCAAGCTGGTGCCGTTCGGCGCGTTCGTCCGGGTCGAGGAGGGCATCGAGGGCCTGGGTCACATCTCCGAGCTGGCCGACCGGCACGTGGAGATCCCCGAGCAGGTCGTGCAGGTCGGCGACGAGATCTTCGTCAAGATCATCGACATCGACCTGGACCGGCGGCGGATCAGCCTGTCGCTCAAGCAGGCCAACGAGGGCACGATCGGCGAGGCCGTCGGCGACGAGTTCGACCCGACCCTGTACGGCATGCCTGCCACCTATGACGAGCACGGCGAGTACGTCTACCCCGAGGGCTTCGACGCCGAGACGGGCGAGTGGCTCGATGGGTACGACAAGCAGCGCGAGGAGTGGGAGCGCCAGTACGCGCAGGCCCGGTCCCGGTTCGAGGCGCACCGCCGCCAGGTGGAGGAGGCGCGCAAGGGCGACGACGGCGCCGGCGGCGACGACGACGCCGGCGGCGACGACGGCGCAAGCCCGGCGGCCGCTCCGCAGGACTCCGACGACGACGGCGGCGCCACCGGCGCGCTGGCCTCCGACGAGGCACTGGCGGCGCTGCGCGACAAGCTGTCCGGCGGGCAGGACTGACCAGCACCGCCCGGCGTGCTCAAGGTCGGGCTCACCGGCGGGATCGCCGCCGGCAAGAGCGAGGTGTCACGGCGTCTCGCTGAGCGGGGTGCGGTGATCATCGACGCCGACGCGGTCGCCCGCGAGGTCGTCGCCCCCGGCACGCGCGGGCTGGCCGAGATCACCGCCGCGTTCGGCCCCGGGGTGCTCGACGCCGGCGGCGCACTGGACCGCGGCAGGCTCGGCGAGATCGTGTTCGCCGATTCCGCGCTGCTCGGCAAGCTCAACGCGATCGTCCATCCTTGGGTAGCCGAACGGATGCTGGAGATCGAGCGCGCCGCCCCGCCGGACGCCATCGTGGTTCACGACGTGCCGCTGCTGGCCGAGAACCGGCTGGCCGGCCAGTACGACGTGGTCGTCGTCGTCGACGTGCCGGCGGAGGTCCAGCTCGATCGGCTGACCCGGCAGCGCCGCATGCCGGAGGACCAGGCGCGGGAGCGGATGGACGCCCAGGCCAGCCGGGCCGAGCGGCTGGAGATCGCCGACATCGTGGTGGACAACTCCGGCTCGCTGGCTGACCTCGACCGCCGGGTCGACGGCCTGTGGGAGGAGTTGACGGCCCGTGGGAAGAACTGAGCCGCCGCGAGCGCTGACTGTTGGTGGCCGCTTTGTCGTACCGGCCGCCTAGAGTGAGCGAGTGAGAGTGCAAGAGAACGCTGTGCCAGTCCGGGGGGTGCCGTCATGCGCCCGGTGACCGACCTGCAGCGCAAGGTCGCGCCGTTCCAGGTGGTCACGGACATGGTCCCGGCGGGCGACCAGCCGCAGGCCATCGCCGAGATGGAACGGCGGATCCGGGCCGGGGAGAAGGACACCGTGCTGCTCGGTGCCACCGGCACCGGCAAGACCGCGACGATCGCCTGGCTGGCGGAGAAGCTGCAGCGGCCGACCCTGGTCATGCTGCCGAACAAGACGCTCGCCGCCCAGTTCGCCAACGAGCTGCGCGAGATGCTGCCGCACAACGCGATCGAGTACTTCGTCTCCTACTACGACTACTACCAGCCCGAAGCGTACATCCCGCAGACCGACACCTACATCGAGAAGGACTCCTCGATCAACGACGAGGTGGAGCGGCTGCGGCACTCGGCGACGAACTCGCTGCTCACCCGGCGGGACACGATCGTGGTCGCGTCCGTCTCCTGCATCTACGGCCTCGGCACGCCGCAGGAGTACGTGGACCGGATGGTCACGCTCAAGGTGGGCGAGACGATCGAGCGGGACGCGCTGCTGCGCAAGCTGGTTGGCATGCAGTACGTGCGCAACGACGTCGCGTTCACCCGGGGCACGTTCCGGGTACGCGGCGACACGATCGAGGTCATCCCGGTCTACGAGGAGCTCGCCGTCCGGATCGAGATGTTCGGCGACGAGATCGAGCGGCTGATGACGCTGCACCCGCTGACCGGCGAGGTGATGACCGAGGACGAGGAGGTCCACCTGTTCCCGGCCTCGCACTATGTCGCGGGTCCGGAGCGGATGGAGCGCGCGATCGCCGGGATCGAGATCGAGCTGGCCCAGCGGCTGGCCGAGCTGGAGCGGCAGGGCAAGCTGCTCGAGGCGCAGCGGCTGCGCATGCGCACCACCTACGACATCGAGATGCTGCGCCAGATCGGCAGCTGCGCGGGGATCGAGAACTACTCGCGGCACATCGACGGCCGCGAGGCCGGCAGCCCGCCCAACACGCTGCTCGACTACTTCCCCGAGGACTTCCTGCTCGTGATCGACGAGTCGCACAACACGGTGCCGCAGATCGGGGCCATGTACGAGGGCGACGTGTCCCGCAAGCGGGCGCTGGTCGAGCACGGCTTCCGGCTGCCGAGCGCGATCGACAACCGCCCGCTGACCTGGGATGAGTTCGGCGAGCGCATCGGCCAGACCGTCTACCTGTCGGCCACGCCGGGCCCGTACGAGCTGAAGCAGGTCCGCGGCGACGTGGTCGAGCAGGTGATCAGGCCGACCGGGCTGGTCGATCCCCAGGTCATCGTCAAGCCGACCAAGGGCCAGATCGACGACCTGGTGGACGAGATCAGGCAGCGCGCCGAGCGGAGCGAACGGGTGCTGGTCACCACGCTGACCAAGAAGATGGCCGAGGACCTCACCGACTACCTGCTCGAACTCGGCGTCCGGGCCCGTTACCTGCACAGCGAGGTGGACACGCTGCGCCGGGTGGAACTGCTGCGTGAGCTGCGGATCGGCCAGTACGACGTGCTGGTCGGGATCAACCTGCTCCGGGAAGGGCTGGACCTGCCCGAGGTTTCGCTGGTGTCGATCCTGGACGCGGACAAGGAGGGCTTCCTGCGCTCGGGGACCTCGCTGATCCAGACCATCGGCCGGGCAGCGCGAAACGTCTCCGGCCAGGTGCACATGTACGCCGACGTGGTGACCCCGTCGATGCAGCGGGCGATCGACGAGACCAACCGGCGCCGCGAGAAGCAGGTCGCCTACAACACCGCTCGCGGGATCGACCCGATGCCGCTGCGCAAGCGGATCGCCGACATCCTGGACCAGCTCATGCGGGAGGATGCGGACACCGAGCAGCTGCTCGGCGGCGGCGGGCGGCAGCAGAGCCGGGGCAAGAGCCCGGTCCCCGGGCTGTCGTCCCGGGCGCGCGGGCGCACCGCGGGTGGCCGCGCGGAGGCCGGCCAGGGCGGCCGGGGCGACGCCGGCGCGGAGCAGAGCGAGGCCCGCCGGGAAGTGCTGGATCTCATCAGCCAGCTCACCGAGCAGATGCACGCCGCCGCTGCGGAGCTGCAGTTCGAGATCGCCGCCCGGCTGCGGGACGAGATCCGCGAGCTCAAGCACGAGCTGCGCGGCATGCAGGCGGCCGGCGTCTGAGCCCGGCGCCGGGGGGCTAGTCGCCGGTCACACCGTCGATCTGTTCCCGGAGGATGTCGGCGTGACCGTTGTGCCGCGCGTACTCCTCGAACAGGTGCATGTAGACCCAGCGCAGGTCGATGGTCTCGTCGCGGTGCCGGAACGTATCGTCCAGTGATCGGCCTTCGGCGGCCTGCCGGGCCAGCTCGCACTCCCGGGTGAACGCAGCGAAGTCGGCCTCGGCCCCGCTGGCCTCGGCGAAGTCGAAGTCGCCGTCGAGCGCTTCGTCGGAGCAGTACAGGTAACCGAGCCCGGCCTGGCCGGCGAACCGGAGCCTGAACCACGCACGTTCCACCTCAGCCATGTGCCTGACCAGCCCGAGCAATGACAGCGACGACGGAGCAACGGCCCGCCGGGCCAGCTGCTCGCCCGTCAGGCCCTGGCATTTGAACAGCAGCGTCTCGCGGTAATAGTCCAGCCAGGCCTCCAGCGAGGCGCGCTCGCCGGCGACCGTCGGCGGCTCGGTGCGGATTACCTTGGGTGCGGTCCACGTCATCACGCCATCGTCGTGTAGCCGCTGGACGGCGGCAACACGTTTTGCCCGCTGCCCGCGCGGCCTCCGGTCCGCCGGTCCTGACGGTGGCCGATGGCAGACTGGTGGCGGCGTTCGGGATCTGTCTCCTGCAGAAAGGGCCGGAATGTCCTGGGTGGTGTTCGACTTCGGCGGCGTCATCGGCACGCACCAGCCTGAGGACGATGTGGCCGCCATGGCGGCGGCCGCCGGGGTGACCACGGCCGAGTTCGGCCGTGCCTACTGGCCGCCCCGCTTCGCCTACGACATCGCAGAACTGTCCGCCGAGACCTTCTGGCAGGACGTCGCCGACCGACTCGGCCGGTCCTTCACCCGCCCGCAGATCGCAGAGCTCGTCAGGCTGGACGTCGCCAGCTGGTCGCACCTGTGCGAGGGCACGGTCCGGCTGATTCACGACCTGAAGTCGGCCGGCCAGCGGCTGGCCGTGCTGTCCAACCAGCCTCGCGAGCAGGCCGAGGTGGTGGCCGAGATGCCGGTGGCCCGGCACTTCGACCACCTGCTGTTCAGCTGTGACTTCAAGGCGGGCAAGCCGGACCCCGGCTGCTTCAGCCAGGCGCTCTCCCGGCTCGGTGTGCCCGCCGAGGAAGTGATCTTGATCGATGACCGCGAGGACAACGTCAGGGCCGCCCTCGCGATGGGCATGCGCGCCATCCGGTTCACCAGCCCGGACCAGGCCCGGACCGCGCTCGCCGGAATCGTCGGGCCGGATGGCCTGCGACCCGGCTGAGCCGATGACGGCCCGCCGGGCCGGCCCCGGGCTGACGCTGGGCAAGAGTCCGGCCGGGCAAAAACTGAGCGTAAGGTCGGAAACGTGCTGGCGAGTCTGATCGCGGTGGTGGTCGCCCCCCTGTTCTACGGGGTGGCGGCCGTCATGCAGGCCATGGCCGTCCGGGCCGCGAGCCGGCCCGCGGGCCCGCAGGGCACGGGGGCGTTCTCCGGTGTCGATCCCGGCCTGGTCGTCCGCATGTTCCGGCAGTGGCGGTTCGTGGCCAGCCTGGGCCTGGACATCCTGGGGTTCATCGCACAGCTCATCGCGCTGCACCGCCTGCCGCTGTTCGCCGTTCAGGCGATCATCGCCTCCAACCTGGCCGTCACCGCCGTGTGCGCCTCCTGGCTGATGGGCGTGGCCCTGGGCTGGCGGGAGTGGGTGGCCGTGGGCGGGATCATCGTGGGGGTCGGGCTGCTCGGCGCCTCGGCCGGGGGGGAGGGCGCGGCCGACGTCGGGAACACGTTCAAGCTGGCACTCATCGTGGCCGTGGCCGGCATCGGCATGATCGGCCTGGCCGCCGCCCGGCTGCCGGGGTCGGCCCGGACGCCGCTGCTCGGGGCGACGGCCGGCCTGGGCTACGGGGTGCTGGCGGTCGCCGCGCGGGTGCTGACCGGCTACTCGCCCGCGGTCCTGGTGCGCGATCCCGCTGCTTATGCGCTCGCCGCGGCCGGGATCGTGTCCTTCCTGTTCTACGCGACGGCACTGGAGGGCGGGAGCGTGACGGTGGCTGTCGCGGCCGTCGTCCTGGTGGAGACGGTGCCACCCGCGGCCGTGGGGGTCCTGCTGCTCGGTGACAAGACCAGGCACGGGCTGGCCGGCGTGGCCATCGCCGGGTTCATCGTGGCGGTGATCAGCGCGGTGATGCTCGCCCGGTTCGGCCAGTCCGAGCACGAGGGCCTGACCAGAGCGGAATCCAGGCCTGCGCAGTCTCCGGACAGCGACCCGCACCCCGCGACCAGGTGATGACCCGCATCCCCTGGACCCGGAGCAGCGCCGCTGACCCTGGGTTACTCTCCGGCGCGGAACACGGGGTAGCTTTCGCCTTCGGCGGGGTGCACGAAGCGGGCGGTCACCCGTAGCCCGGGCCGAAGCCGGGCGGTTCCCGTTGCGCCGGTGCCCTCCAGCCGCGTCCGCAGCCACGGTCCCTCGTCGAGTTCCACCAGGGCCAGCACGCTGGGCGCACCAGGAGCCCCGCAGGCACCAGGATCAGAATCCTCGGTATCTCCGGAAGTCTCGACGTCCCCAGAAGCCTCGGTGTCACCGGGAGACCCGGCTTCACCAGAGGTCGCGGGGCGGCCGGGCGGGTTCGCGGGGCCGGGCTTCCCGGCCGGCAGCACCGCCCAGCTGATCAGCCGGCCGTGCCCGGCGGCCTGCTCCCACCGCGGATCGGCATCGCCGCACTCGGGGCAGCCCGTGGCCCCCGGGTCAAGCCAGCGATCACAGCGGGCGCAGCGCTTGATCAGCAGGACATCGCGCGCCGCCGCCGCGAAGAACGGGGCTGAGCGGTCGTCTGCCCGGATGACGCCGATGTCCATCGCCCGCCTCCGCTCACCCGCCGTCCGTCCCGGCTCGAAGGCGGCCCAGGACCGGCGGCAGCTCGCCGGCGTGCACCACCCCCAGCTGCTGGGTCGCCCTGGTCAGGGCCACATAAAGGTCGCTGTGCCCGCGCGGCGACTCGGCCAGGATCTGGCCCGGCTCCGCCACGATCACCGTGTCGAACTCCAGCCCCTTGGCCTGCCGGACGGTGAGTACCACGACCGTGTTCTCGAGCTCGGCGTCCGCGCCGACGGACACGCCCGGCACGGCGTCCCGGACCGCGTCGCCCAGCTCGTCCAGCCGGGCCGCGGGGACGATCACCGCCACCCGGCCGTCACCCACCGCCGCCGCCTCGCGCGCGGCGACCCCGGCCAGCCGCCGGTCCAGTTGCCCGGCCGCGACCTGCAGGTGCCACGGCTCGACTCCTGATTCCCGCACCGATCGCGGCAGGTCAGACAAGGCGGCCGGGCCGATCGCCGCCGCCACGTCGGCAGCCACGGCCATGATCTCGGCGGGCGTCCGGTAGTTGACGGTCAGCCGCTCCAGCCGCCACCGCTGCTGCAGGTACGGTTCGAGGACCTCCGCCCAGGACGACGTGCCGGCCGGGTCGCCGGTCTGCGCCACGTCACCGACCAGGGTCATGGACCGGGTGGGGCAGCGTCGCATCAGCATCCGCCACGCCATCGGCGACAGTTCCTGTGCCTCGTCCACGATGACGTGCCCGAACGCCCACGTCCGGTCGGCCGCGGCCCGCTCCGCGGTGGTCAGGTACTCGTCATCGACATGCCGCTCGGCCAGCCGCCGCGCATCGATCAGGTCGGAGGCCAGCAGGACCTCGGGAGCCTGCAGGTCACGCGAGAGAAGGTCGACCACGCCTTCGGCGTACTCGACCCTTTCCCTGCGCTCCCGCTCGGCCCGGGCCCGCTGCGCCCGGTTGTCTTCGCCCAGCAGCTCCGCCGCCTCGTCCAGCAGCGGAATGTCGGCCACCGCCCAGCCGCCGTCGCGATCGCGCAGCAGCAGGGCGCGGTCGGCCTCGGTAAACCGCGGGGCGGCCCGGCGCAGCCGCGCCGGGGAGGAGAAGAGGTCGCTCAGCAGCCGCTGCGGGGTCAGGTTCGGCCACAGGCGGCCGATCACGGCCCGGACGTCCGGGTCGGAGCGCAATTCGCGCGCGATCTCATCCATCCGGACCTCGTCGAGCACGTTGTGCTCCGGCGGGCCCTGGTCGCCGAGGATCTCCGCGACCATCGCGTCGGTCTGCCGCAGGCTCTCGCGCAGCCGGCCGGCCACCTGCCGGGCCAGGGCGCTGATGATCTCGCGCACAAAGGTGGGCCGGGCTTGATTGTGCGGCCTGCGCGATCGCCTGGCCCTCTCCCGGGCCCGGACGCACACCTCGCGGTCCAGGCTCAGCACCTCACCCTGATACCGGATTTCGATCGCCTCGCGCGGCACCTGCTGGCGGTCCCTGACCGCGGCCGCCACCACCCGCGCCATGGCCAGCCGGCCCTTGACGACCGATACGCCGGCCGCCTCCTGCCGCTGCGGGGTGACCCCGGGATACAGCTCGCTGAGGGTGGACAGCACCACCCCGGTCTCACCGAGAGCGGGCAGCACCTGCCCGATATAGCGCAGGAATGTCGCGTTCGGGCCGACGATGAGCACGCCCCGCTTCTCCAGCTGCCGGCGGTGCGTGTACAGCAGGTAGGCGGCCCGGTGCAGTGCTACGGCGGTCTTCCCGGTGCCCGGGCCGCCCTGCACCACGAGCACGCCCTGCTGCGGCGCGCGGATGATCTTGTCCTGCTCGGCCTGGATGGTTTCCACGATGTCGGCCATCCGGCCGGTGCGGCTGGCACTCAGCGCGGCGAGCAGCGCCGCCTCGCCGGTGAGCCCCTGATGCTGGGTCCCCTGCGGGGCGGTGAGGTCGAGTACCTCGTCGTCGAGGCTGACGACCTGCCGGCCGCGCGTCTTGATATGCCTGCGGCGCGCGACGCCCTCCGGGGAAGCCGCGGTCGCCAGATAAAAGGGCCGCGAGGCCGGCGCCCGCCAGTCAAGCAGCAACGGCTCGTAGTCCCCGGAGTCGTCGCGAATACCCATCCGCCCGATATAGCGCCGCTCGTCGTCGGCGAAGTCGAGGCGGCCGAAGCACAGCCCGTTTTCCGCCGCGTCCAGCTGGGCTATCCGGGTGCTGAACATGGCGGCCGACACATCGCGCTCGGTCCGGGCCGCGGGCGTGCCACCGGTTTCCCGCAGCGTCCAGGCCAGCCGGCTCGAGGCGCGCTCGCGCAGGTCATCGAGGCGGCCGTACAGCATGGTCACGTACTTCTGCTCGAGATCCAGTTCCTCGGCGTGAGCGGGGGAATCCTGTGCGCCGGCCGTGCCCGGGGGCGACCCGGCCGCCGGTCCGGGCTTTTGCACCCGGCCTGGCGGCAATGCGCCCTTTGTCTTTGACAAGAAATCACTTCCAGGTTATAATTTCCGTCGAGCCTCCGTAATTGGAGGTTTTCTCATTTCACGACCGATAACATTACCAAAAGCTCCGCGCTCTGCGGCTAGCCGGCGCTGACGTGATCCAGGACGGCGCGCAGCACCTCGGCCGCCGCGGCCCGGAACTGCGCATCGGCGACCAGCCCGTCCGCGCCGACCGCCGCCCTGGCCACGGTGATCCGGCGGCAGGCCGCCTGGATGGGCACGCCGCCCACATAGCCGAGCACGCTGGCGAGCGACTGCTGGGCGCCATCGCCCCGGCCGTCGGCCGCGACGTTGATCCAGGCCGCCGGCTTGCGGTAGATCTCGCCGCCGCCGACCGTCCAGTCGAGCAGGTTCTTGAAGCTGCCCGGCAGCCCGCCGGCGTACTCGGGGGTGCAGAACACGATGGCGTCCGCCGCCGAGATCTGCTGTCGCATCCTGGCCACGGCGGGCGGCAACCGGTCGTGGTCATCGTCGGGATTGAACGCGGGCAGATCTGCCATCTCGTCGTACAGCACGGCGGTCACCGGGGGTGCCGCCAGGGCGCGCAGGGTGCGGAGCGCGGCGGTATTCGTCGAGCCGGCGCGCGTGCTGCCCGAGACGAGCAGGATCCGGGCCGGCCCGCCGGCCGGGACGACGCCGGGGTCTTGCGCGCCGGCCGGGGAGGCTGCGTTCACGGTCATCCCTTCGTCCCGCCGTGCCGCCGCGGCCGGGGATCATCTCGGGTGCGGACTTAGGATCAACGTCGCGTGATGCGCGAGGATTCCGCCGTTCCCGCTGACCAGGATCACGTCGCGGGCCGGCGCCTGGCGGGCGCCGCCGTCCCCCCGGGCCTGGATGACCGCCTCGGAGAGCGGCGTGAAGCCCCACATGTAATAGGACGAGAGCTGGCCCCCTCCGGTGTTCACCGGCAGTGATCCGCCGGGCGCGAGGGCTCCGGAGGCGGCGAACGGGCCGCCCTCGCCTTTCGCGCAGAACCCGTAGTCCTCCAGCGTGACGACGACCGTATAGGTGTAGCAGTCATAGATCTGGGCCATGGTCACGTCGCCGGTGCCGATGCCCGCCATGCCCATCGCGGCCCGGCCGGCCGTGACGGCCCCCGTGCGCAGGCCGAACTCGCTGCCCCGCTCCGGCTGATGGCCCGGGTGCCCCTGCCCCCATCCCCAGACGTGCACCGGCGGCCTGCGCAGCCCGGCCGCCCGGTCCGCGCTGGTCAGCACGACCGCGATGCTCCCGTTGGAAACCAGGCAGCAGTCCAGCAGGTGCAACGGCTCGACGATCCACCGCGAGGCCTGGTGCTCGGTGATGGTGAGCGGGCCGCGCAGCTGGGCCCGCGGATTGCCGGCCGCCCACGCGCGCTGGGCGACCGCGACCGCGCCGAACTGCTCGCTCGTGGTGCCGTAGCAGGCCATGTGCCGGCGCGCGGCCAGGGCATACTCGGCCGTGACGGTGCGGTAGCCGAATCCCGCCGCGAGGCCAGCCAGCCCGTGCCACTGCGGCCGGGCGGCGACGGGCGCGTTTGCGGCCCGCAGGCCGAACGTCGCGCCGGCCGGCGTCCCGGCCCGCAGCGGCGTGTCGGCGAACACGCAGGCCACCGCGCTGGCCGAGCCGCTGATGATGGCGAGCGCGGCGAGCTGGACCGCGGCCCCGGCGGAGGCGCCGTAGGCGTTGATCACGCTGAGCAAGCGCAGGTCACGCAGCCCCAGGATCTGGGCCAGGCCGACGTCGAGGACGCTGCCGGCGATCCCCGGGCAGATCAGCAGACCGTCCAGGTCGCCCGGCTCCAGTCCCGCGTCGGCGGCCGCGAGCCGCACCGCCTCGGCGGCCAGCCGCCGCGGAGTGCGGCCGTAGACCTTGCCGAGCTCGGTCAGCCCCAGCCCCGCGATCGCCGCCGTCGCCATGCGCTTCACCGTACCGAACGCGGTTCTGCCCGGACCGGGGTGAACTCAGCGTCACCGCGGCGCGCACAGCCGGTACGCGCCGCCCGAGCCGGTGTGGAATGGAGTGGTGAGGGCCGCGCTCCTGTTATCCTGAGGGTCCGTGGAGCGGAGGCAGAGACCGCATCGCACCGACCACGGGAGACCATCTTGACCGCATCTGCGCGTGCGTCTCGGGAGATCGAAACCAGGCACCTGTTCGTCACCGGGGGAGTCGCGTCCAGCCTCGGCAAGGGGCTCACCGCGTCCAGCCTCGGCCGGCTGCTGAAGCTGCGCGGACTGCGGGTCACCATGCAGAAGCTCGATCCGTACCTCAACGTCGATCCGGGCACCATGAACCCGTTCCAGCACGGCGAGGTGTTCGTGACCGATGACGGCACCGAGACCGACCTCGATGTCGGGCACTACGAGCGCTTCCTCGACACCGAGCTGAAGGGCTCGGCGAACGTCACCACCGGGCAGATCTACTCCACCGTGATCGCCAAGGAGCGCCACGGCGAGTACCTGGGGGACACCGTCCAGGTCATCCCGCACATCACCAACGAGATCAAGTCCCGGATCCTCGAGATGGCCGGCCCCGAGGTCGATGTCGTGATCACCGAGGTAGGCGGGACGGTGGGCGACATCGAGTCGCAGCCGTTCCTCGAGGCGATCCGCCAGATCCGGCACGAGATCGGCCGCGACCGCTGCTTCTTCCTGCACGTGTCGCTGCTTCCGTTCATCAAGCCGTCCGGCGAGGTGAAGACCAAGCCGACGCAGCACTCGGTGGTCGCGCTGCGCAGCATCGGCATCCAGCCCGACGCGATCGTCTGCCGGTCCGAGCATCCCATCACCGGCGGGCTCAAGAGCAAGATCAGCCTGCTGTGCGACGTGGACGAGGAAGCCGTGGTGTCGGCCGCGGACGCGGTCTCGATCTACGACATACCGCGGGTGCTGCACGCCGAGGGCCTCGACGCCTACGTGGTGCGGCGGCTGGCCCTGCCGTTCCACGACGTGGACTGGACCGACTGGGACGAGCTGCTGCGCCGGGTACACCGGCCCGCCCGCAGTGTCACGATCGCCCTGGTCGGCAAGTACGTGGACCTGCAGGATGCCTACCTCTCGCCGCGCGAGGCCCTGCTGGCCGGCGGGTTCGCGAACGATGCCAAGGTCAGCATCCGCTGGGTGCCCAGCGACGACTGCCAGACCCCCGAGGGCGCCGCCCGCCAGCTCGACGGGGTGGACGGCGTGCTCATTCCGGGCGGCTTCGGTGTGCGCGGGATCGAGGGCAAGATCGGCGCCGTACGGCACGCGCGCACCCACGGCATCCCGCTGCTCGGTCTCTGCCTGGGGCTGCAGTGCGCGGCCATCGAGGTGGCCCGGGATCTGGCCGGCCTGGACGGCGCCAACAGCACCGAGTTCGACCCGGACACCCCCTACCCGGTGATCGCCACCATGGCCGACCAGGAGGACGTGGTGGCGGGCGAGCGCGACATGGGCGGCACCATGCGGCTCGGCCTCTTCCCGGCCGCGCTCGCCGAGGGGAGCCTGGTGCGCGAGCTCTACGGGAAGGACACGGTCGAGGAGCGGCACCGGCACCGCTACGAGGTCAACAACGCCTACCGCGACGTGCTCGAGCAGGCCGGGCTGGCCTGCTCGGGACTGTCGCCGGACGGCCGCCTGGTCGAGTTCGTCGAGCTGCCCCGCAGCGTGCACCCGTTCTTCGTGGCCACCCAGGCGCACCCGGAGTTCCTGTCCCGTCCGACCAGGCCGCACCCGCTGTTCTCGGGCCTGGTCCGCGCCGCGCTCGAGCGGTCACGGGCCGGCCGCAACACGACCGCGCCGGCCGGCCAGCGCGCGGTCGCCAGCGCGTGACCGGCTCGCGTCACGCCGGCCACCGGGCGGGTGCGGGCCCGGCCCCGGACCCCGCCCCGATGGGCCCGGAGGGCGAGCGGGACCCGGCGGGCCCGGCGCTGGCCGACGCCGACGAGCGATGGCAGGTGCTGGACTCCGAACTGCGTACCCGCAGTCATGTGGTGGCGCTCCGCACGGACCTGGTGCTCATGCCGGACGGCACATCCGCCGAACGGGACGTGGTCGTCCACCCCGGCGCGGTCGGCATCGTGGCCCTCGATGATGACGACCGGGTGCTGATGATCCGCCAGTACCGGCACCCGGTGGCCCGGATGCTCTGGGAGATCCCGGCCGGCCTGCGCGACGTCGAAGGCGAGCCGGTCAGCGTGACCGCCGAGCGCGAGCTGCTCGAGGAGAGCGGCTACCGGGCCCGCGACTGGCGCGTGCTCGTCGACTACTTCTCCTCGCCGGGGATGACCAACGAGCGGCTGCGGGTGTACCTGGCGCGCGGCCTGTCCGAGATCGGCCACGCCGAACGGGGATTCGTGCCCGAGCACGAGGAAGCGCACCTCCTGCTGGCCTGGGTGCCGCTGGACCGGGCTGTCGAGCTGTTCCTGGCCGGCGACCTCCACAACGGGGTGGCCGCAGTGGGTATCTTGTCGGCGTATGCCGCCAGGCGGGACGGGTTCGCGGGGCTGCGCCCCGTGGACGCGCCTGAGCGCTAGCGCGGCAGCCGGGAGGCTCGTCGGGACAATTCGACCGGCAACGGGGCCGGTGGCCAGGCGACCAGGAAGGCTGGCAGCCATGAAGGTGGGCGTTCCAAGCGAAGTCAAGAACCACGAGGACCGGGTGGCTCTCACCCCCTCGGGCGTGCACGAGCTGGTGCGGGCCGGGCACCAGGTGTTCGTCGAGACGCGGGCGGGGGTCGGGTCGGCGATCCTGGACGAGGACTTCGTCGCGGCCGGGGCCACGATCCTCGGTACCGCCGACGAGGTGTGGGACACCGCCGACCTGGTCCTGAAGGTCAAGGAGCCGATCGCGGAGGAGTACCACCGGATGCGCAAGGGGCAGGTGCTCTTCACCTACCTCCACCTGGCCGCGTCCCGGCCGTGCACCGACGCGCTGCTCGAGTCCGGGATCACGTCGATCGCGTACGAGACGGTCCAGCTCCCCGACGGGTCGCTGCCGCTGCTCGCGCCGATGTCCGAGGTCGCCGGCCGGATGGCGCCCCAGGTCGGGGCGCATCACCTGCAGAGCGACGGCGGCGGCCGCGGCGTGCTCATGGGCGGCGTATCCGGGGTGTACGCGGCGAAGGTGGTCGTGCTCGGGGCCGGCGTGTCGGGGATGAGCGCGGCGGCCATCGCCCTCGGCATGCAGGCTGAGGTGCTGCTGGTGGACAAGAACATCGCGCGGCTGCGATCCGCGGACGCGATCTACCAGGGGCACCTGCAGACGGTGGCGTCCAACGCGTACGAGATCGAGCGGGCCGTCATCGACGCCGACCTGGTCATCGGGGCGGTGCTCGTGCCCGGCGCCAAGGCGCCCATGCTGGTCTCCAACCAGCTCGTGTCCCAGATGAAGCCGGGCTCGGTGCTGGTGGACATCGCCATCGACCAGGGCGGCTGCTTCGAGGACTCGCATCCCACCACGCACGCCGACCCCACCTACCGGGTGCATAATTCGCTGTTCTACTGCGTGGCGAACATGCCGGGCGCGGTGCCGCACACCTCCACCTACGCGCTGACCAACGTGACCCTGCCGTACGTCCTGGAGATCGCGAACCTCGGCTGGCGGGACGCGCTGCGGGCCGATCCGGCGCTGGCCCTGGGCCTGAACACGCAGGAGGGGATCCTCACCTGCCCGCCGGTCGGCGAGTCGCTCGGCCTCCCCTCGGTCACCCCGAGTGAGGTGCTCAACTGATCACGGTCGCGGATGCGATCGGCGGGTACCTCGATCACCTGGCGGTCGAGCGCGGGCTCGCCGCCAGCACGCTCGAGTCCTACCGCCGGGATCTGCTGCGCTACCGGGACGCGCTGGCCGGCCGGGGGAAAACCGCGATGGGCGAGCTCACCGGCGCGGACATCGCGGCCTTCCTGGCCGGGCTCAGGGAAGGGGACGACCACCACGGCCCGCTGGCCGCCAGCTCCGCCGGGCGGGCCGTGATCGCGGTACGCGGGCTGCATGCCTTCGCCGCCGCCCAGGGGCTGACCGCCGCCGACCCGGCCCGGCTGGTGCGCCCGCCGGCGCCCCCCCGGCGGCTGCCCAAGGCGATCAGCGTGGACGAGGTGGAGCGGCTGCTGGCCGCGGCCGGCCCGATGCCCGGCCCCGGCGGTCCGCCCGGGACGGACGGCGCGGCCAGCGCGGTTCAGCTCAGGGACCGGGCCCTGCTCGAGTTCCTGTACGGGACGGGCGCGCGGATCTCGGAGGCCGTCGGCCTCGACACCGACGAGCTCGACCTGGTCGGCGAGGGGGTGGTCCGGCTGTCCGGCAAGGGCGGCAAGCAGCGCATAGTCCCTGTCGGCAGCTATGCGAGCCAGGCACTGGAGGGCTACCTCGTCCGGGCCCGGCCGGCCCTGGCCGCGGCCGCCGCCAGGTCAGCCGCGCCCCCGGCCCGCGTCCCGGCCGCGGTCTTCCTCAACGCCCGCGGTGGCCGGCTGACCAGGCAGGGGGCGTGGCTGGTCCTGCACGCGGCCGCTGACCGGGCCGGACTGCCCTCGCTGTCGCCGCACACTCTGCGGCATTCCTTCGCCACCCACCTGCTGGACGGCGGCGCCGACATCAGGGTGGTGCAGGAGCTGCTCGGCCACGCCTCGGTGACCACCACCCAGATCTACACGCTGGTCACGGTGGAGAAGCTCCGCGAGGTGTACGCCGCCGCCCACCCCCGCGCCCTCGGCTGACGGCAGTTCGGGCGGGCCCCGCCTACGCTCGCCGCGCCGCCCGGGCAAGATCAAGTTTGCCCATTCCAGGCTATATCGGAGCTATACGGTGAGTCGGCTTGCTGCACCCTGGTGCAGGCCCTAGAGTCCGGGTCAGCGGAGGGAAATGAGAGTCCGCTCGGGAGGTTCCGCAGTTGGTAGCAACATCCCGCACGACGAGGCGCAACGTTCCACGGGACGACCGGTTTGACGCCGCAGGCCGCCGGATTCCCCTCTTCCCCGAACCCGAGCCCCTGCTTTCGCATGGCCCAGCTCGGGTGTGCGCCGTCTGCAATCAGAAGGGCGGGGTCGGCAAGACCACGACCACGATCAACCTGGGCGCCGCCCTCGCCGACTGCGGCCGGCGGGTGCTGCTGGTCGACTTCGACCCGCAGGGAGCGCTGTCGGTCGGTCTCGGCATCCAGCCGCACGAGCTGGACACCTCGGTCTACAACCTGCTCATGGAGCGCGGCGTCACGATCAACGACGTGCTGCTCAAGACCAATGTCAACGGCATGGACCTGCTGCCGAGCAACATCGACCTGTCCGGCGCCGAGGTGCAGCTTGTGCACGAGGTCGGCCGGGAGTTCGTGCTCGGCGGCGTGCTCGAGCCAGTGCTGGACGAGTACGACGTCGTGCTCATCGACTGCCAGCCCTCGCTCGGCCTGCTCACCGTCAACGCGCTCGCCTGCGCCGACGGAGTCCTGGTCCCGCTCGAGTGCGAGTACTTCGCGATGCGCGGGGTCGCTTTGCTGATGGAAACGATCGACAAGGTGTCGCGCCGGCTGAACCCCAAGCTGGAGATGGACGGCCTGCTCGCCACCATGTTCGACTCGCGCACGCTGCACACCCGCGAGGTGCTGTCCAGCGTGGTGCAAGGGTTCGGCGACAAGGTGTTCCACACGGTGATTAACCGCACCGTTCGGTTTCCTGACGCCACGGTGGCCGGGGAGCCAATAAGTCGTTTTGACTCCTCCTCGGCGGGGGCGGGCTCGTATCGTGAGCTTGCCAAGGAGGTGCTGGTGCGGTGGCGGCAGACGGAGCCCGGGGGTCCAGGTCACGGCGGGTGAGGTTGCCCGGAATCTCCGAACTGCTGCGTCCGGGTCCGGCTGGACCGGTCATCGATGGCGATCGGGAGGCCAGCGGGCGTGAGAGCCATTCCCAGAAGATCACGGTGTACCTGTCCGCCGAGGAACTGCTTGACCTGGAGCGCGGTCGGCTGATCCTGCGCGGCTACGGGATATCGGCCGACCGGGGGCGCGTGGTCCGGGAGGCACTGGCTGTCCTGCTCGCCGACCTGGAGGCCCGGGGGAAGGGCAGCGTGCTGGCCCGGCGGCTCGACGGCGGAACGCGAACGGACATTGGTGACGGAGAATTCGGCGAGCGGTGACGAGGCCACCGCGGACAGCGGCGTCGCCCCGGGCTTCCAGGTTCACCTCGACGTGTTCGAGGGCCCTTTCGACCTGCTGCTCGCCTTGATCTCCAAGCACAAGCTGGACATCACCGAGGTCGCGCTGTCTCAGGTCACCGACGAGTTCATCGGCTACATCCGGGCCCTGGCCGACGGCTGGGATCTGGACCAGGCGAGCTATTTCCTCGTCGTCGCCGCTACCCTGCTCGATCTCAAGGCGGCCCGGCTGCTGCCTGCCGGCGAGATCGACGACGAGGAGGACCTGGTCCTGCTCGAGGCCAGGGACCTGCTGTTCGCCCGGCTGCTCCAGTACCGCGCGTACAAGGAGGTCGCCGCCGTATTCGCGGGCCGGATGGCCTCGGCCGCGCGGCGGTTCCCGCGGCGCGTGCCGGTCGAGCCGCGGTTCGCGGCGCTGCTGCCCGAGGTGCTGCTCGGCCTCGGCCCGGCCGAGTTCGCCAGGATCGCGGCGGTCACGCTCGCGCCGAAGCCGCCGTCGGTGGTCTCCACCGAGCATATCCATGCACCCCAGACCACGGTCCGCGAGCAGGCGGCGATAATCAGCGGTAAGCTCCGGCGGCTCGGCCGGGCTACCTTCCGCGGCCTCACCGCGGACTGCGCGGGGACGTTCGAGGTCGTGGCCAGGTTCCTGGCTCTGCTTGATCTCTACCGCGAGGGCGCGGTGTCCTTCGAGCAGCTGGCCGCGCTCGGCGAGCTGTACATCACCTGGACCGGGACATCCGCGAAGGAAGGTGAGGAATAGGTGATACCGAACGGCTCCGGCCCGGCCGCCCGCGATGAGGACGACGCGCCCGGCGGGGCGGGCCAGGAGCTGCCCGGACTGCGCGCCTGCATCGAGGCCGTTCTGCTCGTGGTGGACGAGCCCGTTCCGGATCTGCTGCTGGCCCAGGTGCTCGAGCGCCCCAGGGACGAGGTGGCGGCCGAACTGCGCACGCTGGCCGGCGCCTACACCGCCGAAGGCCGCGGCTTCGACCTGCGCGAGGTGGCCGGGGGGTGGCGCCTGTACACCCGTGAGGAGTGCGCCCCGGTGGTCGAGCGGTTCTTCACCGACGGCCAGGAGGTCCGGCTGACCCAGGCCGCGCTCGAAGCGCTGGCCGTGGTGGCCTATCGGCAGCCGGTGAGCCGGGGCCGGGTGTCGGCCGTGCGCGGGGTCAACTGCGACGCCGTGATGCGCACGCTCACGCTGCGCGGGCTGGTCGAAGAGCAGTCCACCGACCCGGAGACCGGTGCGATCCTGTACCGGACCACCGACTACTTCCTCGAGCGTCTCGGCCTGGCCAGCCTGTCCGACCTGCCCGAGCTGGCACCGTTCCTGCCCGACGACGTCGAAGACGAGCAGGATGCCGATGACGGGCCCTGACCTCCCCCCGGACCCGGGGGAACCGGAGCGGGATACGCTGCTTGACGCCGATGGCCCCGAGGGCGTGCGGCTGCAGAAGGTCCTCGCGGCCGCGGGCGTGGGCAGCCGGCGGCACTGCGAGGAGCTGATCGGCGAGGGCCGGGTCGAAGTGGACGGGCAGGTGGTGCGCAGGTTCGGGGCCCGGGTCGATCCCGACCGCCAGGTCATCCGGGTGGACGGCCGCCGCATCCCGACCCGGCCCGGGCTGGTCTACCTGGCGCTGAACAAGCCGCCCGGGGTGCTCAGCGCGATGTCGGATGACCGCGGCCGCCCCACCATCGCCGACCTGCTGCCCAGCGCGAACCGTGGCCCGGGTGCCGCGGAGCGGCTGTTTCACGTGGGCAGGCTGGACTTCGACACGGAAGGGCTCATCCTGCTCACCAACGACGGTGAGCTCGCGCACCGGCTCGCCCATCCCCGGTACGGCGTGCTCAAGACCTACCTGGCCGACGTGGCAGGCCCGGTGCCGCCCGGGCTCGGCAGGCGGCTGGCCACCGGAATCCAGCTCGAGGACGGCGTCGCCTCCGCGGACCGGTTCCGGGTCGTGGACCGGGCGGGCTCGCGAGCCCTGGTGGAGATCACTCTGCACGAGGGGCGCAAGCACATCGTGCGGCGGATGCTGGCCGAGGCGGGACACCCGGTCAGCCGCCTGGTGCGCACCCAGCTCGGCCCGATCAGGCTGGGCTCGCTCGCGCCCGGGACGACCCGCGAGCTGACCGCGGCCGAGATCGGCGAGCTGTACTCGGCCGTGGGCATGTAGGCCGGGTCGGTAGCCTGAGAGGTCACGATCCCATCGGCTGCGGCGGGCAGCCTGCAACGGGGCGAAGGAGACAATCCGTGCCGGTCAGGGCGATCCGGGGTGCCGTCCAGGTGGACACGAACGAGCGCGAGCCCATCATCGAGGCCACCGCGGAACTGGTGGCCGAGGCGATGGCGCGTAACGATCTGGTCACCGACGACGTGATCAGCGTCATCTTCACCGCCACCCCCGACCTGACCGCCGAGTTTCCCGCGCTGGCCGCGCGCAAGACCGGATTCCATGACGTCCCGCTGCTGTGCGCGACCGAGATCGACGTGCCGACGGCCATGCCGCGGGTGGTCCGGCTGCTCATGCACGTCGAGACCGAGCGGCCGCGTTCCGCGCTGCGGCACGTGTACCTGCGCGGGGCTGCTGCCCTCCGGCTGGACATCGCCCAGTGACCATTCACCCGGGCGCGTCCGCCGGCTCGGGCACGCTCTTGCCCGCGGGGGTGGTGATCATCGGCACCGGCCTGATCGGGACCTCGGTCGGGCTGGCCCTGCGCGAGCGCGGCGTTCGCGTCTGGCTGGCCGACGGCGACCCCCGCGCGGCCGGCCTGGCGGCCAGCCTGGGCGCCGGGGACCTGCTCCCCGCCGCCCCCCCGGCCGCCGCGCCGGGTTCGGCTGGCGTCCTGGACCCTGCGCCCGGCTCGGCTGGCGTCCCGGACCCTGCCCCTCGTTCGGGTGACGTTCCGGGCTCCGCGCCGGTCGCCTCCGGGGTCTCAGCCGCTGCGCCGGGCTCGGCTGGCGTCCCGGCCTTCGCTCCGCCGCCGGGGGGCCCCGCCGACCTCGCCGTGCTCGCCGTCCCGCCGGATGCGGTCGCCCCGGTGCTCGCCACGGCGCAGGCCGCCGGGCTGGCCGCCTGCTACACCGACGTGGCCAGCGTGAAGGCCGGCCCGCTCGCCGCGGCCCGGGCCCTGGGCTGTGACCTGGCCCGGTACGTCCCGGGGCACCCGCTGGCCGGCCGGGAGCGCAGCGGGCCGGCGGCCGCCCGCGCCGATCTGTTCCACGGCCGCCCGTGGGCGCTCTGTCCGGCCGCAGAGACCACCCCGCGCGCGGTCGCGTGCGTGACTTCCCTGGTCACCGCCTGCGGGGCCGAGCCGGTCACGGCGGCGGCCGACGAGCATGATCGCTGGGTGGCGCTGGTCTCGCACGCGCCGCACGTGGTCGCCTCGGCGATGGCGGCCCGGCTGGCCAGCGCCCCCGACGGCGCGCTGGCCCTGGCCGGCCAGGGCCTGCGGGACGTGACCAGGATCGCGGCCGGCGACACCGCCCTGTGGACCCAGATCCTGCTGGCCAACGCGGCCGGGGTGAGCGAGGTGCTCGCGCTCGTCGCGGACGACCTGCGCCAGGCCTCCGCGGCCCTGGCCGACGCCGAAGCGGCCGCGGGAGACCCCGCCGCGCCAGGCTCGGCACCGCCGGCCGGCGGGGCGGAGCCCGGCCAGCCCGGCCGCGCCGACGAGAAGGCCGGCCCGCGGCTGGCCGCACTGCTCGACGCCGGCGGGGCGGGGGTGGCGCGGATCCCGGGCAAGCACGCCGGCCCGGCCACCCGCTACGCGATCGTCCAGGTCGTCATCCCGGACCAGCCGGGCGAGCTGGCCCGGCTCTTCCAAGCGGCAGGTGAGGCCGGCGTCAACATCGAGGACTTCGGCATCGAGCACTCGCCCGGCCTGCCCTCCGGCGTGGCCGAGCTGGCGGTCAGCCCGTCCGCCGCCGCCCCCCTCGCCGCCGCCCTGTCCGCGCGCGGCTGGCCCGCCTACGCCGCGCCCCCGCCCAGCGGGCCATGACTTTGCACACGTTCTGACCACGAGAACCGCCACAAACCGGACAGATCCTGGTCAGAACGCGTGCAAAGTGAAGATGATCATGAATCGCCGCGGTTCCGGCGGGCTGGCCGGCGGTGGGCCGGTAGCATCACTGCGTGGCTGAATGCCTTGTCGTCGCGGTCGACGGGCCGTCCGGGTCGGGCAAATCGAGCGCCGCGCGCCGGACGGCCCAGGCGCTCGGGCTGCGCTATCTGGATACCGGCGCCATGTACCGGGCGCTGACCTGGTGGCTGCTGGCCGGGCACATCGACATCGACGACCCCGCGGCGGTGGCGGCCCGCGCGGCGGGCCCGGTGATCGAGGTGAGCACCGACCCGGACGCGCCCTCGGTGGCGGTGGACGGCGCGGACGTGACCGGCCCGATCCGCGGCCGGCCGGTGTCCAACGCGGTGAGCGCGGTGGCCTCGGTCCCCGAGGTACGCAGGCACCTGATCGCCCGGCAGCGGGAGATCATCGCCAGAGCCTGCGCGGAGGCCGGCGGCATCGTGGCCGAGGGACGCGACATCGGCACGGTCGTGGCCCCGGACGCGGCGGTCAAGGTGTTCCTCACCGCGTCCGAGACAGCCCGCGCTCGCCGCCGCGCCGCCGACCTGGCCGCTGATCCCGCGGTGACGGTGGAGCTGACCCGGGCCGAGCAGGCCCGCCGGGACCGGCTGGACGCGCCGCAGAGCGAGCGGGCCGCCGACGCCGTGCCCATCGACTCCACCGTGCTCGACGTCGCCAGCGTGGTGGCCACGATCGTCGGTCTGGCGCAGGCCAGGCAGGCCGCCGACGGCAGCCGCGGTGCGCGCCCGGCCCGGAGGACCTGATCATGCGGGACGCTCGCGGTGTGCCCTCGGCGCAGGCGCCGGACCAGGGGCCGGACCAGGGGCCGGACCAGGCGCCAGACCTGGCCGAGTCCGGCCCGGTTCCCGTCGTGGCCGTGGTGGGCAGGCCGAACGTGGGCAAGTCCACGCTGGTCAACCGGATCCTCGGCCGCCGCCAGGCTGTCGTCGAGGACACCCCGGGAGTCACCCGCGACCGGGTCGCTTACGACGCCATCTGGTCCGGGCGCGCGTTCACCCTGGTGGACACCGGCGGCTGGGATCCCGCGGTAAAGGGCACCCAGGCCCTGGCGGCCCGGGTCGCCGCGCAGGCCCGGCTGGCGGTGGAGGCGGCCGACGCGGTGCTGTTCGTGGTGGACGCCGTGGTCGGGGCGACGGACGCCGACGAGGCGGTCGCCGCCGTGCTGCGGCGCAGCGGCAAGCCGGTGGTGCTGGCGGCCAACAAGGTGGACGACGCGCCCGGCGAGCCCGCCGCGGCCTCGCTGTGGTCGCTGGGCCTGGGCGAGCCGTACCCGGTGAGCGCGCTGCACGGCCGGGGCAGCGGGGATCTGCTGGACGCGGTCCTCGGCGCGCTGCCGCAGGGCCCGCCGGAGACGTTCGGCCTGACCGGAGGACCCCGGCGGGTCGCCTTGCTCGGCCGTCCCAACGTGGGCAAGTCGAGCCTGCTCAACAAGCTGGCCGGCCAGCCGCGGGCGCTGGTCGACGACGTGCCCGGCACCACCCGTGACCCGGTGGACGAGCTGATCGAGCTGGGCGGGAAGACGTGGCGGTTCGTGGACACGGCCGGCATCAGGCGGCGGTTCCGGGAGAGCCAGGGCGCCGACTACTACGCGGCACTGCGTACCGCGGGCGCGCTGGACCGGGCCGAGGTCGCGGTGGTCCTGATCGACGCCAGCCAGCCGCTCACCGAGCAGGACCTGCGGATCGTCAGCATGGTGATCGAGGCCGGCCGTGGGCTGGTGCTGGCCTGCAACAAGTGGGATCTGGTGGACGAGGACCGGCGCCGGCTCCTGGACCGCGAACTCGACCGGCAGCTGCACACCGCGCGCTGGGCACCGCGGGTGAACCTGTCCGCCGCGACCGGGCGGCACCTGGACCGGCTCGTCCCCGCCATCGAGCTGGCGCTGGCCGGCTGGGAAACCCGGGTGCCGACCGGCAGGCTGAACGCCTGGCTGAGCGGGCTGGTGGCGGCCACACCGCCGCCGGTGCGCGGCGGGAAGCAGCCGAAGATCATGTTTGCCACCCAGGCGGGCGCGGCGCCGCCGCACTTCGTGCTGTTCACCACCGGGTTCCTGGAGGCGTCCTACCGCCGGTTCGTCGAGCGGCGGCTGCGGGAGGAGTTCGGCTTCGAGGGCAGTCCGGTCCGGGTCTCGGTCCGGATGCGAGACCGCCGCGGCGGCCGCGCCCGCAGTCAGTAAGGGGTCTTCGGATCACTGACCACGGGGGCGGGTGACCCGGCCGAGGAATAGCAGCAGGCCCGTCGATGTGTCGGTGATCGCGAATAGGAACGGGTGATCCACGGTCATCGTGACCGGCAGCGCGTCCGAGCGGACGGCTGCCACAGTCCGGATCACCGCCGCGGTCGCGGCGGCCGCTTCGGTGCCGTGCTCGTCCACGTCGATGTACGCCTTGTGTACCACCGCGCCGATGAAGAGCGGCTCGGCCGCGGTGATGCCGGTGAAGTCCGCCCCGCCGGGCTGGAAAGCCCGCCTGATGCCCAGTTCCTGTAGCGCGGGGATCAGGCCGAATTCCCTCTCCTGCCGGAACCTGGGCAGCGCGAGCGTCACCCGGCGGCTCGTGCCCCGCCGGGTCACGGCGCCGAGCCGGGCGGCGAGGTCGGCCGGCGGCGGGTCCGGCGGCCCGTCCGGCAGCAGGATCGTCATGGCCAGCTCGCCGCCGCGGTAGGGCAGCAGCACCGACTGATACCCCTCCTCGCGCAGGTACCGGAGATTCTCGGTCAGCCGCATCATGCGCGCGGTCACCGGGCTGCCGGTGTCCGGGCCTTCCGGGTAGAACGGCGCGTCGGCGGTGGCGGGCTCCGGGAACGGGTGCGCCCAGGCTGCCTTCAGGTAGATCGCGTTCGCCAGCACCAGACGGGTCAGCGCGTCGATCGTGCCGGGCGGGAGCAGGTCGGTGATCTTGCCCTCGGTCTGCTTGCCGATCAGGTCATTGATCTCCCGCCGGACCGCGTCGGCGGCGCGAGTGAAGTCGGCGTCGCGGATGCTGACCGCGGCGGCCTCGCGCAGCGCCGCGGTGAACGTCGGCTGCACCGGCAGGCCCGACTGCAGCCACATCGTGTTCGGCGCGCGGAGGATGACACCATCGCCGGGCAGGCCGGCGAGCCCGCGCGACAGCAGCCGCAGCCCGTCGGCAGCCGCCTGCGGCCCGGGCAGGCCCATCGCGGCCGCGATCTCGGCCGCCGTCTGGCCACGCGCGCCGCACAGCGCCATGCGCAGCGCGGCGCCGATGCTGGCGGGCGAGTACACCAGGTTGCCGTCCTCGGCGGCGAGCAGCCGGTACAGGGCCGCACCGAAGGCATCGCCCGGCTCGGGCACGTCCGACATGAAGCCTCCAGGATGGAAGGGGCCGGGGCGATCAGGAGGGGATCCGGCGGCGGCCGGCGAAACCGTGGTCGGCCTTGTGGTACCAGCCGAGCTGTGCTTCCCCCTCCAGCCAGCACAGCAGCACCGGCTCGCCGTCGAGCACCGCGGGGAAGTCGATGAGCAGCGGGGCCAGGCCCTTGAGCTCGATTCCGCTGGCGGGGAACCAGCCGAGCAGCTCGCTCATCCGGGCCTCGAGCGCCTTCGCCTCGGCCAGCCCGCCCAGCGGAGAGGGCGAGCCGTCGCTCAGCGCCTGCCTGATCTCGACCAGATCCGCGCGGACCCCTATGAGACCTTCGGCGCGCGACCGCACCTCGGACAGAAGCTGGCGAGCCTCATCGATCGTGAAAATGTGGTCCACCCCCGACAGCCTGCCCCACGCACGCGCTTCCCACCAGTTCAGGCACCCCCGGCCGCGGATCCGGCCGTCATAGAGTTCCTGGACGGCCGCGGGCACCGGATCGGCCAGCGGCGGCGACCGGGCCGCGGCGGCGTTCTGCCGGGCCCGCTCCGGGTGGCGGGCACCCGGGGGCGCCGTCGTCACGCCGCGCCGGCGAGGGCCGCGTTTCCGCGGAAACGTGCCCGCGGGTCAGCGCGAAGCATTAGGGCTGCCAGGGCAATCCAGATGTTCCGACCTACCGGGATGCATTACTCGAAAGCTGGGCCGGCTTCTGCGGCCCCGCCGCCGGGCACCATCGGCGCGGGCCCGGGGGCGGCGGCAGCGCCGGCCGGGCGAGTGAGAGGATCGCGTAGCGGGCAGCCGAACGAGCGCGAGGAGTCCAGGCATGAAAGCCGCCGTATACGAGCGCAGCGGCCCGGCCGCCGAGGTGCTGCGCATTACCGACGTACCGCAGCCCGAGCCCGGGGCCGGAGAGGTGCGGGTCCGGATCCAGGCTTCCGGGGTCAACCCGACGGACTGGAAGAGCCGCGCGGGCGCGACGCCGCGGCCCATCGACGAGTTCCAGGTCCCCAACCAGGACGGTGCGGGCGTCATCGACGCCGTAGGCGACGGAGTCGATCCCGGGCGGGTGGGCCAGCGCGTGTGGGTCTGGATGGCCGCCGCGGGGCGGCGCTGGGGAACGGCGGCCGAATGGACCGTGGTGCCCGCCGAGCGGGCGGTCCGGCTGCCCGACGGGATCTCGATGGAATTCGGCGCCAGCCTCGGGGTGCCCGCGATAACCGCGCACCGCTGCCTGTTCGCCGACGGGCCGGTGGACGGCAAGGCCGTGCTGGTCGCCGGGGGAGCCGGCGCGGTCGGTCACTTCGCGATCGAGCTGGCCAAGTGGGCCGGCGCCCGGGTGGTGACGACGGTCAGCAACCCGGAGAAGGCCAAGCTGGCCGCCGAGGCCGGCGCTGACCTGGTAGTGAACTACACCGAAGCCGGCGCGGCGGACCAGATCCGCGCGTTCGCCCCGCGGTTCGACCGGATCGTCGAGGTGGCGCTCGGCCCGAACCTCGAGCTCGATCTCTCAGTCTCCGGGCCTGAGACGGTCGTGGTCACCTACGCGGCCGACGGTCCGGATCCGGTGCTGCCGGTCCGCGCCTGTATGACGGCCAACGTGACGCTCCGGTTCATCCTGCTCTACTCCGTCCCCGAGCCCGCCCTGCGGCAGGCGGCCGTCGACATCACAGATGCGCTGGAGGAAGGCGCGCTTACCGGCCTGCCGGTGCATCACTTCCGGCTGGACGACTGCGCCGCGGCGCACGAGGCGGTCGAGGGCCGCGCGGTCGGCAAGGTGATCATCGACCTGGCCGAAGAGGAGCCCGGTTGACCGACCGCGAGTACTCGTTCGTGCTGCGCCCGATCGGCTGGGTCGAGTCCCCGCTGACCGACCGGCGCCTGGCCCCCTGTCAGGGAGATGAAGGCGCGCCCGAGGCGTGCCTGGTGTTCGGACAGGAGGTCAGCGAAGGCCTGCGCGACCTGCGGGCCGGCGACGAAGTGATCGTGCTGACCTGGCTGGACCGAGCGCACCGGGACGTACTGGCCGTTCGTCCCCGCGGCGATCCGGCCCGCCCGCTGACCGGCGTGTTCAGCACGCGATCGCCGGACCGGCCCAACCCGGTGGGCCTGCACCGGGTAGAGATCGTCTCGGTCGATGGCACGCGCTTGGGGGTACGCCATCTGGAGGCCCTGGACGGCACGCCGATCGTGGACGTCAAGCCGGTGCTCGACTCGCACGCCGAACGCTGACCGCTAGACGCTGATCTGTTCGAGTTCGGCCAGGGCCACATCCAGGCTGCCGACGTCTCCCCGCTGCACCATCCGGGTGAACACCGGATCACCAGTCGCGGCGAGACGGCGGACCGTCGCCGCGTGGGAGCGCACCCGGCCGCGCACCACGTCGAGGAAGCCGGCCGCGTCCCCGGTCCAGCCGTACTCGTCCAGGAACCGCCGCAATCGCTGCGACCTGCGGCCGAACTCGGTGAAGCCCTCACGCGTGACTACGTGCCTGGCATGCAGCGGCACCCAGCTGAACGCGGCGAAGGAGATGTCCTCCGCCACGGTCACCGGGCCGGCCATGTCCCAGTCGAAGAATCCGGCCAGCCGGCCGTCCCGCCACACCGCGTTGTAGGGGGCCGTGTCGTTGTGCCCGATGATCAGGCCGGGACGCCACTGCCCGCCCATCCGCCACACCGCTCCGGCCGGCGGGACGAAGTCCGCTACCGCGTCGTGGTAGCGGCGCAGCCACCATGCCACCTGGGCCAGCGTGGCGTCGGCATGCACCCATTCCGGCCAGGGCAGGCTGCTGCCCACCGTCCGGCCCCCCAGGAACGTCAGGATCTCGCGGCCCTGGCGGTCGATGCCCAGCGGCCGGGGGCTCCCGGCGAACTTCCGGTCCGCCAGGTGCGCAAGCAAGGCATGCACCGCGGGCGTCCACGGCCCCGCGGCCCGGCGAACCGTGTCCCCCACGCGCACCGCGCCGCCCGCGCGGCCGCCGTCCAGGCGCACCTCAGGTGAGTGCGGCATCGAATCGGGCGCGCAGGTCGCCCAGCCGTTCGAGCGGCTCGTTGGCGAACACGAGGCGCAGATACCGGCGCCCGCTGGGGCCCCATCCGGTCATCGGCGTCGCGGCGACCTGGGATCGGGCGAACAGGCGCTGCGACGCGTCCTCGGGGGACAGGCCCATGCTGAGCGTGTTGATGAGGAGCGACCATCCGCCGTCCGGCCGGACGCACGGGTAGCCGGCCAGCTGTTCCAGGATGTGCTCGCAGCGCCGCTGCCAGACGCGCGTGGCGGCCGCGACGTCCTCGTCGGCGGCCGGGTCGCTCAGCGCCGCGGCCACGGCCTGCTGGGCGATGCCGACCTGGCACACCACGTTGGTGAGCCCGACCAGGCCGATGTCGGCCATGATGGGCCGCGGTCCGACCACCCAGCCCACCCGCCAGCCGATCATGCGCAGTTCCTTGGACGCCGAGCCGACCGTGATCGTGCGGGCCGCGAGATCCGGGTGAGCGCCCGGATGCGAGACCGGCCGCCCGTCGAACCGGATCCGCTCCATCGCGGCGTCGTAGATGATCCAGGCTCCGTGCCGCCGGACCGGACCCGCGATGGCCTCGAAGTGCTGGCCGCCGAGGACCGCCCCGGTGGGCATGGCCGGGCTCATCAGCAGCACCGCGGCCGTCCGCGGTCCGATGGCCGCGGCCAGCTCACCGGGATCGGTGGCCCAGCCCCGCTCGCCGGGCGCGCAGCGGACATGCCGGGGAACCCCGCCGGCCAGCCGGATCCGGTTGACCAGCCCGGCGTAGATCGGGTCGCAGATGACGACCTCCTGGCCGGGCTCCACGGTGGCCAGCAGCACGTTGAGCACGCCGTTCAGGCCGCCGGCGACGCTGACGCACTGGGATTCCGGGTCGTACCGGTGGCCCGTGATCGCGCCGACGTGCGCCGCGGCGGCCTCGCGCAGCACGCGATGGCCCTGGAAGGGCAGGTAGCTGTTGGCGTCGTCCCGGTCGACGGCGGCGCGGGTGACCTCCCGGGCGACGGCGGGCGGCGCGATGTCGGTGTCGAGGTTCTCCAGCCGCAGGAAGCGGGCATCGGCGGCCGCGTCAGCGGCGTCACCGACCCTGTCCACCCCGATTCCCGGAATGTGCCGTAGCCGTGAGACGGGCATCTTCAACGCCTCCCAGGTGCTGCCTGCTGAAGTTGTCGGTACCTGGCTGGACAATGAGAGTAACCGCCAGGCCGGGTGAGTGGGCGTGGCGCGCGATGAGTTCGGCGCGGCCGCATCGTCGTCGCCAGGGGCGTTTTTCGTTCGCCCGTACGGCCGGGCGCCCGGTAGGTTCGATGGCACGGACGTTGAACGGCCGGGCGGCCTGCACAGGAGGGTGATGTGTCACAGATGAGCTCGGGTCCGGCGATCTTGGTGGAGGACCTGGTCAAATCGTTCGGGGAGGTTCGCGCCCTGCGCGGTATCGACCTGTCGGTGCCGCGGGGCACGGTGCTCGGCGTGCTGGGCCCGAACGGAGCCGGCAAGACGACCGCGGTGCGCATCCTGACCACCCTGCTGCTGCCGGACGCGGGGCGGGCTCAGGTGGAGGGTTACGACGTCGTGCGCCAGGCGGCCGCGGTCCGCCGCTCGATCGGGCTGGCCGGGCAGTCGGCGGCTATTCAGGAGGAGCTCACCGGCCGGGAGAACCTCGAGATCATCGGGCGGCTGTACCACCTGAGCTGGCCGCGGGCTCGCAGCCGCGCCACCGAGCTGCTGGAGCACTTCGGCCTGACCGATGCCGCTGACCGGCCGGCCAAGAACTTCTCCGGCGGCATGCAGCGCCGCCTGGACCTGGCCGCCAGCCTGGTCGGCGATCCCCGGGTGCTGTTCCTCGACGAGCCGACTACCGGGCTGGACCCGAGGTCGAGGCTCGCGATGTGGGACACGATCAGGTCGCTGGCCGCCCGCGGCACCACGCTGCTGCTCACCACGCAGTATCTGGACGAGGCCGACGAGCTGGCGGACGAGATCGTGGTGATCGACCACGGCCAGGTCATAGCCGCGGGCACGTCCGAGGAACTGAAGGGCCGGGTCGGCGGGGACGTGGTCGAGTTCACCGTGCCCGACCGGTCCCGGCTCGCCGACGCGGTCGCGGCGATCACGCCGGTCGGCGAGGGCGAGCCGCACGTCGACAAGGAGACCGGAGTGGTCAGCGAGGGTGTCGGGAGCCGAGGATCGGATGCGCTGATCGACGCGGTGCGCAGGCTGGACGGCGCCGGCGTCGAGATACGCGGGCTCGCGCTGCGGCGCCCGTCGCTCGACGACGTGTTCCTCGCCCTGACCGGGCACGCGGCCGAGGAAGAGGACCAGGCGAACGGGCGCCGCCGTGGCCGGCGGCGAGGCGGCCGCAAGGAAGCCGCGGAGGCCAGGGACACGGCGGAGGCACGGTCATGACCGCGATCGCGGCGCCCGCCACCCTGCCGAGCGGCGAGCCGGGGCTGGGCATCCGGGCCCGGTGGGCGGTGACCGACACGCTGACCATCACCCGGCGCAACCTGCTGGTCTGGATGCGCGTCCCCGCCTACATCGTGTTCACCGTGATCCAGCCGGTGATGTTCGTGCTGTTGTTCCGCTACGTGTTCGGCGGCGCGATCCCGGTCACCACCCCCGGTGGCTACGTCAACTTCCTGATGCCGGGGATCATCGCGCAGACCGCGGCGTTCGCCTGCTTCGGCACCGCGATCGCGCTGGCGCAGGAGCTGAAGAAGGGCGTGATCGACCGGCTGCGGTCGATGCCGATGGCGCGCTCGGCGGTGCTGGCCGGCCGGCTGGTGGCCGACTCGGCGCGGATGCTGATCACGATCCTGATCATCATCGCGGTGGGCTACGCGGTCGGATTCCGGTTCCAGAACGGCTTCGGGCCTGCCGTGGGCATGGTCGTGCTCGCCACCGTGTTCGGGATATCCATCTGCCTGATCGCCGCGTTCACCGGGCTGGCCATCGGGGACGAGGAGTCGGTGCAGGCGTTCGGGCTGATCTGGCTGTTCCCGCTCACGTTCGTCAGCTCGGCGTTCGTGCCGATCTCCAGCATGCCCGGCTGGCTGCAGGCCTTCGCCAACCACCAGCCCGTCACCCAGGTCGTCGACGCGATGCGCGCGCTGGCCCTCGGGCACCCGTACCAGCTCCAGCCCAGCCTGTGGCAGAGCATCGCGTGGCTGGCCGGGATCTTCGTCGTGTTCACGCCGCTCGCGATCCGGGCCTACCGGCGGGCCGCCTGATCCGGCCCTCCGGGGCGGGACATAGCCGACAATGGGCTCGTGATCGAGGTCGAGCCCGAGCGGTTCGAGGACATGGTCGCCGCGGCGCTGGACGGCCTGCCGGCCGAGTTCGGCCGGCTCATGCGCAACGTCGCCGTCACGGTCGAGCACGGACCGGGTCCCCCGGGGCTGCTCGGCCTCTACCAGGGCATCCCGCTGACCAGCCGCACCACCCAGTACGCCGGGGTGCTGCCGGACCGTATCACCATCTACCGCCTGGCCATCTGCGCGATCTGCCGGACCGAGGACGAGGTGGCCGACCAGGTGCGCCGGACCGTCATCCACGAGGTAGCCCACCACTTCGGCATCGGCGACGCCCGGCTGCGCGAGCTCGGCTGGTGAATCCCGCAAGGTGCCTGCGCTAACGCGACTCACGCTGGCGACCTGACAGACTGCAACGCATGAAGATTCTCATCTCGGCGGACATGGAGGGCGCCACCGGGGTCACCTGGCCTGCCGATGTCGAGCCGGGCACCGAGCAGTGGCAGCGCTGCCGGCGCATGTTCACCTCGGACGTCAACGCGGCCATCGGCGGCCTGTTCGACGGCGGAGCCGAGGAGGTCCTGGTCAACGAGGCGCACGCCACCATGCGCAACCTGCTGCTCGAGGAACTCGACGAGCGCGCGGTCATGCTCACCGGTCGGCACAAGGACCTGAGCATGGTCGAGGGCATTCAGCAGCCCGACGTGTCCGGGGTGGCGTTCGTCGGGTATCACGCCGGGGCGGGCCGCGACGGTGTGCTGGCCCACACCTACCTGCCCAACTCGATCACCGGCGTGCGGGTGAACGGGGCGCCGGCCAGCGAGGGCAGGCTGAACGCGCTGGTCGCCGCCGAATACGGCGTGCCGGTCATCCTGGTCACCGGCGACGACGTGACCTGCGAAGACACGGCGAGCTACGCCGCGGCGGCGCAGACCTCGGCGGTCAAGGACTGGGTGTCGCGGTACTCGGCGGTGTGCCGGCCCCCGCGCGTCACCGCCGCGGGCATCAGGGCGGCCGCCGCCAGCGCCGTCAAGCTGGCCGGCCGGCGCGAGCCGGCCAGCGAGCCCGGTGGCTACCGGGTGGAGGTGGACGTGGACGCCGCGCAGCTGGCTCAGGCGGCGGCGGTCGTGCCGACCGTGCAGCGGACCGGCGAGCGGTCGGTCGCCTACAGCAGCGGCACTGCCTGGGACATGATCCGCTGCTTCAAGGCGGTCACCACGCTGATCTCGGCGGCGATCGAGAACGCGTATGGCTGATCAGGCCGCGCAGGACGAGGCGGTTCGCCTGGCCGCCGAGTTGATCAGGATCGATACCACCAACCGGGGCGGAGGCGACGCACGGGAGCGGCCTGCCGCCGAGTACGTGGCGGCCGAGCTGGCCGAGGCCGGCCTCGATCCGGTGCTGCTGGAACGGACCCCTGGCCGGGCGAACGTGGTGGCCAGGATCGAGGGCACCGACCCGGCCCGGCCCGCGCTGCTGCTGCACGGCCACCTGGACGTGGTGCCCGCCGAGCCGGCCGACTGGTCCGTGCACCCGTTCTCCGGCGAGGTGCGCGACGGCGTGCTGTGGGGGCGCGGCGCGGTAGACATGAAGAACGCTGTCGCGGTGCTGGTCGCGGTGGCGCGCGGCCTGGCCCGCACCGGGCGGCGCCCCGCCCGCGACGTCGTGCTCGCGTTCACGGCCGACGAGGAGGACTCGGCCGCCGACGGCGCGGCCTTCCTCGCCGGCCGGTACGCCGGGCTGTTCGACGGCTGCACCGAGGGCCTCGGCGAGTCCGGCGCGTTCACCTTCCACGCGGCACCCGGCCTGCGGCTCTACCCCGTCGGAGCGGCCGAGCGCGGCACCGCCTGGCTGAAGCTGACCGCGCGCGGCACCGCCGGGCACGGCTCCCGGCCGAACTCCCGCAACGCGGTCACCGCCCTGGCCGGCGCGGTAACCAGGATCGGCGAGTACACCTGGCCCGCCCGGCTCATCCCCACCGTGCGTGCGGCCCTGGTGGCGATGGCGGACGCGCTCGGCCTCGACGCAGCCAGCGCCGAGCGCGACCCCGACGGGCTGCTGGCCCGGTTCGGCCCGGCCGGCGTGCTGGTTGCTCCGGTGCTGCGCAATAGCGCCAACCCGACGATGCTGCAGGCGGGGTACAAGGTCAACGTGATCCCCGGCGAGGCCGTCGGCTACGTCGACGGGCGGATGCTGCCGGGTTACGAGGCCGAGTTCGAGGCGGCCATGGACGAGCTGACCGGGCCCGATGTCGGCTGGGAGTACACGCACCGGGAGGTTCCGCTGGAGGCGCCGCTGGACGCCCCGCTGATGGCCGCGATGACGAGCGCGCTGCTGGCCGAAGATCCGCAGTCACGTATCGTGCCCTACTGCATGGCGGGCGGCACCGATGCCAAGCACTTCTCCCGCCTCGGCATCGCGGGTTACGGATTCACCCCGCTCGCGCTGCCGCCCGGGTACGACTACCACGCGATGTTCCACGGCGTGGACGAGCGCATCCCGGTGACCGCGCTGCACTTCGGCGTGCGGGTGATGGACCGACTACTGACGACGGCGAGCTGATCCGATGACGCAGGTGGCGCCCTACGGCACGTGGGCATCCCCGATCACGGCGGCCGATGTCGCCGGCGAGGATGCCCGGCCGGGCTGGCCCGGATGGGTTTCCGGAGATCTCTGGTGGACCGAGTCGCGGCCGAACGAAGGGGGGCGGGTCACTCTCATGAGGCGCCGGGCCTCGCCCGGGGCGAGCCCGGACGGGGCCGAGGCGGTCGAGGAGATGCTGCCCGCGCCGTGGTACGTCCGCAGCCGGGTGATCGAGTACGGCGGTCATCCGTGGGCGGCTCGGCCGGCCGGGGGCCCGGGGCCGGTGGTGTTCGCCAACTGGGCCGATCAGCGGCTGTACCGGGTGGAGCCGGAGGCGCCGGGTAGCGAGCCCCGGCCGGTCAGCCCGGTTCCCGAGATCAGCGAGGGCATGCGGTTCGCCGACCTGTTCATTCACCCCGAACTCGATGAGGTCTGGTGCGTACGGGAGACCCGCACCGGGCCCGCGCCGACCGACGTCACCCGGGACATCGTCGCGGTCCCGCTGGACGGTTCGGCGGCCGAAGATCCCCGGCTGATCCGCGTGCTGGCTGCCAGCCACCACTTCCTGTGCTGCCCGCGGCTGTCCCCGGACGGCGAGTGGCTGTCCTGGATCGGCTGGGATCACCCGTCGATGCCGTGGGACGAGACGGTGCTGTGCGTGGCCGAGGTGACGGCCGGCCAGGCCAGCTCGGCGAAGGTGGTGGCGGGCGGCGGCCGCCAGGCGATCGTGCAGGCCGAGTGGGCGGGCCCGCGGACCCTGGTCTACGTGAACGACCCCGACGGCTGGTGGAACCTGTACCGGCTCGAGCTCCCGTCCGGCGAGCCGGAAGCCCCGTACCCGCAAGCACTGTGCCAGCGGGAGGAGGAGTTCGGCGGGGCGATGTGGCAGCTCGGCCAGCGGTGGCTGGCGCCGCTGGCGGACGGGACGATCGCGGCCGTACACGGCCGCGGCGCGAGCCAGCTGTCCATCCTCGGCGCGGACGGCGTGCTGCGGGCCGTCCACTCGCCCTACACCGAATGGGCGTCGTGCCTGACAGCGTCCGGCACCGAGGTCGCCTCGGTGGCGGCGAGCCCGCAGCGCCCCCATGAGGTCGTCCGGGTCGATGCCGTCAGCGGCGAGATCAGCGTGGTGCGTGCCGCCCCGGCCGGCGCGGCCGATCCGGCCTACCTGCCGCAGCCGCAGGCCCGCGCGGTCCGGGCCTCCGACGGGCGCGACATACACGCCACCGTGTACCCGCCGCGCAACCCGGCCTTTACCGGGCCGCCGGACCAGCCGCCCCCGTACGTGGTGTTCGTGCACGGGGGGCCGACCGGCCGCACGTCGATGGCCTACGACCTGGAGATCAGCTATTTCACCAGCCGCGGCATCGGCGTCGCCGAGGTGAACTACGGCGGGTCCACCGGGTACGGCCGGGCCTACCGGGAACGGCTGGTGCACAACTGGGGCCTGGTGGATACCGCCGACTGCGCAGAGGTCGCCAGGGCCCTGGCCGCCGAGGGCACCGCGGACGGCAGCCGCCTGGCCATCCGCGGCGGCAGCGCCGGCGGCTGGACCACGGCCTGCTCGATCGTCACCGACGGCACCTACCAGGGCGGGGTCATCTACTACCCGATCCTCGACCTGGCGGGCTGGCGGACCGGTGAGACGCACGATTTCGAGTCCCAGTACCTGGAAAGCCTCGTCGGACCGTGGCCAGAGGCCAGCGCGGCGTACCACGACCGGTCTCCGGTCAACCGCGCCGATCACCTCAGCGCGCCGTTCCTGCTGCTGCAGGGGCTGGAGGACGTGATCTGCCCGCCGCTGCAGGCCGACCGTTTCCTCGACCGGGTGGCCGGGCGCGGCATCCCGCACGCCTACCTGGCCTTCGAGGGGGAGCAGCACGGGTTCCGGCGGGCCGAGACGATCGTCGCGGCGCTCGAGGCGGAGCTGTCCTTCCTCGGCCAGGTGCTGGGCTTCGAGCCACCGGACGTGCCGCGCCTCCGGCTGGTCACGTGAGCCTGGAACCGTCCGTGCCGCAGGCGCTGCGCCCTCCGCCCGGACCCGCGCGGGCCGCGCCGGCCGCGCGACCCAGAGCCGGGCCGCTGGAGCCCGGCCCGGCGCGGACCGGCCCGGCGCACCCCGGGCTGCTGGCGGCAGGGCGGACGCGGCCGGGTCGGCTGCGGGCCGGCAGCCGCGTGGCCGTGGTCGCGCCGAGCGGCCGCAACGACCCCGGCCTGGTCGCCGGCGGCTGCCGCCTGCTGTCCGCCTGGGGGCTTGACGTCGAGGTCGCGCCGCACGCGCTCGCCAGCCATCCCGATCTCCGCTACCTGGCCGGAGGAGACGCCGACCGGGCCGCCGACCTACAGCGGGCCTGGCTTGACCCGGAAATCGACGCAGTGCTGTGCGCCCGCGGCGGATACGGCGCGCAGCGCATCGTGGACCGGCTCGACTGGGCCGCGATGGCCGCGGCACCGCCGAAGATCTTCGCCGGGTTCAGCGACATCACCGCGCTGCACGAGGCGTTCGCCCTGCGACTCGGCGTGCCGACCCTGCACGCGCCGAACGTCGGCGGCGACTCGTTCACCGCGTTCCCCGATGCACAGCACGGCCTGCGGCGGGCACTGTTCGAGCCCGACCGCCCCGACACGCGCGTGCTGGCCTGGGACGGGGCGGACAGGGTGATCCCGGGGCGGGCCGCCGGCCTGACGGCGGGCGGCAACCTCAGCCTGCTCGCGGCCGGCCTGGGCACGCCGGACGGCAGGCAGCCCGGGCCTTCCGGCCGCGGGTTCGCCGGCTGCATCCTGCTGCTCGAGGACGTCCACGAGGAGGGCTACCGGCTGGACCGGATGCTCACCCAGCTGCTGCGCGCCGGGGCGCTGGACGGCGTCCGCGGAATCGCGCTGGGCAGCTGGACCGACTGCGGGCCGCCTGAGACCGTCCGCCGGGTGATGCAGGACCGGCTCGGCGGGCTGGACGTCCCGGTGGCCTGGGGGCTTCCGTTCGGCCACACCGCCCCCCAGCCCACGATCCCGCTGGGCGTGCCCGCAGAGCTCGACGCGGGCCTGGGCACGCTGGCTTTTCTTGAGCACGCCGTGGCGTGACGGCGGGCTCGGGCTTGACGCGGGCCCGGGCACGCTGGCTTTTCGCGAGCACGTCATGGCATGACAGCGGGGCTCTTCCCCGGAGCCCGCCGCGGCGGGAGCCGGAGCATTCCCGGCGCGCGAGTCACCCCGCGTGTCGATCTGACTTCGCTCGTCGCATCTGTGGATGCCGTTGTGGATGGCCCGGTGGAAAATTCATCACGGTAGGGGATAACAGCCGGGGAGATGTGGATGAGCGTGTGGATAAGAAAAATCCTTGAAATTGCCTGCGGAAACCTCTTGTGCTGGACTTGCGGAAGCAGTAGAAATTCCTTGTCGCCGGAAACGGGGACCGGCCGGGGGAGACTCCGGCAACGCGGGAAGGACCGGGAAACCGGGAATTCCAGCGGGTTTCTGGCCCTGGTGGCCGGTTGAGCAGCGCTAGAGGCCGAGCAATCGGCAGATCAGCGCGGCGAGGCCAGGCGAGGCCCCTCCATCTCATGCATGGAGGGGCCTCGTGTTATCTATGCCCGCATTCGCTCAGGGCTAATCGCACAGGCGCGGGTACTCAATTCCCGCGTGGTCGATGGCACATCGCCTCCCCCAAAGGGGAGGCAATCGCACATCGATCTTGGTTCGCCGCCGGCGCAGAACGCGGTCTGGATGAGGACCTGCCCGGAAGCTCCCGGGCGACCCCAGCAGGGCCGAGGTTTCCAGGCCGGCTCTGACCGTTACCGGTGGGCAGCCGTGCGGATCGGCCGAGCTGGCCCAGCGACCCGGCCGGCAGAGGTTCGACTCGCCAGGCCGGGGTGGCACCGGACTGCCGGTAAAGGGAGCCTGACGATTCTGTGACCGTCGGCTGGCTGTGGACAGAACTGTGGATGGACCGGTGGAGAATCCTTCGCGTCGGGGGATAACAGCCGGGGAGATGTGGATGGGCGTGTGGACAAGAGATTTTTTTGAGATTATTGGCGCAAACCTCTTGTGCTGGCCTTCCGGAGAGCTGTAGAAAACTCTTGTCGCCGGAAACGGGGATCGGCCGGGGGAGACCCCGGCAACGCGGGAAGGACCGGGAAACCGGGAATTCCAGCGGGTTTCTGGCCCCGGTGATCGGTTGAGCGGCGTCAGACACCGAGCAATCGGCAGTTAGCGCGGCAAGACCGGGCAGGGCCCCTCCATCTCATGCATGGAGGGGCCCGCCATATTTATGCCGGAATTCGGTCTGGCTAATCCCCGCGGCCGTAATTTCGCCGGCGATGTCTTTCGTCTTGTCCTTAACGCACCTAATCCCGCAGCCATCCTGCTCAGACGCTGGGCCTGCCACCATCCTCGCGCAGCAGCCTGCCGAACCTTCCAAACAACCCATCTCCGGCCCGCCCGGCCGCGGCGGAGATGTGCGCCAGCCCGAGGAAACCGTGTACCAGGCCGGGATGGGGCACGAGCAACACGTTGACCCCTGCGCCGCGCATCAAGCGCGTGAGCGTGCCACCCTCATCGCGCAGCGGGTCGTGTTCGGCGGTAGCGATCACGGTGGGCGGCAGCCCGGCCAGTTCAGCGTGCACCGGGCTGAGCTCAGCGTCGGCGCGGCGCGCGGGATCGGGGATCCACTGCGCCACCGACCAGCGCACGTCGTCAGCCTCCAGCCCCCACCCATGGCCCTCTTGCCGGAGGCTGGGCTCGGACAAGGTCATGTCGGCGTTCGGGTACGCCAGCAGCAGCGCCGCCGCTGGCGTCCCGCCGGCCCGCAGCCGGACCGAAGCTAGCAGGGCGAGCGCGCCGCCCGCGCTGTCACCAGCCAGCCCGATTCCGGCCGCCGCCATCGGGCCGAGCTCATCCGGCCGTCCCAGTGCCCAGCCGAACGCGGTCACCGCATCGTCCACCGCCGCCGGCCCGGGATGTTCGGGGGCGCGGCGGTAGTCCACGGCCAGCACGGCCACGTCCGCAATCAGGGCCAGACGACGGCAGATGCTGTCGTGCGACTCCAGGTCGCCGAGCACGAAGCCGCCGCCGTGCAGGTAGAGCACCAGCGGACGCGGTTCGGCCGCTGGGCGGTACAACCGCAGCGGCAGGCCGGGGCGCCCGTCGTCTGCCGTGCTGAGATCCCGTACCAGTGGCAGCGCGGGACCAGGTGGCCTGGCTGCCGCCCGGCGGTGAGAATCCTGCCGCAGCGCCGCGGCACCGGCCTCACGCCATGACGGACCGTCCGCCTGCCGGACCTCGGCCACCCAACGGGCCAGGCCGGCGTCCGCCAGCCCGGCGAGATCGGCATCGGTCCCCTCGTCGGCAGGCACGCCTCCATTGAAGCAGCCGCGCACGGCAGTATGTCTGCCCCGGAACGCGGCCCGCGCGAGGTGGTCGTCATCGCGCATGTCCACGGGAGGCACGCGTGCGCGTCCTGTATGCGGCACCTGCAACTGCCCCGGGCCGCGAACGTCACCGGCGCGACGGTGCCGGTGACGTTCGACGGCGGGAAGACCTGGCGGGCCGCCCGGATGACCGGCGCGACGGCGGTTACGCGGCGGTGTTCCGCGCTCGGCCCGGTGCCCGGGTAGCGCTGCGGACCAGCGCGTCGGACGCGGCGGGCGGTCCGTCACCGAGACCATCAACTCGCGCCTGCCAGGTCGGCTCCTAGACAAGCGCCTCTCGCGGGCGCGTGCGATCCTGGGCGGGAGCCCAACCCCGCCGGAAAGGGTGGTCATGGACAGCGATGCCTTGCGCGCCGTGCAGAAGCCTCTCAAGGACGCCTATCGCGAGAATCCGCAGCAGGCGCTGATCACCCTGGCCGCGCAGGGTCAGCTGGGCGAGGAGAGCGTCAGCTGCTCGGTGACCACCGGGCAGGCGCTCGCGGTCGCCGGTCTGCACCCGGCCACCGGCGGCGACGGCTCGCTGGCCTGTTCCGGTGACATGCTGCTCCAGGCGCTGGTTGCCTGCGCCGGAGTCACCCTGCGGGCGGTGGCCACGTCGCTGGAGATCCCGATCGCCGGCGGAGCCGTCCGCGCCGAAGGCGACCTGGATTTCCGCGGCACGCTGGGGGTCAGCAAGGACGCGCCGGTGGGTTTCACGGCGATCCGCCTGGGCTTCGAGCTGGATACCGAGGCGACCGCCGAGCAGCTCGACACCCTGCTCAGGCTGACCGAGCGGTACTGCGTGGTCTTCCAGTCGCTGGCGAACCCGGTCGAGACCAGGGCCACGATCACTGCCCAGCCCGCATAGCATCCCGAACGGATACCAGCCGGACCAGCACCATGAGAACAGACATGGCGCAGCGAGCCAGGGATCTCGGCATCGTCGCGGGCACGGGGAACCCCGGGCCGCACAACGCGATCACCGACGTGGCCGGGGTCAGCGTCGGGCACACCACGCTGATCAGCGGTGACGGCCCGCTGGTCCCGGGCCGCGGGCCGGTCCGCACCGGCGTGACCGTGGTGCTGCCGCGGACCGAGCGGATCTGGGACCGGCCGGTCTTCGCCGGCTGTCACACCCTCAACGGCAACGGCGAAGTGACCGGGCTGGAGTGGATCCGGGAGGCCGGGCTGCTCGCCACCCCGGTCGGCCTGACCAGCACGCACAGCGTGGGCGTGGTACGCGACGCGCTGGCGGCGTGGGAGGCGCGCCAGCGCGGCTACGATCCGGATGCCTGGTCTCTGCCGGTGGTGGGGGAGACCTGGGACGGGCGGCTGAACGATGCCAGCGGCGGGCATGTCGGCCCGCAGCACGTCCTCGACGCGCTGGCCGCGGCCGCGGCGGGCCCGGTGCCCGAGGGCAACGTGGGCGGCGGCACCGGGATGATCTGCCACGGATTCAAGGGCGGGATCGGCACCGCCTCCCGGCTGGTGGAAGACGCTCACGGCCGGCACACCGTCGGTGTGCTCGTCCAGGCCAACCACGGGTCGCGGGCCGGATTCACGGTCAGCGGCGTGCCGGCCGGGCAGCTGATCGGCCCCGATCGGGTCCCGTTGCCCGGCGGTCCTTCGGCTGCGCCCGGGCCGGACCCGCGCCCCGGCGCCGGGTCGATCATCGGGATCGTGGCCACCGACACCCCGCTGCTGCCGCACCAGTGCCGGCGGCTGGCCCAGCGCGCCGTGATCGGCATCGCCAGACTCGGCGCGGTCGGCGAGCACTACAGCGGAGACTTCTTCCTCGCCTTCGCCACCGGCAACGACGGCATCCCGGGCGACCACGGGCCGCCGCCCGCGCCGGTGGTGCCGCTGGCCATGCTGCCCGACACAAGGATCACCGGCCTGTTCCGCGCGGTGGCCGAGGCGACCGAGGAGGCCGTGCTGAACGCGCTGGTGGCCGCGCGCACCATGACCGGCCGGGACGGGATCACCGCTCACCAGATGCCTGCCGGCGAACTGGCGGCCCTGCTCGCCGCCCGATCGGCGGCTCCCCCCTCCGCGCCCGCCGACGCCCGCTAGCCGGCCATCCGCCGGGGGCAGGCGGCGATCGAAGCGGCGTCCCGGGCGTCAGCGTTCGGAAATATTGGCTTGCACCCGATTGTTAGCGTGTCTAACTATGGGACGGATCCGTGCTGCGCGCCCGGCGGAGGCCGGGCAGGGATGGGTGCGGCGGCTGGCCGGCTACTGCTGGCGGTACCGCCGCAATACCGTCATCGCTATCGGCGCCTCGCTGCTGGCCGCGCTGGTCACCGCGGTCATCCCGCTGATACAGCGGCGGATCATCGACAACGTGATCGTCACGCACACCGAGTCGATCTGGCCGCTGGCGATCGCGCTGGTGGTCGCGGCGCTGGTCACCTTCGGCGCGGTCTACGTGCGGCGGTACATGGGCGGCCGGGTATCCCTCGACGTTCAGCATGACCTGCGCACCGAGCTGCTCGGCTCGCTGTCCCGGCTGGACGGCGCGCGCCAGGACGAACTGCACACCGGGCAGGTCGTGAGCCGCTCGATCTCCGACCTCAACATGGTGCAGGGCCTGCTCAGCATGATCCCGGTGACGGCGGGCAACCTGGTGTTGTTCGCGGCCTCGCTGGTCATCATGCTGTTTCTCTCCCCGCTGCTGACCGTGGTCGCGCTGCTGGTCGGCCCGGCGCTGTACCTGGTGACGCTCGCGTCCCGGCGGCGGCTGTTCCCGTCGAGCTGGCACGCCCAGCAGCAGTCCGGTGCCGTGGCCGGCGTGGTGGAGGCCGCGGTCACCGGCGTGCGGGTGGTCAAGGGATTCGGCCAGGAGGAACAGGAGCTTGACCGCCTGGAGGAGGCCAGCAGGCGGCTGTTCGCCTCACGGGTGCGGACCGTGCGCATGATGGCCAGGTACAGCCCCGCGCTGCAGGCCATCCCCGCGTTCGGCCAGATCGGCGTGCTCGCGCTGGGCGGCTGGCTAGCCATCCACGGCTCGATCACGCTGGGCACCTTCCTGGCCTTCTCCTCCTACCTGGCCCAGATGGTCGGCCCGGTGCGCATGCTCACCTACCTGATCACGCTCGGCCAGGAGGCGCGGGCGAGCGTGATCCGGGTGTTCGAGGCGATCGACTCGCGCCCGCTGATCACCGAGAAGCCGGCCGCGGCCGCGCTGCCGGCCGACGCGGCCGGGGTGGAGTTCGACGACGTTCACTTCGGCTACGCGCCGGAGCAGCCGGTGCTGAACGGCTTGTCGCTGCGGGCCGAGCCGGGCGAGACGCTGGCCATCATCGGCGCGTCCGGCTCAGGGAAGTCCACCGTGTCGCTGCTGCTGGCGCGGTTCTACGACGTCGACGCGGGAGCGGTCAGGATCGGCGGGCACGACGTGCGGGATGTCACGCTGAATTCGCTCCGGTCCGCGATCGGCCTGGTGCTGGAGGACAGCTTCCTGTTCTCCGACACGGTGCGGGCCAACGTCGCCTTCGGCCGCCCCGAAGCCACCGACGAGCAGGTGGTCGCGGCGGCGCGGGCCGCGGAGGCCGAGGAGTTCATCACCGAGCTCCCGGACGGATACGACACGGTCATCGGCGAGCAGGGGCTGAGCCTGTCCGGCGGCCAGCGGCAGCGGATCGCGCTGGCCCGCGCGCTGCTCACCGACCCCCGGATCCTCGTCCTCGACGACGCCACGTCCTCGATAGACCCGCGGATGGAGGCGGAGATCCACGACACGTTGCGCCGGGTGATGCGCGGCCGCACCACGCTGCTGATCGCGCACCGCCGGTCCACGCTGCAGCTCGCGGACCGGATCGCGGTGCTGCACGAGGGCCGGGTCGCCGACGTGGGCAGCCACGAGGAACTCATGCAACGCAGCCCGCGCTACCGGCTGCTGCTGGCCGGGCCCGACGACGCCGAGATCTATGACGGCGAGGACGCCGAACCTTATGACGGCGAGGACGCCGTGCCGGCCGGCGCCGGTGCCGTTGCGCTGGCCGCGCCCGCCGGGACCGCGGCCCCCGCCCGGACCGCGGGCCGAGCCCGGGCGCAGGCGGCCGGCCGCCGCGGTGGCGGCGACAGCTGGGACGGCATGCTGGCCAGCCTCCCGCCCAGCCCCAAGCTGATGGCCCAGCTGGAGGCGCTGCCGCCGGCCAACGACGTCCCGCACGTGGATCAGGCCGAGGCGCGGGCGCCCGAGCCGCGGTTCACGCTGCGCAAGCTGCTCAAGCCGTTCCTCATCGCGCTGGTGGCCGGGCTCATCCTCGATGGCCTGGACGCCCTGGCCACGCTGGCGCTGCCCGCCCTGGTCCGGGGCGGCATCGACAACGGCGTGGCGACCAAGACGTTCCACGCGATCGTGCTCGTGTCGCTGATCGGGCTGGCCATCGTGCTCGCCGACTGGGTGGTCAACATCGCGGAGACCATGGTCATCGGGCGCAACGGCGAGCGGCTGCTGTACGCGCTGCGGATCAAGATCTTCGCGCACCTGCAGCGGCTCGGGCTCGACTTCTACGAACGGGAGCTGTCCGGCCGGATCATGACCCGGATGACGACCGACGTGGACGCGCTGTCCTCGTTCCTGCAGACCGGCCTGGTCACCGCGGTCAGCTCGGTCCTGTCGTTCTTCGGCGTGCTGGCGGCCCTCCTCGTGATCAACCTCAGGCTGGGCCTGACCGTACTGTCGATCATCCCGCTGCTCGTCGTTGCGACCTTGATCTTCCGGGCCAAGTCGTCGAAGGCGTACAACGAGGCCAGGGAGAAGGTCAGCGCGGTCAATGCCGACCTGCAGGAGAACGTGGCCGGGCTGCGGGTGACCCAGGCCTACCGCCGTGAGGAACGCAACCGGGCCCGGTTCGCCGCGCGCAGTGCCTCCTACCGGGTGAGCAGGCTGCGGGCCCAGCGCTATATCGCGCTGTACTTCCCGTTCGTCCAGGCGCTGTCCACGATCGCCGGGGCCCTGGTGCTGGTGGTCGCGACCGGCCAGGTGCGCTCCGGCGCGCTGACGGCGGGCGCCCTGATCGCCTACCTGCTCTACATCGACCTGTTCTTCGCGCCGGTGCAGCAGATGTCGCAGGTATTCGACGGCTACCAGCAGGCGGTGGTCGGGCTGCGCCGGATCCGGCAACTGCTCGCGGTCCCGACCACGACGCCGTCGGCCAGCCACCCCCGGCCGGTGGGACGGCTGAGCGGCCGGGTCGAGCTGCGCGATGCCCGGTTCCGGTACGACGGGGCGCACCGGGACGCGGTCCGCGGGGTCAACCTGAGCATCGAGCCCGGCGAGACCGTGGCGCTGGTCGGCCAGACCGGCGCGGGAAAGTCGACTCTGGTCAAGCTGGTGGCGCGGTTCTACGACGTGACCGGGGGAGCGGTGCTGGTGGACGGGGTGGACATCCGCGAATACGACCTGGCCGGCTACCGGCACCAGCTGGGCGTGGTGCCGCAGGAGCCCTACCTGTTCTCCGGTACCGTCGCCGACTCCATCGCCTACGGCCGTCCGGACGCCGCCCAGGCCGAGGTGGAGGCGGCGGCCCGGGCCGTGGGGGCGCACGAGATGATCGAGGCGCTGCCCGGCGGATACGACCACCTGGTGGGCGAGCGCGGCCGCAACCTGTCCGCGGGCCAGCGCCAGCTCGTCGCGCTGGCCCGGGCGCAGCTGGTGGATCCGGCCATCCTGCTGCTCGACGAGGCGACGTCCGCGCTCGACCTGGCGTCCGAGGCCGCGGTGACCCGCGCGATCGGCCGGCTCACCACGCAGCGCACCACGCTGGTGGTGGCGCACCGGCTGACCACCGCGGCCCGGGCGGACCGCATCGTGGTGGTGGACGGCGGCCAGATCGCCGAGACCGGCAGTCATGACGAGCTGCTCGCGATGGGCGGCACGTACGCGTCGCTCTGGGACGCGTTCACCGGGGGCCAGGAGCTCAGCCGCTCCGGCAGCCTGGCCAGCGCCGGGTAATCCGGGCTGGGCGCCATCCGTTCCCGGGACGCACGATGCGCGTGCTTATGCGCGTGCTTCGTCCCGTACGGATGCACGTGCATGCTAGAATCCCCGCGTAGTAAGGCGATCGAGACGATTCACCCCGGGATGGGCCGGACGAATTTGCGACCGTCCGAGCACGGGTCGGCCGTATTCGCGACGCTGCGAGGAGGGCGATGGGCACGCGCAACGGGATGCCGTCGTCCAGCCTGGCTGACGCCGAATGGCAGTCGAGCCAGCACGGTGATCGCGGGGCCGCCCGCGTCGAGATGGCCGTCCTGCCCGGCGGGTCGATCGCGATGCGTAACTCCCGCCATCCGGGCGGTCCCGCGCTGATCTACACCCACGCCGAGATCGAGGCGTTCATCGCGGGGGCCAAGGACGGGGACTTTGACGATTTGATCGCTTAATGGGGGGAGCGGGGGCGCCGGACCGACGTCTCGCCGTGGCTGCTGCGGCGAGACCTCGGTCCGGGAACCAGGTTCCCGGCCGGCCCGGCTCGCCGGCGCCCGGTCGGCGAGACCTGCCCGGCTAGCCCGTCAGGCCGGTCAGTCCGCAATCGCCGGGGGATCAGACCGTGAGCGGGGATCGGTCCGAGAGCGGGGATCGGTCCGAGAGCGGGATCAGTCCGTGAGCGCCGGGGGGAGCAGCGCGCGGTGCGCCGCGAGCAGGTCGTCGCACATCGCGACGATCTGCGAGGTCGTCAGCGTGGCGGCGGCATTCGGGTCCAGCAGCGCCGCCTGGTAGACGTGGTCCCGCCGGCCGTCCAGGACCGCGCGGACGGTCAACTCGACCACGTTGAGGAAGGTGCGGTTGAGCGCCGCGAGCTGGGCGGGCAGCGCGCCGACCGGCCGTGGCCGCGCGCCGTGCGCGCCTACGTCGCAGGGGACCTCGACGCAGCACGACCCGGGCAGGTTGGCGATCAGCCCGTCGTTGCGCACGTTCACGTAGAGCTCATACTCGGTGCCGGTCTCCAGCGCGTAGATGAACTGCGACGCGAGCTCGTCGGTGGGCTCCAGGTCGAGCGGCTTGCCCTCGTCGAGATCGCGGCGCAGCGACTCCAGCTCGTTCAGGTTCTCCTCTGATCGGGCCAGGTAGTCGCCCACGAAGATGCGGAACCGCTCGATCTGGTCGTCGTGCCGCATGAACCACGGCACGTACTCGGCGGAATGCTCGCTGGACTCGGTGGGGAAGTAGCCGAACCTGCGGAACAGCTCCACCCGCACCCGTCGCTGCAGCTCCGGGGAGCCTTTGACGATCTCGGCCAGGCGCGGGTAGAGGGACCGGCCCTCGTGCTCGAACCGGAGCACGAACGCCTGGTGGTTGAACCCCGCGGTGGTGAAGCTGACCTCGGCCGGATCCAGGCCGACCAGCCCGGCCAGGAAGGCGTGCGTGTCCCGGACCGAGTGGCATAGCCCGAACACGCGCTGGAACGCCGTGCCCTCGTATACGGCCCAGGGCAGCATGGCCATCGGGTTGGTGTAGTTGAGCAGATAGGCGTCCGGGCACAGCTCGGCCATGTCGCGCCCGATCCCGACCACCACGGGGATGGTGCGCAGGCCGCGGAAGATGCCGCCGATGCCCAGCGTGTCCGCGATGGTCTGCCGCACGCCGTAGCGGGCCGGGATCTCGAAGTCCAGCCGGGTCGCCTGGTACCCGCCCACCTGGATCTCGTTGATGACGTAGCGGGCGCCGGCCAGCACCTCGGAGCGGTCCGACGAGGACGTCACGGCTGCGCCGCACCCGGTCTGGGCGACGATACGGCGGGCCAGCGTGTCGGCATGCGCGAGGCGCCCGGCATCGATGTCGTGCAGCGCCAGCTCCAGCTCGGAACTAAACTCGCGGTAGCCGCACAGGTCCGTGACGACGTTGCGGGTGAACTCGATGCTGCCGGCGCCGATGAATGCAACCTTGATCACGGATCGATAGTGTTCCATTTCCTTCTTCTGCGAGCAACAGCGCGCAGGAACTTGCAGCAGCGCGGCGCTGGCCGCCGACCCGGAGCGTCCCCGGCGAGGCCGCAGCGGCCGCGCCCGGGCCAGGCCTCGCGCGAAGGATGTGCTGCTCTCTCGCGTGCGGCGCCCGCTCAGCCTCGATAACACGTCGCTCACAGCTTGGGCAAAAGCACTCCGTTCGGCTTGACACCGGCCCGCAGGTTCGCGCGATGATGTCTCAAACATTCACGATTCGCGCAAGAGTCGTCGACGCGTCGGCAATCCGAGGGCGGATGCCCAGGTCGGCCACGGTCGTGCCCGAGCGCGGGCTCGGAGGCAAGGGCAAATGAGAACGCACCGGCTCGGCGTGCTACTGGGGTCCACGCTGGTTGCCCTCGGCCTGGTGGCCTGCGGCACGGGCAGCGGCAACGGATCGGGCGGGAACGGCAAGTCGATCACGATCTGGGAGGGGTACACGGGTCCGGAGGGCAAGGCGTTCGCCCACCTGATCACCGAGTACCAGCAGCAGAACCCCGGGCAGAAGGTCAGCAGCCTGTACGTCAACAACGACAACTCGCTGCAGAAGGTCCTCACCGCCGTGCGCGGTGGCAGCGTGCCCGACATCGCCTACCTTTACGGCTCCTGGGCCCCGAACGTGGCCCAGATTCCTCAGGTCGAGACGCTGAACAGCCTGGTGAAGCAGCCCGGCGTGAACTGGAACGACTTCTGGGTGGGCGAGCGCGATGTGGCCACCGTCAACGGCCGCGTCATCGGCATCCCGGCGCTGGTCGACAACCTGGCCGTGGTCTACAACAAGACGCTGTTCGCCCAGGCCGGCCTGCAGCCGCCCGGCCCGGGGTGGACCTGGAACCAGTTCGTGGCCGACGCCAAGAAGCTGACCAACCCAGCCAAGAAGCAGTTCGGCACCGCCTATGTGACCCCCGGCAGCGAAGACACCGTGTGGCACTGGGAGGTGCTGCTCTGGGAGGCCGGCGGGAAGATCCTCACCCCGGACAACAAGCAGGCCGCGTTCGACTCCCCGGCCGGCCTGAAGTCGCTGACCACGCTGCAGACCATGGCCGTGCATGACAAGTCCATGTACCTGGACCCGACCGACCAGGCCTACGCCAACGTGTTCAACTCCGGCAAGATCGGCATGCTGGTGACCGGCCCCTGGGACCTGGGCGTGTTCCCGAATGTGCACTACGGCGTGCAGATCATGCCCTCGTTCCCCGGCACCAGCGGCGGTCACCAGACCATCTCGGGACCGGACAACTGGGTGATCTTCAACAACGGCTCCGACCGGGTCAAGGCGGCGGAGAAGTTCCTGCTGTGGCTCACCGCCCCGGCTCAGGTGAAGTCCTTCTCGCTGCGCACCGGGGACCTGCCGACCCGGGCCTCGGTGGCCAACGCCGCCGGATTCCAGGCCGGCATGAACCAGGCGCTCCCCGGCGTGGACACCTTCATCAAGAACCTCGGCAACGTCAGGCAGGCCCGGCCGCAGATCCCCACCTACCCGAAGATCTCCCAGGTGCTCGGCAACATGGTGGTCTCGGTGCTGCTCGGCAAGAGCCAGCCCGCGGCCGCGCTGCACAGCGCCGCGCAGCAGGTCAACCAGATTCTCGCCCACCCGAACCAGTAACGTGGCGACGCGAACCCGTGACGTGGCGGCATCGGAGGCCTCGCTCAGCCGCCGGCGCCTGAGGGCGGCGGCCAGCGCCCGGGCCCGCGTCACCCGCTCGGAGCACTTCACCGGGTGGGCGTTCGTGACGCCCGGGGTGGCGATCATCCTGCTGTTCGGCGCGGTTCCCGTGGTCTGGTCCGCGGTCATGTCGTTCCAGCAAAACAACCTGCTGTCGCCGGACACGCCCTACGTCGGGCTGCACAACTACCGGACCCTGCTGCACGACCCTGTCGTGGCCCAGGCGGTCGAGCACACGCTCGTCTACACGGCCCTGTTCGTCCCCGGCAGCATGGTGGTCGGCCTGTTCCTGGCCGTGGCGATGAACAGGAGCATCCGGTTCATCAACTTCTACCGGACCGCCGCCTACGCCACGATGGCGATATCCACGATCAGCGAGGCGCTGGTCTTCATCTGGCTGTTCGACCCGTCCTACGGCGTGGTGAACTACCTGTTCAGCCTGGTCGGCATTCCGCAGCAGCAGTTCCTCAACTCGCCATCGGAGGCGCTGTACGTGATCGTCGCGATGACGATCTGGGGCTGGACCGGCTTCTCCGTGGTGATCTACCTGGCCGCGCTGCAGGGGATCCCGCAGCACCTGATCGACGCGGCGGCGACCGACGGGGCCAGCGCCTGGGCGACGTTCCGGCGGGTGACGGTGCCGCTGCTCAGCCCCGCGTCGCTGTTCCTGGCGGTCTGGCTCACGATCAACGCGCTGCAGTTGTTCGACGAGGTCTACCTGAGCACGCAGGGCGGTCCGCTGAACTCCACCACCGTGCTCGTGTACTACCTGTTTGAGCAGGCGTTCGTGAACTTCAACTTCGGCTATGCATCCGCAATCGCCTACTTCCTGTTCCTCATCATCCTGGTGGTCACCGCGATCCAGTTCCGGGTCGGCCGGCGGCTCACCTACTACCGGTCATGAGCGCGCAGACGCATGCGGGCGCCCGCAGGAACTGGCGCTGGCTTCCGTTCAGCCCGTGGCACCTCGTGCTGCTGCCGGCCAGCCTGATCCTGATCTTCCCGTTCTTCTGGATGCTGGTGACGTCGCTGGAGACTTCGCCTGAGGCGCTGCACTTCCCGCCGATCCTGACCCCGCACGTGCTCAGGTTCGGCAATTACGCCGCCGCCTGGCAGGCAGCGCCGTTCGGGCGGTTCTTCCTGAACAGCGCCATCGTGGCGGTGGTCACCGTGATCTGCAACCTGGTGCTGTGCTCGCTGGCCGGGTACGCGTTCGCACGGATCCGGTTCCTCGGCCGGACCGCCCTGTTCGTACTGATCATGACCACGCTGATGGTGCCGTTCCAGGTGACGATGATCCCGCAGTTCCTCATCACCAAGTGGCTCGGCGTGAACGTGCTGGCCGGGGTCGGGATCAATCACATCGGGGCGCTGATTCTGCCGAACGCGGCCACCGCGTTCGGCGTGTTCTTCCTGCGGCAGTTCTTCAAGACGATGCCGGTCGAGTACGAGGAATCGGCGCGGGTTGACGGGGCGAACCGGCTGACCGTGCTGTGGCGGATCGTGTTGCCGCTGGCCACGCCGGCGCTCGCCACGCTGGCCGCGCTGACCTTCCTGGATTCGTGGAACAACTTCCTGTGGCCGCTGATCGTCATCAACCAGACGAACCAGATGACGCTGCCGCTCGGCCTGGCCACGTTCCAGGGCGCGCACGCCACCGAGTGGACGCTGCTGATGGCGGGCAACGTGATGAGCCTGATCCCGATGCTGATCGTCTTCTTCGCGGCCCAGCGTTACTTCATCAGGTCGGTGGCGGCGACCGGGCTCACGGGGGCGTAGCCCCGGCGGCGCCGCTGTCCCGGGCGGCGCCGCCGGCGCCGAGCACGCCGAGCAGCCGGGTGATCTCGCGGGCGACAGCGTCCCGCCCCGCCGCCGTGTAGCGCCTCGGATCGACTACCGCACGGTCCGCGGCCATGGACGCACGGATGGCGGCGGTGAACTCCTCGTTCAGCCGCGTCGCTATGTTGATCTTCGTCAGGCCGGCCCGGACCGCGGCGGCGAGCATCGCGTCCGGCACGCCGGATGAGCCGTGCAGGACGAGGGGCACGGCGACCGCGGCGCGGATCTGGCTGATCAGCTCCAGGTCAAGCACGGCGTCGCGGGTGAGCATGGCGTGCGAGCTGCCGACCGCCACCGCCAGGGTGTCCACCCCGGTCGCGGCGGCATAGTCGGCCGCTTCCCGCGGCTTAGTCCTGATGCCCGGGGCGTGCGCGCCGTCCTTGCCGCCGATCTCGCCGATCTCGGCCTCGATCCACATCCCGCGGTCGTGGCACCAGGCGGCGATGCCGGCCGTCGCCTCGACGTTCTGCGCGTAGGGCCGGGCCGACGCGTCGAACATGACCGAGCCGAAACCCAGTCGGCCGGCCTCGCTGACGAGTTCCCCCGTGGTGGCGTGGTCCAGGTGCACGGCGACCGGCACGGCCGCGGCGGCCGCGATCGCCAGCGCCGCCTGCCCGATCGGCCGCAGCGCGCCGTGATAGCGGACGCAGTTCTCGCTGATCTGCAGCACGACCGGGGCCGCGGCCGCCTCCGCGCCGGCGACGATCGCCTCGGCGTGCTCGATGCCGATGACGTTGAACGCGCCGGCCCCGTGCCCCGCCGCGCGGGCCGCGGTCACGATGGTTCCCAGTCCCGTGGCAGGCATTAGATCGTCTCCCGCGTGGTGTCCGGCATCAGGCCGTCCCGCCGGACGACCGTGACCTGGCCCAGCGCCTGCTCGTAGTCGGCCCGGCGGAACTCGCCGGCGACCGGCGCGGCGGCCGCCGCGGAGCCGAGCGCGACCGCGTGCCGCAGCCGTTCGGCCCAGGGGTGGCCGAGCACCAGGTGGTGGGTGAGGCCGGCCACCACCGCGTCGCCCGCCCCGGTCGGGTTGGCGGCCACCGCCCCCGGGTGCACGGCCTGCCACACCCCGTCCTCGGTCACCGCCAGCAGCCCGCGGGCGCCGAGCGAGACCACGACCGCCTGCGCTCCGGCCTCCCTGAGCTCTAGAGCCGCGACGGCGACCGCCGCGCGGCCGGTGCTGTCCGCGTCGGTCAGCCGGCGGCCGACCGCGGCGGAAAGCTCGGCCAGGTTCGGCTTGACCACCGCCGGATTCGCCGCCAGGCCGCGCAGCAGCGGCTCGCCGTCCGCGTCGAGCACGGCGGGCACGCCGGCGCGCGCCGCGATCCCGGTCAGCTCCGCGTAGCTGCCGGCCTCCAGGCCCGGGGGCAGGCTTCCGGTCAGCACGACGGCCGTGGTCGCGGCCAGCTCGGCCTGATACCGGGCCAGGAACGCCGCGTACTCGGCAGCCGAGACGCGCGGTCCCGGCTCGTTGAACAGTGCGGTCTGGCCCCGGTCGCGGTCGATGACCGCCAGGGTCCGCCGGGTCTCGCCGGCGATCTCAGTGAACGCACCGCGGACGCCGGTCCCGGCCAGCGCGGACCGCACCGCGTAGCCGGTCAGCTCCCCGGCCAGGCCCAGGACAAGCACGTCGGCCCCCAGCGCGTGCAGCGTCCGCGCGACGTTGATCCCCTTGCCGCCGGGGCGCGACCGCACCGCAGGTGGCCGGTTCACCCCGGCCCAATCCACCTGCGGCAGCTCGTAGGTGAGGTCGAGCGCCGGGTTGAGCGTGACGACCAGGATCGGCCGGTTCACCGGGACACGCTCAGCCCGGGCGGGCGGTGTCCAGGATCACCGACCGGGACAGGTTCCTCGGCCGGTCCGGGTCGAGCCCGCGAGCGCGCGCGGCCACGGCCGCCAGCCGGTGCACCCGCACCAGCTCGGCCATGGGCTCCTCCTCGCTCTGCCAGACCAGCCCGCCGGTGGCGGCGATCTCGCGGGCCAGGCCGTCCGGCGGCGGTCCGAACAGCCAGACCACGCCGCCGGGCCCGGTCACGGCGATCGGGCCATGCCGGTACTCCATGGCCGGGTACGCCTCCGTCCACAGCCCGGCCGCCTCCCTGAGCTTCAGCGCCGCCTCGCTGGCCAGTCCGCAGGTCCAGCCGGTGCCGAGGAAGGTGAACTGCCGGGCTTCGATCATCTGCGCGGGCAGCGGGGCGGCCAGTACCCGACACGCCGCCCGGGCAACCGGGGCTAGATCCTCGCCCAGGTGCGCACGGAGCAGCGCCAGCTCGCTGGTGGCGAACCTGGTCTGCACGACCGACCGCTCATCGGCGAAGTCCAGCGCGACGACCGCGTCGGCAGCCGCCGCGACGGGGCTGCCCGGGTCGGCCGTGATCGCGACGGTCGGGGCCGTGCGGCCGGCCCGGGCGAGCAGGTCGAGGATCTCGGTGGTGGTACCCGACCGGGACAGCGCCAGGATGCGGTCGTACCGACGGCCGGCCGGGAACTCGGACGCGGCGAAGGCATCGGTCTCGCCGTGCCCGGCCGCCTCGCGCGCGGCCGCATACGACTGGGCGATGAACCACGAGGTGCCGCAGCCCGCGACCGCCACCCGCTCACCTCGGGCCGGCAGGATTCCGGCTACCTCCGCGGCCAGCCCGGCGGCCCGCAGCCAGCACTCGGGCTGGCTGGCGACTTCCGCCTCGATGCTGCCGCCGCCGTCCGTGCCGCTGCCGTCCGTGCCGCTGCCGTCCGTGCCGCTGCGGCCACCGGCCGTGCCGCTGGCGCCGTCGTCCGTGCCGCCGGGCATCCGGTCGCTCGCGTCCACCCCTGTGTACCCCAGTCTCCGGGCGCGCTGGCCTGGCTATGCTCGCTTTTGCTTGGTATGTAGCAAAATCAATCGTATGTTAACAGCTAGAATCGCGACCACGAAGCAGCCCGATTGCTCATTACGCGGGCGCCGTGAGAGGCTACGGGCCCGGAGCAGCGGTCCCATGGCCTGCGGCAACGGCCGGCTGGCCCGCCGGTCCTCGTTCCAGGCAATACAGAGCAGATACCACTCAGGAGCTGCCGGTGACCCGCTACAGCCGCTGGAATGAGCTGCTCGAACTGCTGGCCGCGGACGGCCAGCTGCAGGTGGAGCGGGCGGCGCAGGTGCTCGGCGTGTCCACCGCGACGGTCCGCCGGGACTTCGACGAGCTGGCCAGTCAGCAGATGCTCACCCGGATCCGGGGCGGCGCCGTGGCCCAGGGCGTCACCTACGACCTGCCGCTGCGGTACAAGACCGAGCGGCATCCCACGGAGAAGCAGCGCATCGCCGCGACGGCGGCCGGGCTGGTGCGGACCGGCCAGATCGCCGCGCTCAACGGGGGCACCACCACGACCGAGGTAGCGCGCGCGCTCGCCACCCGAGCCGACCTGAACGCCGGCTCGCCCTCACCCGCGGTGACCGTGGTCACCAACGCTCTCAACATCGCCACCGAGCTGGCGGTCCGCCAGCACATTAAGATCGTGACCACGGGCGGCGTGGCCCGGCCGCAGTCCTACGAACTCATCGGCCCGCTGGCCACGGGCGTGCTGGACCAGGTGACGCTCGACATCGCGATCCTCGGAGTGGACGGGATCGACCCGGTAGCCGGCGCCACCGCGCACCATGAGGGGGAGGCGAGCATCAACAAGCTCATGGCCGACCGCGCGGACCAGGTCGTGGTGGTCGCGGACAGCTCCAAGGTCGGCCGCCGCGCGTTCGCCCGGATCTGCGCCGCGTCGGACATCGACGTGCTGGTCACGGACGCCGGGATCGCCGCGGCGGACGCAGCCAGGTTCGGCGAGGCGGGCACCCGTGTGATCACCGGCTGACGATCAGCCGGGGAGACCGTGTCACCCGATAGCTCAGAAACTGCGCAAATCTTGTTGACTAATGATTGCCAGATGGCTTAACTTCACTGGTTTCGATCAGACGGGATGCGGTCCGCTGCGCGCCGGTGTTCGGACCACGCGGCGCGCGGAGATCGGGAGGTGCGGGTGACGCAGGACCGGGTCCCGGGGGGCTCCGATCTGGTCATCGTGGGCGACTGCAACCCGGATGTGCTGGTGCTCGGGGCCGACGTGATCCCGGAGTTCGGCCAGCGCGAGAAGCTCGTCGACCGGATATCCCTGGTGGTCGGCGGGTCCGCCGCGATCATGGCCGTGGCGGCCGCGCGGCTCGGGGTACGCGTCGCCCTGGTGGCCGCGATCGGCGACGACCCGGCCGGCCGCTTCATGCTCGGCCAGCTGGCGGCCGAGGGCGTGGACGTCACGGCGGTCGCCATGCGGGCCGGCGTCCCGACCGGCATGACCGTGGCGTTGTCGCACGGAGACGACCGGGCCATCTTGACCGCGACCGGGGCGGTGGCTTCGCTGGCCGCGGCCGACGTGCCGCAGGCGCTGGTCCGCGGGGCCAGGTACCTGCACGTGAGCTCGTACTTCCTCATCGAGCCGTCGCTCGGCGATCACCTCGGCTCGATCTTCGCCGCCGCCCGGACCGCCGGGGTCACCACGTCCCTGGACACGAACTGGGATCCGGCCGGCAAGTGGGGCGGCGAGCGGCTCCGCTCCGTGCTCGCCCAGACCGACCTGCTGATCCCCAACGAGGCGGAGGCGCTACGGATCGCGGGCCGGGACACCCTGCCGGAGGCGGTGGGCGTGCTGGCCGCGGCCGGATCCAGGCTGGTCGTCAAGCGCGGATCCCGCGGCGCGCTGTGCATCGAGGACGGGCGGCGGCATGCCGTCGGGGTCCCGCCGGTCCGCCCGGTCGACGCCACCGGAGCCGGCGACTGCTTCAACGCCGGCCTCATCGCCGGGCTGCTGCGCGGCCTGGCCCTGCCGGCGGCGGCCGCGCTCGGCTGCGCCGTGGCAGCCGCATCCACACAGGCACCCGGGGGAACCGGCAGCGCCCCCGATCTGGCCGCCGCGCTCGCCAGCGCCGAGACCGCCACCATCACTAGCGAGGCCGAGGCGAAAGGCCGGTAGCCGAAGCCCCGGCAGCGGAGGCACCGGCAGCGGAGGCACCGGCAGCGGGAGCACCGGCAGCGGGAGCACCGGCAGCGGGAGCACCGGCAGCGGAGCACCGGCAGCGGGAGCAGCGCCCCGGCCGGTGACCCGGCCGCGCCACTGTCGCCGGCTCCTGGTACGAAGGAGCGCATGGTCGACGATGCCGGTGCTGCGCCCGTGAGCCGCGCGGACCCAGGACCAGTTTCGCTTCGTGACCAGGCGGAACGTTACCTGCGCGCGCTCGCCGGCCCGGACGCGCGATTGCGCGAGGACCAGTGGACCGCGATCCGGGCGCTGGTCGAGCAGCATGGCCGCGCGCTGGTCGTGCAGCGCACCGGCTGGGGCAAGTCGGCCGTCTACTTCACCTCGGCCGCGCTGCTGCGCGCCGGCGGCGCGGGCCCGGCGGTCATCGTCTCGCCGCTGCTCGCCTTGATGCGCAACCAGATCGAGGCGGCAGGCCGGGCGGGCATCCGCGCCCGCACGGTGAACTCCGCCAATACCGAGCAGTGGGACGAGATCTACGCCGAGGTGGAAGCGGGCGAGGCGGATGTGCTGCTGGTCAGCCCGGAACGGCTGAACAACCCAGGCTTCCGCGACCTGGTGCTGCCCAAGCTGACGGCCGCGGCCGGGATGCTGGTGGTGGACGAGGCGCACTGCATCTCCGACTGGGGCCACGACTTCCGGCCCGACTACCGGCGGCTGCGCACCCTGCTGGACGAACTGCCCGCCGGCGTTCCCGTCCTCGCGACCACGGCGACCGCGAACGCCAGGGTCACCCGCGACATCGCCGACCAGCTTGGCACCGGCACCACGGCGCACACGCTGGTGCTGCGCGGCCCGCTGGACCGCCGCAGCCTGCACCTGGCCGTCGTGCGCCTGCCCGCCGCCGGCCAGCGGCTGGCCTGGCTGGACGAGCACCTCGGCGAGCTGCCGCGCTCGGGCATCGTCTACACCCTGACCGTGGCGGCGGCGCACGAGACCGCGGCCTTCCTGCGCGAGCGCGGCCATGACGTCGCCGCATACACCGGAAAGGACGACCACGCGCAGCGCCAGGCGGCCGAGGACGCGCTGCTCGCCGGCGAGCTACGGGCCCTGGTCGCCACCAGCGCCCTCGGCATGGGATTCGACCACCCCGACCTGGGATTCGTCGTGCACCTGGGAGCCCCGCAGTCACCGGTCGCGTACTACCAGCAGATCGGCCGGGCCGGCCGCGGCGTGGACCGCGCCGAGGTCATCCTGCTCCCCGGGCGGGAGGACGCGGACATCTGGGCCTACTTCGGCTCGCTGGCCTTCCCGCCGGAGCCGGTCGTCCGCCGCACGCTGGCCGCGCTCGCCGAGGCGGGCCGGCCGCTGTCGCTCGCCGCGCTGGAGACCAGGGTCGATCTCAGCCGGGGCCGGCTGGAGATGATGCTCAAGGTGCTCGACGTGGACGGCGCGGTCCGCCGGGTCAGCGGCGGGTGGGAGGCCACGGGGCTGACCTGGGCCTACGACGCCGACCGCTACGCGCGGGTAGCCGCTGAGCGTTCGCGCGAGCAGGGGGCGATGCTCGACTACATCGATACCAGACAGTGCCGGATGGAGTACCTTCGGCGCGAGCTGGATGACCCGGCCGCGGCCAGCTGCGGGCGCTGTGACAACTGCACGGGGCGGTTCTGGTCGCAGCAGGTCTCGCCGGCAGGCGCTACGGCCGCGCGCGAGCGGCTGCTCCGCCCCGGCGTCGAAGTGACGCCGCGGAAGATGTGGCCGCCCGGGATGAAGGAACTGGGCGTCGACGTCTCGGGCAAGATCCCGGCCGAGGTGTCGGCCGAGGCGGGCCGGGCCCTGGGCCGGCCGACCGACCTGGGCTGGGGCCCACGGCTGCGTGCGCTGCTGAACGGCGACACGCCTGACGCCGCCGTGCCCGGGGATCTCGTCGATGCGGTGGTCAAGGTGCTGGCCGCGTGGGACTGGGCTGACCGGCCGGCCGGCGTGATCACCCTCCCGTCACGGTCCCGCCCGCAGCTCATCGAGAGCCTGGGCCGGCAGATCGCCGAAGTCGGCCAGATGCCCTACCTCGGCCCGCTCGAGTACGCCGGCCGGAACCGCCCGGCCGCCTCCCAGTTCAATAGCGCCCAGCGGCTGCGCGCGCTCTGGGACGCGTTCACCGTTCCCGGGTCCGTGCGCGCCGCCCTCCCCGCGCTCGCCGGACCCGTGCTGCTGGTCGACGACCGCATCGACACCGGCTGGACCATGACCGTCGCGGCCAGGCTGCTCCGCGCGGCCGGCGCCGCAGGCGTGCTGCCGTTCGCCCTCGCGGTCAGCACCGGCTGATACCGGCGCAGGACGCCACCGGGTACGGCCGAGCATGAGGACTGCCAGGACAGTGCTAATGCTCCGCGTTAACCGGCGGCGGCGTTTCCGCGGAAACGTGCCCGCCGCCACGGCTCAGCCCTCGCCGGCCACCACGCCTAGTGCCACCGGGGTGAGCACCGGCCGCGAGTGCAGGTCTCCCACCTCGCCCAGCTGGCGCCCGGCCGCCGCGGCCACCGCGTATTGCAGGATGGGGCCGCAGATCCGCCCCTGGCAGTAGCCCATGCCGCAGCGGGTGAGACCCTTCACCGACCGCACGTCGGCGGCTCCGGCCGCGACCGCCCGGCCGATCTCCGCCCACCGGGTCTCCTCGCAGCGGCAGGCGATCGTATCCGGCTCCGGCCAGTCCAGCCAGCCGGGCCGCAGCGGGTAGGCGTCATCGAGCAGCGCGGCGAAACGCCGGGCCGGCCCGAGCCTCGACCGCAGCGCGCGGGTCCGCGCGGTATAGGCCACCGGGTGGAGCCGGCCCAGGTAGCGGGCGGCCGACGCGCCGGCCAGGTATCCCTTGAGCTCGGCCGCTTGCGCCCCGCCGACCCCGGTGACCTCGCCCGCGGCGAACACGCCGGCCACGGAGGTGGCGAGATCGGCGTCGCAGCGCACCGTGGCCGTGGGCCGGATGGGGTGCTGCGCGTCGGCGCAGCCCAGCAGCCGGGCCAGGTCCAGCGCGGGGGAGAAGCCGAAGCTGACGTGCACGGCGTCCACCGCCTCCTCCCGCCGCGAGCCGGGCACCGGCCGCCAGTTCCGGTCCAGCCGCGCAATCGTCGCGCGCTCCACCCGTCCCGCGCCGCGGCAGGCCACCACGGCGTGACCGGCCCGGACCGGCACGCGACGCCGGACCAGGGTCGCGGCGTAGCCGGCCGCCTCGCGCAGCTTGCCGGGGTAGGCGGCGAACCGGACGGCGTGCCTGGTCCCCACCCCGGCGGCGGTCGCCTCCAGCACCGCCACGACCCGCACCCCCGCCTCGGCCAGCCCGGCGGCGACCGGCAACAGCAGCGGCCCCGAGCCGGACACGAGCACCCGCTGGCCCACGGTGACGCCCTGGCTTTTCAGCAGCGCCTGGGCCGCGCCCGCGGTGGTCACGCCCGGCAGATCCCAGCCCGGGAACGGCAGCACGAGCTCGGCCGCGCCGGTGGCCAGCACGACCGCACGGGCCCGCAGCAGGGCCGGCCCGGTCCCGCCAGCCTGGCCGCCGAGCGCCATGCCGGTCCCGTCGGCCTCCTCGTCGGGCTCCGGCTCGGGCCGGTCCGGGCCCGCGAGCCGGAGCCGGAACCACCCGTCGGGCTCCGGCTCCGCGTGCCACACCGAGGTCGCGGCCAGGTGCCGGATGCGCCGGTGCCGCGCGGCCCGGCGCAGCCGGGGCGGCACCGCCCCGGCGCCGGGCGCTCCCGCCCCGCGGCCGGCGCCGAGCAGGCTCTGCCGGTAGATCTGCCCGCCGATGGCCGGCCCGGAGTCGATCAGCGTGACCGTGCAGCCGGAACCCGCCGCGGCCAGCGCCGCGGCCAGGCCCGCCGGTCCCGCCCCCACGACGGCTATGTCCGATTCCGAACGCGACGGGGTGCTCATTCGCGCCGCCCCGGCGATGCGCAGGTCCGGACCTCGTCGCCGTCCCTGACCGGAATGAGGCAGGCCCGGACGGCATGATCGCCGCCCACATCGACCAGGCAGTCGAAGCACGCTCCGATGCCGCAGAACACCCCCCGCGGCCGGCCCCCGGAGCGGGTCAGCCGCCAGGACCGGACGCCGCCCGCGAGCAGTGCCCCGCCGATGGTCAGGCCGCGCGGCGCGTCCATCGGCCGGCCGTCGAAGCTGAACCGAACCCGGTCACCGGTCATGGCGGCCTGCGGTCCTGGCGAGCGGCGGCGAAGCGGGCGGGCGAGAACGGTTCCGGGTCCACCGCGGTGGCCGTGCCGTCGATGATCCCGGCGAGCAGTTCCGCGGTGGCCGGGGCCAGGCCGATGCCCGCGCCCTCGTGCCCGCTGGCGTGGTAGAGGCCGGCCACCAGCGGGTCCGGGCCGATCACCGGCAGATGGTCGCGGCAGGCCGGGCGGTAACCGGTATAGGCGCGGATCACGCGCACCCGGTGCAGGAACGGGAACAGCGCGATGGCCCGGCGGGCCATCGCGCTCAGCACCGCCGCGTCCGGCGGCGCGGCCCGCGTCCCGGTCGCGGGCAGCGCGCCGCCGAAGTCCCGGCTGGATCCGATGAGCACGGTGCCGCTGGCGGTGGACTCCACCACCGCCGAGCAGGCCAGGGCGTCGTCATCGCGGCCCACCGCGGCCACGTAGTCGCACTCGTAGACCTTGTGCCCGATGACCGGCGGCAGCGGCTCGGTGACCAGGATGTGCCCGCGGCGCGGCCGCACCGGCAGGTCCGAGCCGAGCCGCCGGGCCACTTCGCCGCTCCACGGCCCCGCCGCGTTGACCACTGCGGGCGCGGCGATCCGGCCGCGGTCGGTGACCAGGCGCGGCGGCGCGTTCCCGGTGGCCGGCTCGAGCCCGGTCGCCTCGGCGCGGGCCACGGACAGCCCGCCGTGACGGCGGGCCAGCGCGAGGTAGGCCATGGCCGCGCGCATCGGCTGCACCTGGCAGTCCTGCGGGTAGAAGGCGCCGCCGGCCAGTCCCGGCGCCAGGTCAGGCTCGGCCTCGGCCAGCCCGGCCTGGTCCAGCCCGGTCACCTCGACCCCGGCGGCCCGCTGCCGGCCGGCCTGGTCCAGCAGTCCGGCCAGCTGGTCCTGGTCGTGCGCCACGACCACGCCGCCCTTGGCCTCGAACTCGAACTCCGCGCCGTGCTCGGCGGCGAACTCCCGCCACAGCGTGAGGCTGCGCAGCGCCAGCGACAGGTCGGGGCCGGGCAGGTGATCGGAGACCAGGATGTTGCCCTCACCCGCGCCCGTGGTCCCGCCGAACGGGCCGCTGCGGTCGATCACGCACACCCGGCGCCCGGTGGCGGCCAGTGCCGCGGCCGCCGCGGCGCCCACCATCCCGGCCCCGATGATCACGGCGTCCGCGGTGGCGGGCAGGGCGGCGTCGGCTGCGGTCACCCGTACTTACTAGCCCGCGGGCCATGAAACGGCAAGCCGCGGATTCTGTCTGGGGTAGCGGGGAAGTCTTTGCAGGTCATGAAACGGCAAGCGGCGGAGCCTGCCCGGGCGGGGTTTCCAGGCAGGCTCCAGGCCGCTGGCCGTGCCCGGACGGGAATCCGGCCGGTCAGGAGTTCAGGTAGGCCAGGACGGCGAGCACGCGCCGGTTGTCGTCCTCCGACGCGGCCAGCCCGAGCTTGCTGAAGATGCTGGTGGTGTGCTTGCTCACGGCCTTTTCCGTCACGTATAGTCGCTGCGCGATCGCGGTGTTCGAGCGTCCTTCCGCCATCAGCTCCAGCACCTCCTGCTCCCGCGCCGACAGCCGGGTGATCGGCTCGTCCCGGGACCGCCGGCCCAGCAGCTTGGTCACCACCTCGGGGTCCATGACCGTGCCGCCCCCGGCCACGGCGCGGATCGCGTCGATGAACTGGTCGTCGTTGAACACCCGGTCCTTGAGCAGGTAGCCGACCGCTCCCGCCTGGTCGGCCAGCAGCTCGCGGGCGTAGAGCTGCTCGACGTACTGGGACAGCAGCAGGACCGGGAGGCCGGGGATCTGCCGCCGGGCCTCCAGTGCCGCGCGCAGCCCGTCGTCGGCGAACGAGGGCGGCAGCCGCACGTCCACGACCGCGACGTCCGGCCGCTCCTCCAGCAGCGCGCGCAGCAGGGCGGGCGCGGTGTCGACGGCCGCGGCGATCTCGAAGTCGTACGCGCCGAGCAGCCGGGCCAGGCCGTCCCTCAGGAGGAAAAGATCTTCGGCGACGACAACGCGCATGGCACCTCCATGACGACCATGGTGGGCCCGCCCGTCGGGCTGCTCACGGCCATGATGCCATCGAAGGTACCCAGTCGCCGCTCCACGCCCTGCAGTCCGGTGCCCTTCGCCTGGTCCGCGCCGCCGATTCCGTCGTCGCACACCTCGATCCGCAGGGTGCCGTCGGTGTGCTGCATGCGGATGTCGACGTGGCTCGCGCCGGAGTGCCGGACCGCGTTGGCGAGGACCTCGGCGACCGCGAAGTAGCAGGCCGACTCGACCGGCGCGGTCAGCCGGCCGGGCAGGTCGACGTCGACCCGGACCGGCAGCGGCGTGTCCAGGGCCAGGGCCTGCACCGCGTGGCCGAGGCCACGGTCGGCCAGCACCGGCGGGTAGATGCCGCGGACCAGGTTGCGCAGGTCGCTCAGCGCCCGCGACGAGGTCTCCCGGGCCTCGGCGACCAGGGCCAGTGCCGCCTGCGGGCTGGTCGGCAGCATGCGTTCGACCGCACGCAGGTTCATGCCCAGCGCGACCAGGCGGGCCTGGGCCCCGTCGTGCAGATCCCGCTCGATCCGGCGCAGCTCGGATGTCGCGGCGTCGATGGCGTGGCCGCGGGTCTCGGTCAGCTGCTGGACCCGGCCGGCCAGCTCGGGATCGGGCCCGGGGTGCAGCAGGGTCCGCGCGTGCGCCCCGATCGTCCGGGGCACCAGCCAGGCGGCGAAGGCCAGGAACACGCTGGCCTCGGCCCCGGCCAGCAGGGCCATCTGCGGGCTGCTGACCTGGACGGCGCCATATATGACCTGGTGCCCGTTCCTGCCCGCGGCCAGCGACTGCCAGCTCGACGCGATCGCGAATCCCCAGGCCGCGAAGCCCACCAGCGCGACCGGTACCAGGTCCGCGGCCACCTTCGGCCACCGCACCGCGGCGATCACCGCGACGAGAACCGCCGCTACCGTCCAGGGGCGCACGCCGAACACCACCAGGCCGAACATAGTGACCGGGATGAGCAGGACGCCCCACCGGTTCTCCATCGCCCACCGTCGCAGGTACGGCACGAGCCAGGGCATGCGGTCCCGCAGCCTGGCTATCGCGCGGGGGGTGAGCCACAGACCGAGGGCCAGCAGCAGCAGCGCCAGCGGGACCAGCAGCCCGGTCGGCAGCAAGCCGCCGGGATGGCTGACGACCGTGCCGACAGGCTTCACCTGGCCGCCGGCGGGACCGAAGAACGGCCCGCGCGGTCCGGGGATCCAGGGGGGCGTGATGATCCCTCCGCCGGGCCCGGCCGTCGCATGCACGCCGCCGGCCTGGGCCACGAAGTTCTGCTGGGCGGCCTGGACGTTCTGCTGGATAACCAGCCCCTGGGGGCCTTTGGTGAACACCTGCCCCTGGGGGCCTTTGGTGAACGTCTGCCCCGGCCCGCCCTGGACGAACGTCTGCCCCGGGCCGCCCTTGACGGTGATCCCCTGACCGCCCCGCGCCCGGAGCTTCTTGATCAACGCCTGAGGAGCGGCGAACGTGACGCTCCGGTACCAGTTCATGGTGGCACCGGAGACCGCGGCCACCATCAGCGCCCATATGCCCGCGAGCAGCATCGTGACCGGCAGCAGGTCGGCCGCCACGGCCGGCCACCAGGCCGCCACGATCAGCGCGAGCAGGACCAGCGCCACGGTCCACGGCAGCACGCCGAACAGCGCCATACCCATCGCGGCCACCACCGGCAGCAGGCCGCCCCAGCCGAAGTGACGCAAAAGCCGGGCCAGCGCGTTCCACACGGTCTTCACGAGGATCCACATACCGACCATCGTGGCCCGGACCGGGCCGGCGCGCCATGGGGCGGCACCTAGTCCTGGGTAGGCCTTGACCTACTTCCCGGACCGGTCAGGGTCGCTCGCCCAGGAGAAACCCGGCCGGGAACGGGTCGTCGGGGTCGAGCAGGTAGTGCGCCATCCCGGTGATCCAGGCGCGGCCGCGCACCGTGGGGATCACCGCCGGGAAGTCACCCACGGTCGTCACGCCCACCAGGCGCCCGGTGAACGTCGTGCCGATGACCGAGCCGTGCACGAAGTCCTGCTCCAGGCCGAGTTCGCCGCGCGCCGCGAGCTGGGCCATCCGCGCCGACGTGCCGGTGCCGCACGGCGACCGGTCCAGCCAGCCGGGGTGAATGGCCACCGCGGCGCGCGCGGGCCTGGTCTCGCACGCGGGCTCGGTGAGCACCACGTGGCGGCAGTCGCTGATCTGCGGGTTCTCCGGGTGGGCGAAGTCGAGCTGCTCGTTGACCGCGTCCATGATCGCCAGGCCGGCGGCCACCAGGCGGTCGTGCAGCTCGGGCTTCACCTGCAGCCCGGCGGCGGCGGCCGGCAGCAGAGCGTAGAAATTGCCGCCGAACGCCAGGTCGACCGTGACCTCACCCAGCCCCGGCACGCGCACCGGGGCGTCGCGCAGGTGCAGGTAGGAGGGCACGTTCCGGATCATCACCGACCTGGCCCGGCCGTCGCTCACCTGCACCGAGGCCTCCACCAGGCCCGCGGGGGTGTCCAGCCGGATCAGCGTGACCGGCTCGCGCACCTCCACCATCCCGGTCTCCACCAGGACCGTGGCGGTCCCGATGGTCCCGTGCCCGCACATTGGCAGGCAGCCGGAGACCTCGATGAAGACCACGCCGGCGTCTGCGTCCGGCCGGGCCGGCGGCTGCAGGATCGCGCCGGACATCGAGGCGTGCCCCCGAGGCTCGTACATGAGCAGGGTCCGCAGGTCGTCCCGCTCGGTCACCAGGTGGCGCATCCGGTCGAACATCGTGGCGCCCGGCAGGACGCCCACGCCCGAGGTGATCACGCGGGTGGGCATCCCCTCCGTGTGGCTGTCGACCGCGCCGAACACGCGCCGGGCCCGCATTACCGCGCTGGCCCGCCGGGCCCGGGCCGCACCGGGGCGCGCATCACAGAGCGTTGGTGCGGGTGGCCTTGAGCGCCGCCTGCACGGCGGTCCGCACCTCGTCAGCCTCTTCGGGCGGCAACGCCAGGCGGGGCAGCCGGACCGGGCCGCCGTACCGGCCGGCCTCCTCCTGGGCCAGCTTGATCGCCTGCACGAAGCGCGGGTCCGCGTCCCAGCGCAGGATCGGCAGCATCGCCCGGTATAGCTCGGCGGCGGCCACGAACTCGCCGTCCGCGCACATCCGGTAGAGCTGTACCGACTGCGCCGGAAGCGCGTTGACCAGGCCCGCGATCCATCCTGTCGCGCCGAGCAGCATCGCCTCGACCAGGGTGTCGTCGCAGCCGCAGATCACCTCGAGCCGCGGCGCCCGCTCCCTGATCTGCGCCACCCGGCGCACATCCTGGGAGAATTCCTTGACCGCCTGCACCTGCTCGATCTCGGCCAGCCGGGCCAGCAGGCCCGGCGTGAGGTCGACCCGGGTGGAGAACGGGTTGTTATAGGCGATGATCGGCAGCCCGACCTTGGCGATCTCCGCGAAGTGCGCGACCACCTCGTCCGGTGTGGGCTGGTGCGCGGTCGGCGGCAGCGCCATCACGGCCGCCGCGCCGGCCTCGGCCGCCTGCTCCGCCCACCGGCATGCCTCGGCCGCGGACTTGCCGGAAACGCCGGGCACCACGGGGACCCGGCCCATCGAGGCGAAGATGGCCATCTGGACCAGGTGGGCCCGTTCGGAATCGGAAAGGCATTCGTACTCGCCGAGTGATCCGTTGGGCACCAGGCCGGCCACGCCCGCGTCGATGAGCCAGGCGCAGTGCGCGGCGAACTCATCGACCTCGGCGCGGCCGTCACGGAACGGAGTAGTGGTAGCAGCGTAGACACCAGGGAAGCGGACAGCGCTCACCGGCGGGATCCTCCTCGTGAGACGGGTAGCTGGCCCGGAAGCCGGGCAGCCGGGGGCACGTTCCCGACACTAGGACACCCGGCCCGCCCGCGCACGATGACGGCTGGCACGATAGGCGCCAGCGCGATGCTGCGGAGGTGACATGGACCGCCCCGGGGCGGGGACGGGACGGTTCCCGGACCCGCCACCCGGACCCGTCACCCGGGCCGAGGCCCCCGGCGCCGGTGGGCCAGCATGGGCCCATGAACGCCAGCACCAGGATCGTGGTCATCGGCGGCGGAATCGTCGGAGCGAGCGTGGCCTATCACCTGGCCCGCCGGGGCGTGTCGGTGATCATCGTGGCCGCCGATCACGCCGGAGCGGCCACCGACGCCGGCGCGGGGATTATCTGCCCGTGGGCGGATCAGGCGGATGACGCCGGCTACCGGCTGGCGGCCGAGGGAGCGCGGTACTACCCGGAGCTGCTGGCGATGCTGGCCGGCGACGGCCAGGCTGACACCGGCTACGCCAAGGTCGGGGCGCTGTGCGTGGCCGCCGGCGGCGGAGCTCTGCAGGGCGCCGCCGCACGGCTGCGGTCGCGGCTGGCCGCCACGCCCGAGATCGGTGAGGTTGCCGTCCTGGAGCCGGGGGGGCCGGCGCGGCTGTTCCCGCCGCTGGCCGGGGGCCTGGCCGGCGTGTGGATTGCCGGAGGCGCCCGGGTCGACGGGCGCGCCATCCGGGACAGCCTGCTCCGCGCGGCAGCCGGCCGGGGCGCCCGCCGGATCCGCGCCGCCGCGCGGCTCGATCTGGCCGCGGGGCGGGTGACCGGCGTGCGGGCCGGGGCGGATCGCATCGGGGCAGACGCCGTCGTGGTGGCGGCCGGCGCCTGGACGGCGCAGGTATGCGCGGGAGTCGGCTGGCCGCTGCCGATTGGCCCGCAGCGCGGCCAGATCGTGCACGCCCGGCTGCCCGGCGCCGATACCGCTGGCTGGCCGGTGGTCCTGCCCGCGGGCGACCCGTACCTGCTCGGCTTCCCGGCGGGCCGGGTCGTACTGGGCGCGACCAGGGAGGACGTCGGCTTCGAGCATGCGGCAACTCTCGGCGGGGTGGGCGGCCTGCTGGCCGCGGGCCTCCAGCTAGCCCCCGGCCTCGCCCGGGCCACGCTGCTGGAGACCCGGATCGGCTTCCGCCCCGCCACCGCGGACGGCCGGCCGCTGCTCGGCTGGCTGGCCGAGGGCCTGCTCGTCGCGGCCGGCCACGGCCCGGAAGGGCTGACCGCCGGCCCGTGGACCGGGCGCGCCGCCGCGGCGCTCGCGCTGGGTGAGGCGCCGGGAACCGACGTCGCCCCGTTCGACCCGGCCCGGTTCTCGCCGGGCCTGCCGCCCTCCCGCTGAGCAGTGCAGCGCCGGGAGCGCGGTCGCTACCAGATCCGGGCGCGGGTCGGAACCACCCGGATCAGGTGCGGGTAGTCAGCGGCGAAGCCCTGCGGGGTCCACCCGTAGGAGTCGAAGAACTCCCGGTACTTCTCGACGTAGGCGGGCACGGCATCGGCCCGGGGGCCCGCCGGGTCGACCGTGGCCCGGCCCTCGAAGATGACGTTCGCCCCGCCCCGGCCGTTGCCCTCCAGGTGCATCGACACCAGCGGGCTGGCTTCGATGCTGGCGGTCTTGGGCCCGTCCGCGGAGCCGTAGATGATGAACTCGCCGTCCTGCCACAAGAACCAGACCGGCGTCGATTGCGGCTGGCCGGACGGGTTGACCGTGGTCAGCCACACGATCGGCTCGGCCCGCAGGCGCTCGGCGGCCGCGGCGTGGGCGGGCTTGTCCTGATTCAGGATCGTCATGTCAGCTCCGGAGCAGCAAGCTCCCGGCGGCTACGACTCGGGGCAGATCTCGTGCACCCAGGTGCCGTCGGCCCGGCGCCGCACGTCCTGGCCGGGACTGATCAGCACGCCGCACCGCGCGCAGAGCTGCCCGGGGGCGTGCGCCTCGTTGGACCCCCACACGCTGGTGTACGGGCCGCGATCCTCTTCATCGCGCTCGTGGTCCAGTTCGGCCGCCTTGGAGTGCTGCGGCGGCGGAGCCCCCAGGTCTTCGTCGAGTCCCTCTTCGATGGCCCGTCCCCCGAAATTCGGCGGCGTTGTCATGTTCGCCTCCCGTAGGTGCGATGGTGTCACCAGACCGCTGAGCACCAGTGTCGCAGATCGCTAGCCCGGGTCCGGCTCGAGCAGGCGTGTCAGCCAGTACGCCACGGCTCCGCCCTGGTCCTGCCGCACCTGCGCGGCGGCCTGCGGGAACGCGCGCTGCCAGGCCAGGGCCCGGCTGATCGCGCCGAGCCGGATGGCCAACTTGGCATATCGCCGCAGTTCATGCGCTGGCAGTTCGGCCGTCCAGGGCTCCAGGTACGCGTCCCGCAGCCGGCCGAGGGCGGCCGATCCCGCGGCCAGCCCGTGCCGCGCTGCCGCCGCGCGGAGGATCACCAGCAAGCTGGTGAACGGGTGCCCGATCGACGCGTCGCCCCAGTCGAAGAACGTGTAGCGGCCGTCGGTCACGAACACCTGGTAGTCGTGCAGGTCGGAATGGTCCAGCGAGGGCGGCACCGCGCTGGCCGCCAGCCGCTCGCACCACTGCGCCAGCGCGGGCCGCAGCGCCCGCAGCGCCGCGTACTGCGCGGCGGTCATCCCTGTGGTGGCTCCCGCCTGCGCCCTGACCTCAGCGGAGTCCAGTAGCGCGTCGAAGTGCCCGGGCAGCCGGGCCGGCCGCAGGTCGGGCACACCGAACGCGGCCATCTGAGCGACGCGCCCGGACACCGCGCGCTGCAGCGCGGCGTACTGCCGCAGCGGCTCCTCCCAGCTCCCGGCGTCCAGGCCGGGCAGCGTGCCCAGGATCACCCCGCCGTCGGGCAGCAGCGACCAGCCGTGCTCCCGATCAATGGCCACCGGGGTGAGCACCTGGCCGGGCACCCACCGGCTCAGCGCCGCCATCAGCGCCGGCTCGAACCGCGACCCGGGGGCATTGGCCTTGAACCACACCGGTCCCCGGTCGGTGCGGATCCGCCCGGTTACCGACCACGGCCGGAGCCGGGGCTCGAGCTCGCCCGCAGGCCGCACCCCGGCCGCGCGCAGGCGGTCGCGCACCCAGGCCCGCACGCTGTCCCGCCAGGCTTGGTCGCCCCACGGCGACAGCTCGGCGGGCAGGTCGTTCACGGCCGGCCGTCGCGCGGCGGGCTCACCCGCGGCGCCCGAGCGTGACGAACACCGGCTCGCGCCGGCCGCCGCCCGCGGCCCCGGCCTTGGAGTGGCCGGGCCCGGGGTGGGGCGGGGGCTGGGTCCGCAGCGCGGTCTCGCCGTGCCCGTAGACACACTCGGGGTCGGGGCCGTCGAGCGGCAGCCCGGTGAAGAACTTGCTGGCCATGCACCCGCCCCGGCAGGCGTCATAGCTGCCGCACGAAGCGCACGCGCCCACGCTGGCCGGAGACCGGAGCTCGGTGAACAGCGCGGACTCGCGCCACACCGCGGTGAAGCCGCCGGCGTCGCGCACCGAGCCGGCCCGGAACTGCTCGTGCAGCACGAACGGGCAGGCGTACACCGCACCGAGCGGGTCGATCAGGCACACCACCCGGCCGGCCCCGCACAGGTTCAGTCCCGGCAGCGGCTCGCCCAGCGCGGACAGGTGGAAGAAGGAATCGCCGGTGAGCACGCCGGGCCGAGCGGCCAGCCAGGCATAGAGTGCGCGCTGCTGCTCCTGGGTCGGATGCAGCTCGGCCCAGGTGTCCGCGCCACGCCCCGACGGGCGCAACCGGGTCAGTCGAAGCTGCGCGCGGTATGACCTGGCCAGCGCCTCCAGCTCGTCGAGCTGGGCGATGTTGTGCCGGGTGACGACCACGGAGATCTTGAACGAGCCGAAGCCAGCCTCGGCCAGATTGTCCATGGCCCGCCGGGCGGCGGCGTACGAGCCCGGGCCGCGGATCGCGTCGCTGGTGTCGGCGTCAGCTCCGTCCACGCTGACCTGCACGTCCACGTAATCCATGGCGGCCAGCCGCCGCGCGGCCGCCGGCGTCAGCATCGTGCCGTTCGTGGAGAATTTCACGCCCACGCCGCGCTGCGTCGCGTAGCCGATCAGGTCGAAGAAGTCCGGCCGGATCATCGGCTCGCCGCCGCCGATGTTGACGTAGAACACCTGCAGGTCGTGCAGCTCGTCGATGACGCCGCGGGCCTCGCCGGTGCTGAGCTCGGCCGGGTCGCGGCGGCCCGA
>DASXLW010000121.1:0-20510 GCA_036496025.1 Streptosporangiaceae bacterium
CCGGCGTCCAGCGGGAGGCGTGCCCACGAGGGAGGAGCAGTAGTGGCGTACGAGCTGAAGGCGGCGACGACGGAGTGGAATCCGCCAGCCGAGCGGCTGCGTGAACTGGCGGAGCTCATGCCGAACAGCCAGAAGACCGAGTTCGGCAACGTAGTGGTGAAGGCGCGCGTGGACTCGCGCAGCACGCGTTCCACCTTCATCGTCGACGACTCCACCAATACCGACAAGCAGACGATCGACCGGGCGGAGTATGACCGCATCGCGGCGATGCAGGACGCTTACATCGCCGGAAGTCACATGGTTGTCGTCGATGGCTATATCGGATCGGATCCTGCGTTCCGTACCCGCGCCCGGCTGATCATTGAGACGGCCAACGCAAATATTGCCGGAATGCAGAAGCAGCTTTACTACCCGGTGGAAGACGGTTATGACCCCGCCGGGTGGCAGCCGGACACCACCGTGATCTACACGCCCAACCTGGCCGCGCCTGGCTACCCCAACGACCGGGTCATCGCGGTCGACCTGAACGCCAGCATCACCCGCGTGCTCAACTCGGACTACTTCGGGGAGTCCAAGAAGGGCGGGCTGCGGATGTGGAACAACATCGTCTACAACCGCGGCGGGCTCGCGCTGCACGCCGGCTGCAAGGTCATCCCGGTGGGCGGGCAGAACAAGACGGTCCTCATCGTCGGCCTGTCCGGTACCGGGAAGACCACGACGACCTTCACCACCCAGCTTGGCAGCAAGCCGGCCCAGGACGACTTCGTCGCGCTCATGCCGGGAGGCCGGGTCTACACCACGGAGAACGGCTGCTTCGCCAAGACCTTCGGCCTGAACCCTGAGTTCGAGCCGATCATCTACAACGCCACCACCAAGCCGGACGCCTACCTGGAGAACGTCTCCGTGGACGCGAACGGGAAGGTGGACTTCTTCGACACCTCGTACACGAAGAACGGCCGCACTACCTGGCCGTTCGCCTACGTCAACCCGTGGCCGCCGAACGAGGTGGGCGCGGCCGAGTTCCTGCTCATCCTCAACCGGAATGAGAACATCATGCCCGGCGTGGCCCGGCTGGACCGGGACCAGGCGGTGGCCTATTTCATGCTCGGCGAGACCACCGGTACTTCGGCGGGCGGCAAGGACGAGGAGGGCAAGTTCCTGCGGGTGCCGGGGACCAACCCGTTCTTCCCCCGGGACATGGCCGACATGGGCAACCGCATGCTCGAGCTGCTGGACAGCCACGAGCTTGAGGTCTTCGTGCTCAACACCGGCCGGGTCGGCGGCGGCGACGACCACCCGGGCTCGAAGAAGGTCAAGATCCCGCACTCGTCGGCGCTGGTCCAGGGCATCGTGGAAGGCACCATCGAGTGGACCACCGACCCCGACTTCGGCTATGAGATAGCAAGCTCGGTGCCGGGCCTCGACGACCTGGAGATCCTGCAGCCGCACCGCCTGTACGAGCGCCAGGGCCGGCTGGACGAGTACAACGCCATGGTCAGCCGGCTCAAGCGGGAGCGCCGGGAGTACCTGGCGGCATTTGCCGGGCTCGACGACGCGGTCGTCAAGTCGATCGGCTGAGCGGCGCGCGGGCCAGCCGCACCAAGATCGACGGAAGATTGGCGTTCACCCGATCACGCCAATCTTCCGTCGATCTGGCGACGGGGTGCCGACGCCGGCGCAGCGTGACGGTTAGGGAAAGTTTTTACCTGTTATCCCGCTGATGCACGGTGCAGTTCAACCGAACTGGTTCAATTGTTGTATACGGTGCTAGTAGGCCACGGGGGGAGTGCGGCGCTGGTCGGAGCGTCGGAGTGCCACCAGTCGGGTCCGGACGGAAATTCGACTAGCGGCCGAGCGCTGGAAGGGCTACGGATGAGAATTCGAGAGCTTGTTTACCGGCTCTACGCCCGCAGGCTCGAAGCATCGCTGTCCCCAGAGGCCGTACCGCGGCACGTCGGGGTGATGTGTGACGGCAACCGGCGGTGGGCTCGCTCGGCTGGCCTGACCGACGTCAGCGGCGGCCATCAGGCGGGAGCCGACAAGATATTCGAGCTGCTCGGCTGGTGCCGCGAGGTCGGCGTCGAGGTGGTGACGCTGTGGTTGCTGTCCACCGACAACCTCATGCGCTCCGCCGACGAGCTGGGCCCGCTGCTGCGCATCATCGAGGACACGGTCCGGGAGCTGGTCGAACAGCGCTGGCACGTCCACCCGGTCGGAGCGCTTGACCTGCTGCCCAGCGAGACCAGCCGGGTGCTCAAGGACGCCGCGGACGCCACGGCCGACTGCCCGGGCCTGCTGGTCAACGTCGCGGTCTGCTACGGCGGCCGCAGGGAGATCGCGGACGCGGTGCGCTCGCTACTGCAGGACCACGCCACCCGGGGCACCACCATCGAGGAACTGGCCGAGCTGCTGGACGTCGAGCAGATAGCCGGGCATCTCTACACCGCAGGCCAGCCCGATCCGGATCTGGTGATCCGCACCTCGGGCGAGCAGCGCCTGGGCGGGTTCCTGTTGTGGCAGAGCGTGCACTCGGAGTTTTACTTTTGCGATGCCTACTGGCCCGCTTTCCGAAAGGTCGATTTTCTCCGCGCGCTGCGCTCATATGCTGCACGCCACCGGCGGTTCGGTTCCTGATCCCGACTTGGCCGTGTCCGGCCAACCGGTACTTCCTTCCCACGCCCAGTCCCAGGTACCTTCAAGGTAACGGGCGGCAAGTCGCCGCCCCCCGGGAAAGGCCCTGTGATCCTCGAGCTTCGCGTCACGGCACGCAGGCGAGATGAACGGAGGGCCGGCGTGCGGCCCTCCGCGGGCTGCCCGGTCCGGCCGACACGTCTGTGTCCGAGCGGTCGCCAACCCTGGCGGCCAGAGGAGAGCGTGTGCCTAATCCCTCGGGTCAGCGCCAGCGCACCCGCGCCGGTCACCGTACCTACGTCCTCGACACCAGCGTCCTGCTCGCCGATCCGGCTGCCATCAGCCGGTTCGACGAACACCAAATCGTGCTCCCGATCGTGGTCATCACCGAACTGGAGGCTAAGCGCAACCACCCTGAGCTCGGTTTTTTCGCCCGCCAGGCGCTCCGCTACCTGGACGAGCTGCGTATCAAGCACGGCAGGCTGGACACCGACCTGCCGGTCGGCGACCAGGGCGGCACGGTCCGGGTCGAGCTGAACCACGCCGATCCGCAGGTCCTGCCCGCGGGCTTCCGGCTCGGTGACAACGACACCCGGATCCTGTCGGTCGCACGCAGCCTGGCCGCCGAGGGCGATGACGTGGTGCTGGTTAGCAAGGATTTGCCGTTGCGGGTGAAGGCCGCGTCCATCGGGCTGACCGCCCAGGAATACCGGGCCGAGCTCCCGGCCGAGTCGGGCTGGACCGGCATGCAGGAGATCAGCGTGACCTCGGACCAGCTCAAGGAGCTGTACGACACCGGCCGGCTGGACTGCGACCAGGCTGCTGACCTGCCCTGCCACACCGGGCTGGTGCTGTGCGGCGCGAGCGGCAGCGCGCTCGGCCGGGTACTGCCCGACAAGTCGGTACGGCTGGTGCGAGGGGACCGCGAGGCGTTCGGCCTGCACGGCCGCAGCGCCGAACAGCGCGTGGCCCTGGACCTGCTGCTCGACCACGACGTGGGCATCGTCTCCCTCGGCGGCCGGGCCGGCACGGGGAAGTCGGCGCTTGCGCTCTGCGCCGGCCTGGAAGCCGTGATGGAGCGTCGCCAGCACCGCAAGATGCTGGTGTTCCGGCCGCTGTACGCGGTCGGCGGCCAGGAGCTTGGCTACCTGCCCGGCTCCGAGGCGGACAAGATGAACCCGTGGGCGCAGGCCGTCTACGACACGCTCTCGGCGGTCACGACCCAGGAGGTCATTGATGAGGTGGTGCACCGCGACATGCTCGAGGTGCTGCCGCTGACCTACATCCGCGGCCGTTCGCTGCACGACGCGTTCGTGATCGTCGACGAGGCGCAGTCGCTGGAGCGCGGCGTGCTGCTGACCGTGCTGTCCAGGATCGGCTCCGGCTCGCGGGTTGTGCTCACCCACGACATCGCGCAGCGCGACAACCTCCGGGTCGGGCGGCACGACGGCGTGGTCGCGGTGATCGAGAAGCTCAAGGGCCACTCGCTGTTCGCGCACGTGACGCTCGTTCGCTCCGAGCGGTCGCCGATCGCGGCCCTGGTCACCGAGATGCTGGAGGACTCCGGCCTCTGAGGGCCGCGGAGGCCGCGCTCCGGGCCGAGACAAACATATGTCCCGAACGGGCCGCGGCCAGTCAGGCTGCCCGGACAGCCGGGAATGTCGCGTTGGTCGCCGACTGGGCCGCGGTGCGCCGGCCGCCTGGCAGACTACAGGCTATGGATTTCGATCTGCGCGCCCTGCTAGCCGACCGGGCCGGCCAGGGCTACGAGTTGCAGGACCGGTACCTCAAGCCGCACCTGTCCCGGATGCTGCACGTGATCGGGTTCGACAAGGTCTACGAGCGGGCCGAGGGTGCCTACCTGTACGACCGGGACGGCAACCGGTACACCGACTTCCTGACCGGCTTCGGCGTGTTCGGGATGGGGCGCAACCACCCGGTCATCCGCCAGGCCCTGCACGACCTACTGGACAGCGAGCTCGCCGACCTGGTCCAGTTCGACTGCGCGCTGCTGCCCGGCCTGCTTGCCGAGCGGCTGCTGGCCAGGGCCCCGGGCCTGGACCGCGCGTACTTCTGCAACAGCGGCACGGAGGCGGTCGAGAGCGCGCTGAAGTTCGCCCGGTTCGCCACCGGCAAGCCCAGGATCCTCTACTGCGACCACGCTTTCCACGGCCTGACCCTCGGCTCGCTGTCGGTCAACGGCTCGGCCGAGTTCCGCCGCGGATTCGACCCGCTGCTGCCGGACGGGCGCATCCCGCTGGGGGACCTCGACGCGCTCGCCCGCGAACTGCGCCGGGGCGACGTGGCCGGCCTGCTCATCGAGCCGATCCAGGGCAAGGGGGTGCACGTCTCGCCCCCGGGCTTCCTGCCGGCCGCCGCCGACCTGCTGCATGACCACGGCGCCGTGCTCATCTGCGACGAGATCCAGACCGGGCTCGGCCGGACCGGACGGTTCTTCGCCTACCAGCACGAGGACGTGCAGCCGGACATCGTCACGGTGGCCAAGGCCCTGTCCGGCGGGTTTATCCCCGTCGGCGCCATGCTGGCCAAGGACTGGATCTTCGCCAAGGTTTACTCCTCGATGGACCGCATGTTCGTGCACGACTCGACGTTCGGTCACAATGCGCCCGCCATGACCGCCGGGCTGGCCTCGCTCGCGGTCATCGACGACGAGCATCTGGTCGAGAACGCCGAGCGGACCGGCGAGGCGCTGATGGCCGCGCTGGCCGAGATGACCGGCAGCTACGAGATGCTCGGCGAGGTCCGCGGCCGCGGCCTGATGATCGGCCTGGAATTCTGCAAGCCCAGGTCGCTGAAGCTGCGCACCGGCTGGAACATGCTCCAGGCGGCCAGGCACGGGCTGTTCGCGCAGATGATCGTGGTCTTCTTGTTCCAGCGGCACCGAATTCTCACCCAGGTGGCGGCCGACCACGATGAGGTGATCAAGCTGCTGCCCACGCTGACCATCGGCGAGCCGGAAGTGAAGATGTTCTGCGACGCGTTCGCCGACGTCATGGACGACGCCAGCCGCGGCAGCGGCCTGATGTGGGACTTCGGCCGTACCCTGATCAAGCAGGCCGTCACGCGCTAGCCCCGGCCTGCCCCGCGTCAATCAGGCATTGGGCCGATAGGAGACGGCGCCGGCTGTGTCCGTTAAGGCGAAGCATTGGCAGCGCTATTACGCTGCTAATGCTCCGCGCTAACGGATGGTGATACGCGATCCCAGGGCCAGGAGTGCCTCGGCGATCTCAATGTCGGCCGGAGCGGTGACCGTGACGCTCCGCTCGCTGCCCGGCACCAGCCGGACCGGGACCTCCGGCAGGTACCGGAGCACGATCCCGCAGTCGTCGGCGGGCGCGAAGCCCGGGTCGGCGAGCGCGAGTTCGTAACCGCGGCGGATGACCTCCAGCCGGAATCCTTGCGGGGTCTGCCGGCGGCGCAGCCGGTCTCGTGGCGGCCGTTCGGTAATGAGATCTTTATCGACCTTCACCATCGTGTCCGAGGCGGGGACGGCGGCGCAGGCCGCCGGGTAGGTGCGCAGCGCCGCGACGCAGTCCTCGATGACCCGCGGGCCGATCAGCGGCCGGGCCGCGTCGTGCAGGAGCAGGTTGCCGTCAGCCTCGCCCAGGATCCGGATCGCCTGCCAGGCAGCCTCGATCCTGGTCGCGCCGCCCGCGATCACCCGGGACACCTTGCGGTGACCCGCGGCCGCGAGCAACACCCCGGTCCGCGCGGCCAGCGCGGGCGGCGTCACTACCAGGATCTCGTCGACCAGGGGAGACGCCTCGAACGCCGCCACCGAGTGCTCGATGACGGGCCGCCCGGCCAGCGGTGCGAGCAACGCCGCGCCGGCCGGCCCGTCGGCGGGCGCGGCGAGCACCGCGGCCACCGTGCGCATGGCGGTTCCCGCCGGGTCAGGCATCGGCGGCCGCCAGCTTCGCCGCCACGACGAGGTCGTGCGGATAGGTGATCTTCATGTTGCGCTCGTCGCCGGGAATGCACCGCACCCGGATGCCGGAATACCGGGTCACGCAGGCCGCGGTGTCCGTGCCGGTGAACCCGTCGGCGGCCGCCCGTTCGTAAGCGGCCAGCAGCGGGGCGGCCGCGAATCCCTGCGGCGTCTGCATGGCCATCATCGTGCCGAGGTCGGCCTCGGCCGCGGTGCCATCCTCGCTGGCCAGCGTCAGGCCGTCGCGGGCCACGCCGGGCACCGCGCCGCCCGCCTGCCTGGCCGCCGCGAGCACCGCCGCGGCCAGTTCCGCAGTGACCAGCGGCCGCGCCGCGTCGTGGATCAGCACCACGTCGATCTTCCCGGCGCTGATCCGCGGTCCGAGCCGGCGCAGCGCCATCAGCTCGGATTCCTGGCGCATCGCGCCGCCGTGCACGACCTCCACGTCGAGGCCGGCGCACTCGGCGGCCAGCACCTGCCCGGCCAGTTCGCCGTCCTGCGGCCGGACCACCAGCACCAGCACGCCGATTTCGGGCACCCGCGCCAAGGTGCGCAGCGACCACGCCACCACGCTCCGGCCGCCCAGCGGCAGGTACACCTTGTTCCGGTCACCGCCCACCCGGATCCCCGCGCCGCTGGCCAGCACCACGGCCGCCGCGGTCGCCGCCGCCGGCCGGAGCTGGGCATTACGTTCGCGCACCGCCGCATGGTAGCCCAGTCTTCGGGCGCCCCGCCGGTACGCTGGACCGGGAGCATCCGAGACGCCGTAAGCCGGGGCGAGGCCAGCGGCTCGCCGGTAGGAGGCCACTATGACCGTGGCGCTGCTGCTGGCGGCCGCGCCCGACCGGCTGTCCGCGATGACCCAGCCATACCGTCAGCCCGGGGACCGGCTGGCGGGCGACTCGGCGATGATCGACGGCATGGGCCGGCGCCTGCTGGACGCCGGGGTGCGGCGGGTCGAGGCGGCCATGTGCGCCGATGCGGCGGACGGCCTGCGGGCGGTCGCGGACACCGCGCGCCGGTCTGCCGAGCCGGTCCTGGTCTGCACCGCGGCCCGTGTGCTGGCGACCCCGCGGGCCGCGCTGGCCGCGCTGCTCGCCCGGCCCGGCTCCGCGGCCATCACCACCAGCGGGACGCTCCTCGTCGCCGCGCAGGACCTGCCCGCCGTGGCAGGTGTGGCGGAGGCCCTGGCCGAGCAGGCCGCCGCCGGGGGCGGCCCGCGGAACAGCCGCCCCCGGCATCACCTCTCCGTCCGCGGGATCAACCGCAAGATGCGGGTGAACGCTGAGCTCAACGATGCCGCTGCGGCCCTCATCGAGGGCGTCGCCGGCAGCGGCGTCAAGCTGACCTCGCTGAACGTCAGGGGCGCCGAGAGCATCGGCCGCGCGCCAGGGCCGGCTGCCGGCCGGGCCGTCCGTCAGCCGCGGCCGGGCCAAGAGGACGGGCTGGTGGCCGCGCTGGCCGTGGCCCCGCTGGCCGGCCGGATCGCCCGCTGGGCCGGGGGCCGCGGGCTGGCGCCGAACACCCTCGCCCTCACCGCGCTCGCCCTCACCGGATGCGCGGCGGGCTGGTTCGCCGCCGGCAGCAGATCCGGGTTGATCGCCGGCGCGGTGCTGTTGTGCGCCGCGCTCCCGGTCCGCCAGGCGCTCGGCCTGCTGGCCGCGGGCGGCCTCGCCGCGGCCGCCTTCGGCGGCTGGCTGGACGCGATGACCGCGGCGGTCGGCGAGTACGCGGTCTACGCGGGCCTGGCCGTCGGCTGGTCATCGGCCCGGCCCTCGCAAGCCTGGGAGCTTGCTATCGCAGCGATGATCTTGCTGGCGGTGCGGCAGATGGCCGACGCCTGCTACGCATCGGCCGCGCCTGCCCGGCAGGAGATGCGCGGCCCCCGCTATCCGGTGCTGCGGCTGGCTGGGCAGAGCGTCACCCTGCCCGCCGCCGAGCGAACTTTGCTGATCGCCGTCACCGCGCCCGTGTGGGGTCCGCGAGTGGCCCTGATCGTGCTCGTGGGCTGGGGAGTCGTCGCCCTGGGTTATTCGGTGGCCGAACGGGCCGTGATCGGCCGGGTGCCCGCCACGGTCAGTGACGCGGGGGATGGCGACCGCACCGTCCGAAGCGGGGCGCGATGACGACAGCCGGCGATGCCTTCGACCGCCAGCGGGCCGGCCGTTCGGCTCGCGACGGCCAGGGCGCGGGCGACATCGTGGCGTGCCGCGATGACGGCCCCCTGGCGCGCCAGATCGGCCGGGTGGTGCAAGGCCAGCTGCCGCCGCTGCTGCCGGCCGTGGCCGGCCTCACGGTCACCGGCGTGCTGGCCGCGCTAGGCCTGCGCAACCTGCCGGGGGTGCTGCTGCTCACCCCGGCGGTGGCCATGCTGCTGGCCGCGCTCGGCGCCGATCATCCGCACGACGGGCGGGGCGACTGGCTGGTACCGGCGCTGCTGCAGGCGGGCGAGTATGTCTACCTGGCCGCGCTGGCGTTCGCGCTCCGGGTGCCCGCCCCGGCTACGTTCGCGCTGATCGCGGTCATCGCGCTGCACCACATGGATCTGCTGTACCGGCACCGTTACGGGGTGTCGCCCGGGCCCAAGGTGGCCGCGGCCGGCCTCGGCTGGGAGGGGCGGATGCTGGCGGCCGGAATCGGCGGGATGCTGGGCATCGAGACGGCCTTCTACATCGCGCTGGCTGGTTACCTGGGCTTGCTCTTCGGCTGGGACAGCCTGACCTGCTGGCTGGCCGTCCGGGACGGCGAAGATCTGCGGTGACAAGAGTGGTGCTAGCCGGATACCGCCCGCCGCCCGCCGTCCGTACGCTGGACAGGACGGCCCGGAGGATGGAGGGCCACGGAAATAAATTCATCCGTCAGGAGCTCACTAGCTAGGATCTATCGCGTGAAAGGGCCAGCGTGTCTGTGCTCGCGGTGAGACGGGGGGCGCCCGGGAGCCGAAAACCCGGCCTGGGTCCCGGGTGGGGGTCGCTTACGACCATCCCCCGTCAGTGGGTGGCCGGCACTTTCGCCGCGTGCGCCCTGTTCGCCGGCGCGGTCGCCTTGTTCACCACCAATGACCTGCACCGGCTCTGGGGGTCGGCCGCCGCGGCCGGGTACCTGCTGGCGGCCGTGGCGGTGCTCAGCTGGCGGCAGCGGGGACTGGACCTGGCCTTGGGGCTCGGCCTGTGCGGCGCGCTGCTCGTCCCGCTCGGCTGGCTGGCCACGCAGGGCAGGCAGCAGCCCGAGGTCAGCGTGATCGTCCGGTCTGCCGAGCTGCTGGTGCACCACGGCATGCCGTACCTGGGCACCGCCGCGCTGGCCGCGACCCACAACCCGAACTCCTACGATCCGTACCTGCCGGTCATGACGCTGTTCGGGCTGCCGCGGGCGCTGGCCGGCTCGGGAGTGCTGACCGACCCGCGGATCTGGTTCGGCCTGGCCTTCCTGGTCGTCTTGGCGCTGGCGCTGGCGGTGGCGGGAGCGCGGGACTGGGTCCGGTGGACGATATTGATCGCGGCCAGCCCCGTGATCGCCTTCGAGCTCGCCGTCGGCGGCACGGACATCCCCGTACTGGCGCTGATGTGCCTGGGCCTGGCCCTGCTGTGGCGAACCTCACGGCACGGGCCGCACCCCCTGCTCGCCGGGCTCGTGCTCGGCATCGACGCCGCCATGAAGGCCACTGCCTGGCCTGCGCTCGTCATCGCGATCGTGCTGCTCGCGGCGCGGGACGGCCGGCGCGCCGCCGCCGTCTTCACGGCCACCGCGGCGGCGGCCTGCGCGGTGCTGGTGGGGCCGGTCGCCGCTGTCTGGCCCGGCTCCCTGGTCGCGAACACGATCTCGTTCCCGCTCGGGCTGACGAAGATCAAGTCGATGGCGGCCAGCCCGCTGCCCGGGCACCTGCTGGCGCAGACCGGACACACCGGCCACCTGATCGCCGTGGGGCTACTTGGGCTGGCCGGCCTCGGCGTCGCGGCGTGGCTGGTGGTCGCGCCGCCGAAAGATGTGCCGTCGGCTACCTGGCGGCTCATCGTCGGCTTGACGCTGATGTTCACGCTGGCCCCGGCGACCAGGTTCGGGTACTACATCTACCCCGCGGCCCTGGTGGCGTGGCTGCTCGTGGCTCTGGCCGGCCGCCGTGAGGTCAGGCCCCTCCCGGCGTCGGCCGCCGACACGTCCTAGCTCCGGCCGGGCGCGTCCGGGGTCGGCGCGGCCGACTTTCCTAGGCCCGGTTAAGTCTGGCCGGTCCTGAGACCCGGTCGGCTCGCGGTCAGGTGCCCTTGTTCGGGTTGTCCGGGCCGGTGAAGGCGCCAGAGTCGCTGCAGATGTTCGTGCTGCCGTTGATCCCGCCGTACGACGCCTTGCTCAGGTGCCCGGCTGAGCTTGATCCCGAAGGCGACGCGGACGAGCCGGGGGAGGGGGAACCGGTCGCGGACGAAGAACCGTGGAGCCCGCTGAAAGTCGATCCGATGATCAGGTCGATCGTGCCCGGCGTGAGACCCGGCACCTGCTGCACATGTACCGAGCTGAGCTGAGCCTTGAGCGTGTTCACCATGGGCAGTTCGGTCTTTGTGGAGTACTCGAGGATGCTGTCGGTGTAGTTGGAGTTGGTCGCGTTGGTGGTACCGACCACGTGGAAGCCCTTGCCGGTCAGCTCACCGGCCGCCTGGCCGGCCGCGCCCTGGACGCCGTTGCCGTTGAGCACCTCGACCTGGACCTTGCTCGGGCTGACCGTGCTCAGCGTGGTGGACTGCGATCCCGCCTTCTTCTTCGTCGGCTTGGCTATCGGGGCGTCGTGCTCGATCGCGCGGAACAGATACTTCGCTTGCGGGTACTGCCACACCACACGGTTGGGATTGCTCGGATCCGGTGCGTTGGGCACGGTGATGAACCGCACCGACTTGCTCGTCAGCGTGCGCAGGTTCTCCGCCAGCGAGACCATATCGCTCAGCGAGAGCCCCTGGTCCACGGTCAGGGCCTTGGCCGTGTCGCGCAGCACCGAGTACATCCGGGGGTAGTTGCTGAGCAGCCCGCCGGTCTTCACTTCCTGCATGAGCCCGGCCATCAGGTACTGCTGACGCTGGATCCGCTGCAGGTCGGAGCCCTCGCCGACGTAGCGCTCGCGCCAGAAGGCCAGTGCCTCGAACCCCTTGACGTGATGCTCGCCCCTGCTCAGGTTCAGCCCGGACTTTGGGTCGTGAACGGACCTGGGCAGGCAGACGTTCACCCCGCCGATGTCGTTGATGACGTTGATGAATCCGGAAAAGGTAAGCCCGACATAGTGGTCGATCCGGATTCCGGTCTCCTGCTCGACCGTCTTCCACAAGCACAGCGGGCCGCCGAGGGCGAAGGTGGCGTTCAGCATCTCGGTCTGGCCTGCTACGGCCGGCTGGCCCTGGTATCCGTGCTTGGTGTCGCCCTTGCAGGCCAGGATCGGGACCTCGCTGTCGCGGGGCAGGCTCACCACCACCGCGCCCTGGTGATGCGGTCTGATGTGCACGATCAGCATGGTGTCCGAGCGCTGGCCCTGGACGAACCTGCCGCCAAATTTCTCGTTGTTTCCAGCCCGGCTGTCCGACCCGACGAGCAGGATATTCTCCGACGCGTCGTAGGCGCGGGGTCGGTGGCTGCCGAGACCGGCGGTGCTGAACGTCTCGATGCTGTGCAGCGTGTTCAGGTAGGCCGCGTAGGCGACGAGTGAGGTACCGGTCACAAGGACAGTGGTGATGACCGCGATCCAGCCGACGATCCGACGGCGACGCGAGCCGTGTCCGCGGCGCCCGCGCGGCTCGTACCCGCCCGTATCGTCGTCGTCGTAGTCGTCGTAGCGGCTCATTGGTCTCCAGCGCCTCACTAGCTGGCTTCCAAGCGCACAAGCTCGGGGGCTCCGTGCACGTTATCGTATGCGGTCACGACGAGATCGGGATTTGGTCGTGACGAAGTCAAACAACCGCGAGGCCACGCCCTGACCTCGGTTCCGGTGACTTCTACCCATGTCATACGACGATCACAACCCCTTGTTGGTTCCCCTTAAGGTGGGGTGCGTGCGTCGTGGACTCCGCCGATCGCGCCGGCCTGCAGGCTCGGAACCTCCGGAGGAGGAGGCCGGCAGGCTGGCTGACAGGCGTCCGCCGACGCAGGACGCCCCGCCGGTCGCGGGCGCCAGCGATGGTGCCCCGCCGGACGCCTTCGACCAGACGGAGGCGACGACGGAGGACCCGTGGGTGACGGCGGAGGGTGAGCCTTGGGATAGGGCGAACCAGCCCACGGTGACCTCGGGCCAGGCCGCGGCAACCGACGAGTCGGCAGCGCCCGCCAGGACGGTAGAGACTGCCGGCACCGGAGCGTCCGCCGGGGCGGAAGAGACTGCCGGAACCGGAGCGGCCGCCAAAGCGGAAGAGACTACCGGGACGGAAACGGTTTCTGGGGCGATTGAGACTGCCGCGGCTTCTGGGACCGCGGCCGCTGGGGCCACAGCGCCGTCTAGGCCCGCCGGGACAGGGGAAACGGGCTCGGCGCAGGAAACGGGCTCGCGGCAGGACACCGCCGAGCTCGACGTCGCGGAGGGGCCCGCCCGGGCTGGATCGCGGCCGGGCCGCCATTCGCTCGCCCCGGTCATCACGCGGATGGTCCGCCGTGCTCGCGACGTCACGCGCCGCCCAGCAGCGGCGGTACGCCGCGTTACCGCCCCATTGGCAGGGAGCGGCCGGGGGTTCACCCGGCTCACCCTGCTGCCCCCCCTGCTGGTCATCGCTTGGCTCCTGCCTGCCATACCGCTGCTGCTGGCCGGGAGTTTCGCGGTTGCCCCCATGCTCGTGATCTCTATCCCGCTGGCGCTGGTTCTAATCATCTTCGGCCTGCGGCGGGTCCCCGCCTGCTGGCCCGCCAGTGCCCAGGCCCGGCCGGGTCTCGGTGACCGAGCGCCGTGGTGGTCGGTGCTCGGCACCGTCGCGGTGGCCGGCGGATTCGCCGCGTGGCAGATCCTGGAGAAGTCCCAGCCGCTCGTCGTGGCTAGCGATCAGGGCACATCGCTGCAGTTCGGCTACTGGATCGCACAGCATGGCTCGGCTTCCATTCCGACGTCGGCGGCGGCATTCGGCGGGGCGCACCCTGGCCTTAGCTTCGCCAGCGTTGGGTTCGCCCAGCATGGCGGGTCGCTGTCCCCGCAATTCCTGGCCGGGCTGCCGAGCGCGCTCGCGGCTGCCTTCTGGGCGGGCGGGATTCACGCCGCGCTGCTGGTGGGGCCGGTGCTCGGCGCCCTGGCGGTGCTCACGTTCGCGGGGCTGGCTGGCAGGCTGTGCGGGCCGCGGTGGGCGCCCGCGGCCGCGGTCGTGCTGGCCGTGGCCCTTCCCGAGCAGTACACGAGCCGCGCTCCGTTCGGCGAGCCACTACTCCAGATCCTGCTCTTCGGAGGGCTGTGCCTGCTCATCGACTCGCTGGGCGCACCCGCCCGGGCGTCTGATCCTGGGGCCCGATGGTGGCGGACCGGCCCGAGCCCGGGCGTCGCGCTGGCCGCGCTCGGCGGGCTGTCTCTCGGCCTGACTTCCGCGGTCCAGGTGGGCGGGCTGACCGACGTGCTGCCGGCCATAGTGGTCATCGGGATCTTGTTCGCCTCCGGGAAGCCGCAGTGGCTGCCGTTCGGCATCGGGTTGGTCATCGGGGTCGGATACGGGCTGGCCGACGGGTACCTGCTGGCGCGGCCGTATCTTGACGAGCTGGCACCCTGGCTGCGTACGCTCGGATTCATCGCGGCGGGGGTGACGGCGGTCACCGTAGCCTGCGTGCTGCTGACGCGGACGGGGCGGGTGCGCCGCGCGGCGAGGCGCGTGCTGACCGCGCGACCGCTGCGCTGGCTGCCGGACGCGGCGGCGGCGCTGGTCGTCCTGGCCGCGATCGGCTTCGCCGTGCGGCCGTACGTGCAGACCGTGCGCGCGGACTCCGGTTCGAAGGTGATCGCGTATGTCGGCTACTTGCAGCGGGCCGCGGGCCTGCCGCTCGACCCGAGACGGCTGTACGCGGAGGACACGCTGTACTGGGTGATCTGGTACATCGGCCTGCCTGCCGTGCTGCTAGCCGTCTGCGGGCTCGCGCTGCTCGCCCGGCGGCTGTTGCGCGCGCTCATCACCTGGAATGACCCGTTCAGCGTGGCCCGGATGTGGGCGCTGCCGCTGCTGATGATCGGCTGGGTGACCGCCAGCGTCCTGTGGCGGCCCGGTACCGTCCCGGACCAGCCGTGGGCGAGCCGTCGGCTGGTGCCAGTCGTCCTGCCTGGCCTGATCCTGGTCGCGGTGTGGGCGGCGGCCTGGCTGACCGCCCGGGCGGGCACACGCGGCGCGGGGAAGATCGCGGCGTCCGCAGTGGCGGTGTTGTGCGTGGGCGCCCTGCTGCTGCCTACCGCCTTGACTACCTTCGGCGTCGGTGTCTCGTCCACCGGACGGACCCAGCCAGGGTCAGCGCCGGACGGCCTGGCTTTCCAGCGGACCGGCCAGGGTGAGATCACCGCCGTCAACAAGCTGTGCGCCGCGATCGGGCCCGGGGCGTCTGTGGTGATCGTGGATCCGCGGGTCGGCAACGCCTTCACGCAGCTCATCCGGGGCGGGTGCGATACCCCCACGGCGCGGATGGACCGGGTCACGCCGCTGTCTTTGCAGCAGGTGGTGGTCGGGATCCGGCAGGTCCGCCGGCGGCCCGTGCTGCTCGGTTCGAGCCGGGCCCAGGTCGCCCCCTTCGGCGTGTCACGTGAGGTCGTCAACCTGACCACGAGGCAGGACGCACACGAGCTGACCAGGCCGCCGACCACCACCTGGCCGATCCGGTACACGATCTGGATGGCGGAGCCCTAGGGTCCGTGCGCCCGGCGGCAGCCGGGGAGCGCGGCGCCGGTGCGTAGGCTGCGGGTGTGCGATTTCGTGACTTCCGGCTCGAACGGTACTTCGCCGAGTGGGAGTTCAGCGCCAAGATCCTGCTCGGCAGCAGCGACCCCGAGGCGATGCGCCTGCCCGAGTTGCTCGCACTGGCCGACGAGGACGGCCGCCGCCGCTGGGAGGAGCTGTGGCTCGGTTACACCGAGTCGGCCGGGCTGCCCGCGCTGCGCGAGGCGGTAGCGGGCCAGTTCTCCGGCTGCGATCTCGCGGATGTCCTGGTTTTCAGCGCCCCGGAGGAAGCGATCTTCCATGTCGCCGCGGCCGTGCTCGAGCCCGGTGACCACATGGTGGGCATCACGCCGGCCTACCAGTCGTCCTATGAGATCCCGCGCTCGGTGGGCGCGCAGGTCACGCTCGTGCCGCTGCGCGAGGACCGCGGCTGGGCGCTGGACACCGATGAGCTCGCGGCCGCCCTGACCGCGCGCACGAAGTTGATCTACATCAACTTCCCGCACAACCCGACGGGAGCCGTGCTGAGCGCCACCGCACAGCGGCGCGTGGTCGAGCTGGCCGACTCGTGCGGCGCCCACCTGTTCAGCGATGAGGTGTACCGCGGGCTCGAGCTTGATCCTGCGGACCGGCTGCCGGCCGCAGCCGACCTGCATCCGCGGGCCATCAGCCTGGGCGGCCTGTCCAAGGCCTACGGCCTGCCCGGGGTGCGGCTGGGCTGGACGGTGTGCCGCGACGCCGACCTGAACCGGCGTATGCAGGCGGCGAAGGACTTCACCACGATCTGTGCCTCGGCGCCGAGCGAAGTGCTCGCGCTGATCGCCGTCCGGGCCGCTGATCGCCTCATCGGCCGGGCGCTGGACGGCATCACGCGGAATCTCGGCCTGGTCGATGAGTTCATGCGCCGGCGGGCCGACGCCGTGCGCTGGGTGCGCCCGCGGGGCGGCAGCATCGGCTTCCCCGAGCTGTTGATCGACCTGCCGGTGGCCGCGTTCTGCGAGCGGCTGGTCAGGGAGCACGGCGTCCTGCTGATACCAGGGCCCATGTTCGAGATCGAGACCAATCACTTCAGGATCGGGCTGGGCCGGCCCAGCCTGCCGACGGGGCTCGCCGTGCTGGGGAACTTCATGGACGAGCTAGACAGCGGGGCGGGTACCGGTGCAGTGCCCTGAGACGCGGCGGCGCGGATGGAACGCTGTGCCGGATCAGGCCCGCAGCGGGCCGACGGGGTGGCCGCGCCCGTGCGGGCTGATTTGCCCGTGACGCCGCGACGAACTAAAGTGACTACGCACTCGACGCGGGGTGGAGCAGTTCGGTAGCTCGCTGGGCTCATAACCCAGAGGTCGCGGGTTCAAATCCCGCCCCCGCTACCAGGAAAGCAGACGCCAGAGGCCCGGAGGCGCATCCTCCGGGCCTCTGGCATGCCCGCCAGCAGGCAGTTTGTAAAACGGATTTGTAAACGAGCCGCTCGTCATGCTGCCTCGCCCTCGTCTCCGGAGCTCCTCTCGGACGCCGGCTACGCGACCGAGCACTTCGGCAAGTGGCACCTCGGAGAGATCGAAGGTCGCCCGAGCATTGACACGGCGGCCACTCACTTGGTTTCGGCGCCTGCGAGCAGAGGGAGCGGGCTAGGACGCGCTGACCAGCAATGGTTCTTCCGTGCCGCTGTCAACCTGGAACCATGACCGTGCGTCATACCAGCAGGCGCTCAGTCAGGGCCAGGCAGCTACGCATGGTCCAGCCGAACGCCCGCTAGCGGCGACAGCGTGAGGGTGAGGGCCTGCGCGGCTTCCTGTTCCGCGGCCGCCGCAGAGGCAGGTGGTAGCCGTGGGAATCCTGGCGTGGGTAACTGGCGGGTCAGATCGGCGCACCCGGCGCTTCCTGCTCGCGGGCAGCAGGCTGCCAGCCGGTGCCGTGCTGGCCGGGCTGGTATTGCTGGGCGCCTCAGCCCCGGCGAGCGCACGGACCCTGACCTGGTCGGTGGTGCCCAGCCCCAACCGGATCGGCCTCCTCAACTTCCTCGACGGCGTGTCGTGTGTATCGGCGGCCGCGTGCACGGCTGTCGGCGGCTACGAGCCCACTGGCGGCGGCGCTACCAGGACCCTGGTCGAGTCCTGGAACGGCACCCGCTGGTCGGTGGTGCCCAGCCCCAACCAGAAGGGCCTCAACTTCCTCGACGGCGTGTCGTGTGTGTCGGCGGCCGGGTGCACGGCGGTGGGCTACTACAACCGCCGCGACCCCAAGACCTTGGTCGAATCCTGGAACGGCACCCGCTGGTCGGTGGTGCCCAGCCCCAACTCCGGGACGCCACAGGCGCTCTATGGCGTGTCATGTGTGTCCGCGGCCGCGTGCACGGCGGTGGGCTACTACACCGGCACCGGCGGCATCACCCTAAACACCCTGATCGAGTCCTGGAACGGCACCGGCTGGTCGGCGGTGCCCAGCCCCAACCCCAGCGACGACAGCGTCCTCAAAGGCGTGTCATGTGTCTCGGCGACTGCGTGCACGGCCGTGGGCTTCGGGAACCCCGGCACCGGGACCCTGGTCGAGTCCTGGAACGGCACCAGCTGGTCGGTGGTGCCCAGCCCCAACCCCAGCGGCGACAACGTCCTCGAGGGCGTTTCGTGTGTCTCGGCGGCCGCCTGTACGGCCGTGGGCTACGGGGGGACCGGCGGACGCGGGACCCTGGTCGAGTCCTGGAACGGCACCAGCTGGTCGGTAGTGCCCAGCCCCAACCCCGGAACCGATAACACCCTCCTCAGCGTGTCCTGTGCCTCGGCGGCCGCGTGCACCGCCGCGGGTTACTACGACACCAACGGGACGGGGATCGTGACACTCATCGAGTCCTGGAACGGCACGAGTTGGACGAGGGTACCCAGCCCCCACCCTGGGGGCGACAGCGAGCTGCCGGGCGTGTCCTGCGCCACGGCGGCGGTGTGCACCGCCGTAGGCGACCGCTCCGTCAGCGGCGGCGGCGGCAAGACCCTGATCGAGTCCGGGACCGCCAGCGGGTAAGCCACAACTACCGCTGCACAGCGCCATGGGTCGCGGGTTCAGTTACAGGGATAATTACTGTCGGCCGAGCGCACCGAAGGGCAGCGGCGCGGTGACAATGAGCAGATGGCGTTCGAGCTTCCCGTGGCTGATCCGGCGAGCCTGTCCGCGTGGTGCGAGCTGCATCTGGGTAGCCCGACGGAGGCGGAGCTGTTCCGGACGGGTCACCTCGCACGGGTAGTCGGAGCGCGGCTGGCAGACGGTCGCGAGGTTGTGGTCAAGGTCCGTACTCCCGAGGCGCGGATCGCCGCGTGCGCCGAGGTACAACGGCGCCTGTTTGAGTCAGGCTATCCGTGCCCGCAGCCGCTCGCTGGCCCGGCACCGTTCGGCGAGTACCAGGCCACTGCGGAAAGCCACGTGCCGGGCGGGGCCATGCTGCCCAGCTCCGGGCGCAACGCTGAGCCGTTCGCGGTTGCGCTCGCGCAACTGGTCCACCTCGCCCCGGCTCCGGAAGAAGTGCCCTCGCTCGCGCCCGCTCCGGCGTGGACCGCCTGGAACCACGATGCGGGCGGCCTGTGGCCCTGGCCCGAAGACCAAGACGTCGACCTGAACCGGGTGAGCGGGCCGGACTGGATCGACGCGGCGGGGCAGGCCGCCCGGCAGCGGCTGCGGGAAGGACACGATCAGGCCGTCATCGGGCACGGCGACTGGTTTACCGACAACCTCCGCTGGCAGGGTAACCGGCTGCTGGTGGCCTACGACTGGGACAGCCTCATCACCGACAGCGAAGCGGTCATCGCCGGGCTGGCCGCGGCCATTTACCCGGCGCCGGCCACGGTGACCGAGACCGGCGACTTCCTCGACGCCTACGCCGCCGCCCGGGGGCGGCCGTTCAGCCGCGACGAGGTGCAGCGCTGCTGGGCGGTGGGTGTGTGGACGCGGGCCTTCGACGCCAAGAAGGAGTACGCCGCCGGACAGCCACTCGTCAGCCTGGCCGAAGGCGAAGCCCGGGAACGACTGCACCGGGCTGGCCTGTGCTGAGTCGCGGTCCAGGCGCGAGTCTCGTGCACGAGCGGCGGGCGCAGCGATGTCATGATGCACCGGTGGCGGAAATACGGCTCCGGCCAGCCCGGCCCGCCGAAGCGGACCTGCTGAGCGAGCTGGCTTTGCGATCGAAGGGGTACTGGGATTATGACCAGGTCTTTCTGGACTCGTGCCGGGCGGAGCTGACTATCCGGCCTGATGAGGTACCTGGCCGGTGCATCGTGGTGGCCGAGGCAGCCGGTCAGATCCTCGGCTTTTACAGCGTGGACGGACACCCGCCCGTTGGCGAGCTCGGCAACATGTGGGTGGAGCCCGAATGGATCGGTACTGGCGTGGGCCGTCGCCTATGGCAGCACGCCATGAGGACCGCTCAGAAGGCCGGGTTCGTCACGCTTCGCATTGGTGCTGATCCGGGTGCCGAGGGCTTTTACCGCGCCATGGGCGCTCAGCGCATCGGCGCAACGCCCTCTGCCTCCATTCCCGGTCGCATGCTGCCGCTGCTGCAGATACAGGTGCCGCCACCCGACATGAGGCAGCCGGGATCACAGTCCGGGGATCCATCATGACCCTCGGAATCCCGGGGCGGGCTGCCTGGCCGGGCTGCCGGAAGGGCTGCTAGCTGACCTGGTGGTAGCGCACGTTCACCGCCTCAGCCGGTTCTGTGGCGTTGACCCGCTCCAGGCGGACTGGCCGGCCACCAGGATTGTCGAAGAGCCGGATCCCCTCACCGAGCAGCACCGGCGCCAGGTGCAAGTCGATCTCGTCAATCAGGCCGCGTTCAAGGAGCTGCCGTCCGATCGTGGGCGAGAAGACCTCAAGGTTCTTTCCTCCTGCGGCATCAAGCCCGATCCGCACCGCGTCGGCCACGTCACAGTTCAGGAAGGTAACGTCCTCGACGGGCTTTGCGTCCTCGGGATGGTGCGTCAGCACGAAGATCGGCCCGGCCCAGGCGCCGCCGTAGGGGCGATGACCATGGTCCATACCTTCCCTGGCCACATCCCACCCGGCCCGGCCGGCCAGCACGGCGCCAGTCGTCT
>DASXLW010000122.1:0-1515 GCA_036496025.1 Streptosporangiaceae bacterium
ACCGAGGCGGAGGGGAAGCAGGACTACGACTGGGCGACGCAGCGCGGCTGGAAGGTCGTCAACGACAACGTGCGCAACGGCCTCGGCACACCGGTCGCCTACAAGCTCATCCCCTCGGCGGCGTTCCCGCCGATTCTCGACCCGGCTTCCCCGGCCTTCCAGCGGGCCCAGGTCATCGGGCACACGCTCTGGGTGACCCCGTACCACCAGGACGAGCGCTGGCCCTGCGGTGACTTCCCGGTCCAGGCGCAGGCCGATACCGGCCTCCCGGCCTGGACCGAGGCCAACCGGCCGATCGAGAACACCGACGTGGTGCTCTGGTACGTGTTCGGCCTGCACCACATCACCCGTCCGGAGGACTGGCCGGTGATGCCGGCGGACATCGTCTCGTTCTGGCTCAAGCCGTTCGGCTTCTTCGACCGCAACCCGGCGCTCGACGTGCCGCCAAGCCACCAGCACTGAGCCGCCGTCACTGGGACCGCGCCGGCCGGCCCTTCGCGCGTCCTGGCCGGCCCTGCGGCTCAGGGCTGGCCGGCCTCGACGGGCGGTAGCAGTTCCGACAGCTGCCCGGCGGACATCGACGGGCTGGCGCTGAGCCGGCCCGGTGCGCGCAGGCCCGCCAGGTGGATGTCAAGGAACCGCTGCCAGGTCCCTGGCGCGATCTCGCCGGTGGTCTCCGTGAGCCCGCGCATGGCCCAGATCAACACCATCACATCGCCCAGGGTTACGTCTCGGTTCACCGTGCCGGCCGCCAGCGCGCGGGCGGTGAGCTCCTCGACCGCGGCCCGCATCTCCTGCGTTGCGGCCCCGTCGGTGCTGCGCTGCAGCAGCAGGTGCGCGTAGCGGGCGTGCCCGGCGAACAGCGCCCCGAGCCCGCGCAGCAGCCACTCAAGGCCGTCGCCGCCGGGGCACGCCAGGGCCTGCCTGGCGGCGGCGAGTCCCTCGGCCATCGAAAGCCGCAGCAGCTCGTCGATCAGGGCGTCCTTGTTGGCGAACCGCCGGTACACGGTGCCGACGCCGACCCCGGCCCGGGCGGCGATCTCCTCCATGCTCGCGTCGGCGCCCGACTCGCCGAGCACGTCGCGGGCCGCCTCCAGGATCCGGTGGTAGTTGCGGACCGCGTCGCGCCGCCCGGCCGGCGACCGGGGCACCGCCGGGTCACTGACTACGGGCTCGCCGGTCACCGGTCCCTCCCTCACTCGCCCAGTTCGCTCGCCACCGTCTCGCCGGCCGCGGCCTCCCCGGTCAGCGCGTCCCCGGACATCGCCAGCGTACCGACGGCCGCCGCCTCTTCGGCGGCCGCGCCGGCCACGCCGCGCACCCGCCGCTGCGACGGGATCAGCACGCCGGCCAGCGCGGCGATCACCAGGACGCCGGCCATGATCCCGAACCCGGTCGTGTAACCGGACTCGACGGGCAGCCCGGACGGCTCCAGCTTCGCGGTGACGATGCTGGCCATCACGGCGGCGCCGATGCTGCCGCCGATGGTGCGGATGTTCGCGTTCATGCCGGTGG
>DASXLW010000123.1:0-22793 GCA_036496025.1 Streptosporangiaceae bacterium
GGGATCCCGCGCTCTCAGCCGTGATCCGGCCTTTCAGCCGGGATGAGACCCGGTCAGCCGCACGCTGCCGCGGGGCTGCGAACCCCGGGTAACCTCCCCCGCGAGCCAGGCGGGGACGCCGCGCGCGGTGAGCAGCCCGACCGCCTGGTCCGCGGCTTCCGCCGCCACCACGGCCACCATGCCCACGCCCATGTTGAAGACCCGCTCCATCTCGTCCCGGGTCACGCCGCCGGACGCGGCCAGTACGCCGAACACCGGGGGCGGGCGCCAGTTGCCGCGGTCGATCACCGCGGCCGTGCCCGGTGGCAGCACCCGGGCCAGGTTGGCTGCCAGGCCGCCCCCCGTGATGTGCGCGTAGGCGTGAACGTCGCACTGGCGGGCGAGCCACAGGCAGTCCCGCGCGTAGATGCGGGCCGGGACGAGCAGCTCCTCACCGATCGGCCGGGCCAGCCCGGGCAGTTCGGCGTCGAGGGTGAGGCCGGCCCGGTCCAGGATCATCCGGACCAGCGAGAACCCGTTGCTGTGCAATCCGGAGGAGGCCATCGCGATCACCGCGTCGCCGGGTCTTACCCGGTCCGGGCCGAGCAGCTCGTCGGCTTCGACCACCCCGGTGGCCGCCCCGGCCAGGTCGAAGTCATCCGGCCCGAGATGACCGGGGTGCTCGGCGGTCTCGCCGCCGAGCAGCGCGCAGCCGGCCTGGGCGCAGCCGGCCGCGACGCCGGAGACGATCGCGGCCACCCGCTCCGGGATCACCGATCCGCAGACCACGTAGTCGGTGAGGAACAGCGGCTCCGCTCCGCACGCCACCACATCGTCAGCCACCATCGCGACCAGGTCGATGCCGACCGTGTCGTACCGGCCGAGGCGGCTGGCGATCACCACCTTGGTACCTACGCCATCGGTCGATGCGGCCAGCACCGGCCGCCGGTAGGCGGCCAGGCGCCGCGCGTCGAACAGGCCTGCGAATCCGCCGATCCCCCCGATGACCTCGGGCCGCGAGGTCCGGGCGACGTGCTCGCGGATCAGCTCGACCGCCCGGTCCCCCGCGCCGGTGTCGACGCCCGCCGCCGCGTAGCCGAGCCCGCCGTTCGGGTCCGGCCGCGTCATGACCTGATGTCCTCGAGCACGTGCTTGCCTCGTTCGGCCTCGGCGACCGGGATCGGGTAGCGGCCGTCGAAGCAGGCATGACAGAGCCGCCCGGCCGGTACGGTGGTGGCCGCGATCAGGCCCTCCAGCGAGACGTAGCCGAGCGAGTCGGCCCCGATGGTCGCCATGATCTCGGCTACCGACTCGCGACCCGCGATGAGCTCGTCGCGGCGCGCGAAGTCAATGCCGTAGAAGCAGGGCCACGCCACCGGAGGGCTGGAGATCCGCACGTGCACCTCCGCGGCCCCGGCCTCGCGCAGCATGGCCACGATGGCCCGCTGGGTGGTCCCGCGAACGATCGAGTCGTCCACAACGACCACCCGCTTGCCCGCGATCGCGTCCCGCAGCGGGTTGAGCTTGAGCTTGATACCGCGCTCGCGGATGGTCTGGCTCGGCTGGATGAACGTCCGGCCGACGTAGGAGTTCTTGACCAGCCCCTGGCCGTAGGGGATGCCGCTCGCCTCGGCGTAACCGATCGCGGCCGGGGTGCCCGACTCGGGCACCGGGATCACCATGTCGGCGCGGGCCGGGTGCTCGGCCGCCAGCCTGCGGCCCACCTCCACCCGGGTGGCGTGTACGCCCCGGCCCGCGATCGTCGTGTCCGGCCGGGCCAGGTACACGTACTCGAACAGGCAGCCCCTGGGCTCGGGAGAGGCGAACGAGCGGGTTCGCACGCCCCGCTCGTCGATGCTGATGAGCTCGCCCGGCTCCACCTCGCGGGTGAATTCCGCCCCGACGATGTCCAGTGCCGCGGTCTCGCTCGCCACCACCCACCCGCGGGCCAGCCGCCCCAGCACCAGCGGCCGGAACCCCTGGGGGTCACGCGCCGCGTACAGGGTCTTCTCGTCCATGAAGACCAGCGAGAACGCGCCCCGGGCCAGGCGCAGCGTGACGAAAGCCGCCTCTTCTACGCCGCCGGGCCCGGCACCGCCAGGCGGGCTGGCGAAAAGCGCGGTGAGCACGTCGGTGTCCGAGGTCGCGGCCGGTGCCGCCCGTGGCAGGCCGCCGGCCGGACCGCCCGCGCCGTGCTCGCGGGCCGCCGCGAGCCGCGCCCCCAGTTCCAGCGTGTTGATCAGGTTGCCGTTGTGGCCGAGGGCCACGCCGCCGGTCGCGGTGGCGCGGAACGTCGGCTGGGCGTTGTCCCAGACCGAGGAGCCGGTGGTGGAGTAGCGGCAGTGCCCCACCGCGATGTGCCCGCGCAGGGTGTTGAGCGCCGCCTCGTCGAATACCTGGGCCACCAGGCCCATGTCCTTGTAGACGACGATCCGCTCGCCGTCGCTGACCGCGATGCCGGCCGACTCCTGGCCTCTGTGCTGCAGCGCGTAGAGGCCGTAGTAGGCGAGCTTGCCGACATCCTCCCCCGGGCACCACGCGCCGAACACACCGCAGGCATCGCGCGGGGGGTGGTCAGAGGAGTCCAGGTCATCCGTCAGCCGACCGTCGGACTTGACCACGCTGGCCAGTGTAGTGGCGCCGATCCGGTGACCGGTACCACCCAGCCGCCGACCCGCCCGGCCGCCCGCGTCAGCCTACGGCAGACGGCGCCACCGACACCGTCCGCCCGCGGGCCAGCCGGGTCAGCCCGCGGCAGGCGGCGGCACCACGGGCAGGAACGCGGACAGGTCCGCTCGCACGCCGCTGGCCGCGACCTGACCGCTACCTGATGCCTCGGCCCAGGTCAGTCGGCCAGTGGCCAGCCTAATCCAGGTGACGGGGTCGGTCTCGACCACGTTCGGCGGGGTGCCACGCGTGTGCCGTGGCCCTTCGCCGCACTGCACCGCCGCGTAGGGCGGGACCCTGACCTCGATGGCGCGGCCCGGAGCCCGCGCGGCCAGCAGATCCAGCAGGTACCTGACGGCGGTCCGCAGTTCCGCCCTCGGCGGCGGCTGCCCGGCATCCAGCGCAGCCAGCACCGCGGCGACGGACCGTTCGCCGCCGCCGGGATCGCCGGCCCGGCGATCAGCCGCACTCATCGGCGGGTCAGCCGAACAGTGCGGGCAGCGGGCCGGCGTGCGCTGCCGCGAGCTCGTCCAGCGGGATCTCGAAGCACCCGTCCACCGCCAGGCTGGCCCCGCCCACCCGGCCCAGCGGCTCGGCCGGCACGCCGTGTTCGGCGGCCAGCGCGGCGAACGCCGGCTCCGCGCCCGGCTGCACCGCGACCACCGCGCGGGCCGCCGACTCGCTGAACAAGTAGGTGAACGGGTCGCCGGGCAGCGCGACCTGGCAGCCGAGGCCGCCGCGCAGGCACGATTCGGCCAGCGCGACCGCCAGCCCGCCATCGGACAGGTCGTGCGCCGCGGCCAGCAGGCCGCCGGCGGCCGCGGCGATCAGCACAGCGGCCAGCGCGCGCTCGGCCTCCAGGTCCACCCGCGGCGGCCGGCCGCCCAGGTGCCCGTGTGCCGCCCGCGCCCAGGCCGACCCGCCGAGTTCCAGCCCGGTCCGGCCGAGCAGCACGATGCGAGCCCCGTCGGTCCCGAACCCGACCGACAACCGCCGCCGCACGTCCTGGTGCACGCCGAGCACCCCGACCACGGGGGTCGGGTGGATGGCGGCCCCGCCGGTCTGGTTGTAAAAGCTCACGTTGCCTCCGGTCACCGGCACTCCCAGCGCCGCGCACCCGTCGGCCAGCCCCGCCGTGGCCTGCTCGAACTGCCACATGACCGCGGGATCCTCAGGCGAGCCGAAGTTCAGGCAGTTGGTCACGGCGAGCGGGACGGCCCCGGTCGCGGCCACGTTGCGGTACGCCTCGGCCAGCGCGAGCTGGGTGCCGGCGTAGGGGTCGAGCAGGCAGTACCGCCCGTTGCCGTCGGTGGCCAGCGCCACGCCCAGCCCGGACTGCTCGTCGATCCGCAACAACCCGGCGTCCTCGGGCATGGCCAGCACGGTGTTGCCCCGGACGTAGCAGTCGTACTGCTCGGTGGCCCAGGTCTTGTCGGCCAGATCCGGCCAGGCGACCAGGTCGAGCAGGGCCGCCCGCAGCCCAGGCCCGTCGGCAGGCCGGGCCAGCCGGTCCGGGTCGGCCGCGGCCAGCGCGTCCTGGCCGGCGGGCCGGGCCGACGGGCGGTGGCAGACCGGGCCGTCGTCAGCCGCGCTGCCCGGCGGCATGTCGACGATCAGCTCGCCGTGCCAGGTCATCCGCAGCCGGCCGGTGTCGGTGACCTCGCCGATCGCGGTCGCCTGCACCCCCCATTTCGCGCAGACGGCCTGGAAGCCGGCCAGGTGACCCGGCTCCACCACGGCCATCATGCGCTCCTGTGACTCGCTGGCCAGGATCGCGGCGGGCCCCAGGGAGACGTCGCGGACCGGCACGGCGTCCAGCCTCACGTTCATCCCGCCGGTCCCGGCGGCGGCCAGCTCGGTGGTCGCGCAGGAGATGCCGGCCGCGCCCAGGTCCTGGATCGCGGTCACCAGCCCGCCCGCGTACAGCTCCAGGCAGCACTCGACCAGCAGCTTCTCCATGAACGGGTCGCCGACCTGCACGCTCGGCCGCTTCGCGGACTCTCCGTCTGCGCCGTTTTGCTTCCCGAACGCCGCGCTGGCCAGCACCGACGCACCGCCGATGCCGTCCGGCCCGGTCCTGGCCCCGAACAGGACGACCTGGTTGCCCGGCCCGGTGGCGGCGGCGCCCTTCAGGTCGCCGTGGCGCATCACGCCCACGCACAGCGCGTTCACCAGCGGGTTCCCGGCGTAGCAGGGATCGAAGGCCAGCTCGCCGCCGATGTTGGGCAGGCCGAGGCAGTTGCCGTAGAACGAGATGCCGCCCACCACGCCGGGCAGCACCCGGCGGGTGTCGGCGGCGTCCGCCGGGCCGAACCGCAGCGCGTCCATCACCGCGACCGGGCGGGCGCCCATCGCGAGGATGTCCCGGACGATGCCGCCGATCCCGGTGGCCGCCCCCTGGTGCGGCTCCACGTAGGAAGGGTGATTGTGCGACTCGATCTTGAAGGTGACCGCGTAGCCCTGGCCGATGTCCACCACGCCCGCCTGCTGGCCGATGCCGGCCAGCAGCGCCGCCGACTTGGGCGCCTTGTCGGCGAACTGCCGCAGATGCACCTTGGACGACTTGTACGAGCAGTGCTCGCTCCACATCCCCGCGTAGATGGCGAGCTCGGCGTCGGTGGGACGGCGGTCGAGGACCCTCCGGATCTGGTCGTATTCGGCCGCGGTCAGGCCGAGCTCGGCGTAGGGCTGGGGCCGCTGCGGAGTGGCGGCCGCCGCGGCCACGGTGTCCTGGCCGGGTCCGCCGTTCACGTTCCCGCCAGCACCGACAGGACCGACTCGAAGAAGCCGAGGCCGTCCTCGCTGGGCCCGGTGAGCTCGTCCACCGCGTGCTCCGGGTGCGGCATCAGGCCCACGACGCTGCCCGACTCGTTGCAGACGCCGGCGACGCCGGCCGCGGAGCCGTTCGGGATGATCCCGGCGTAACGCGCGATCACCTGCCCGGCCTTCTCGATCTCGGCCAGCGTGGCGGGGCCGGCCACGTAGGCGCCCTCGCCGCTCTTGAGCGGCACGACGATCTCCTGCCCGGTGGCGTAGCCGCAGGTCCAAGGCGTGCGGGTGTTCTCGATGCACAGCCGGACGTCGCGCCGGACGAAGCGCAGCCCCGCGTTGCGGGTGAGCGCACCGGGCAGCAGGTGGGCCTCGCAGAGGATCTGGAACCCGTTGCAGATGCCGAGTACCGGCAGGCCCGCCCGGGCCGCGGGCAGCAGCGCGGACATCACCGGGGCGAACCGCGCGATCGCGCCGCAGCGCAGGTAGTCGCCGTAGGAGAAACCGCCCGGCAGGATCATGGCGTCCACGCCCAGCAGGTCGCGCTGACCGTGCCAGATCGGCACCGGCTCGCCGCCGGCCCGGGTCACGGCGCGCGCCGCGTCGATGTCATCGAGCGACCCGGGGAACGTGATCACCCCGACCCTGGCCCGCATGAGCAGGAGGTTACCGGGTCAGGACGGGTCCCACGCTCCTGGGGACACGCCCTAGCCCGCCTTGCGTAACGCTGCCGTGTCCCGCGTGCCGTTCGGGCTGCTCTGCCCGCCGGCGTGCCGGCCGTTGACGGCGGGCGCCCAGGTGATCTGCTTGCGCATCGACACCACCGTGCCGCGAGCCGCGGTGCCGCGCAGGGTCAGGTCGTCCACGCAGGCGCGCATGATGGTCAGGCCCCGCCCGGACTCGGAGATCTGGGACAGGTCCTGCTCCGGCTCGGGCGCGTCCGGCTCGGCCCGGGCCGCCGAGCGCCAGGGCCGCAGCCGCAGGCCGCCGCGGAACGACTGGACGTTCAGCCGGCGGACCGGCTTCGTGTCGTTGTCCGGGGAGGCGCCGGCAATCTCCAGGAAGCAGTCGTTCTTGCCGACGCTGGCCGAGACCTCGTACTCGCTGGACCCGGGATCGTGCTTGAGCACGTTCGTGCAGGCCTCGGTGGCCGCGAGCAGGATGTCGGCCACGCACTCCTCGTCCGCGCCGAAGCCGAGCAGCGTGCCGCCGAGCACCCGCCGCATGACGGGTACGCTCAGCGCCTCGCTGGGCAGAACGAGGCAGAACCTGACATCTCCGTCGAGAGCCTCGACTTCCTTCACCCCAGCACGCACCAGCCTCTTTGTCCCCCGGCGTCACGGGTAGAGTGACCCATAATGAGAAAGCGTTCCCCCGTCGGCGCCGTATAACCGTGAACTTTTCGATCTTCTGTGCGTTGCCACGAATCGTTATCGGCCATGATCAGAACGTGCGCAGCGAAAAGTCCTCGAGCACCGGATTCGCCAGCAGCTCGGCCGCCAGCTTCCTGACCTGGGCGAGGGCCGCGTCGTCGGCTGGGCCGTCGAGCTCCACTTCGAACCGCTTGCCCTGCCGGACCCCGGCGACCTGTCGGAACCCGAGCCGGCGGCAGGCGCCGGCGATGGCCTCGCCCTGCGGGTCATGGATCTCCGGCTTGAGCACCACGTCGACGACCACCCTGGCCACGGATCCTCCCACCGCCAGTCACCGCGGAGGACATATCCACCGTTCCTCCGTGGGAAAATGACTCTGTCACGATGACGTTAGTGGACCCGGGCTGGGTGCACTGCCAACGACGCCGCGTCCCCGCAGCCGTTACCAGGGCAGCGGGGACGAACCACCGGCCGGTCACGGTGATCCCGGCGACCGGCCCCGAGTACGCGAGGGAGTGGCACGTGGCCGTCGACTCCGACGATGCGGTCGCCGCCGCAGGCCTGCGAAGGCCGGATGGAACCAGCGGGGAGCTGATCCAGCTCCTGACCCCCGAGGGCGAGCGGGTCGAGCATCCCGACTACCCGCTCGACGTATCCGCGGATGAGATCAAGGGACTGTTCCGTGATCTCGTGCTGGTCCGCAGGATCGACACCGAGGCGATCGCGCTGCAGCGGCAAGGCGAGCTCGGCATCTGGGCCTCGCTGCTCGGCCAGGAGGCCGCTCAGATCGGCTCGGGACGGGCGCTCGGCCCGAAGGACATGGCCTTCCCGACCTACCGCGAGCACGGGGTGGCCTGGTGCCGCGGCCTGGATCCGGCCAAGCTGCTCGAGCTGTTCCGCGGGGTCAGCCACGGCGGCTGGGATCCTAAGGAGCACAACTTCCACCTGTACACGATCGTGATCGGTGCGCAGACCCTGCACGCCACCGGGTACGCGATGGGCATCCAGCGCGACGGGGCGGTAGGCGAGGACGGCGAGGCCGCCATCGTGTATTTCGGCGACGGTGCCACCAGCCAGGGCGACGTCAACGAGGCGTTCATCTGGGCCTCGGTCAGCAACGCGCCCGTGGTGTTCTTCTGCCAGAACAACCAGTGGGCGATCTCCGAGCCGCTGGAGAAGCAGAGCCGGATCCCGCTCTACCAGCGGGCGCTCGGCTTCGGCTTCCCGGGCCTGCGGGTGGACGGCAACGACGTGCTGGCCTGCCTGGCCGTCACCAAGAAGGCGATGCAGGACGCGCGCGAGGGCCAGGGCCCGACGCTGATCGAGGCGTACACCTACCGGATGGGCGCGCACACCACCACCGACGACCCGACCAGGTACCGGCTGGCCGCCGAGCTTGAGGCGTGGAAGCTGAAGGACCCGGTCGAGCGGGTGCGGGCGTACCTGGTCCGCACCGGGGCCGCGGACGCGGACTTCTTCGCCGCGGTGGATGCGGAGGCGGACGAGCTGGGCGCGCGGGTCAGGAAGTCCTGCCTGACCATGCCCGACCCCCGGCCGCTGAGCATCTTCGAGAACGTGTACGCCGAGCCCGGCCCGCAGCTGGACTGGGAGCGGGAGCGGTTCGCCGCCTACCTCGACTCGTTCGCCGACGAGGAGGTGGGAGCATGACCACGCTGACGCTGTCCCGGGCCCTGAACGAAGGCCTGCGCCGCGCCCTGGAGGATGACCCCAAGGTGCTCATCATGGGCGAGGACGTGGGCAAGCTCGGCGGCGTGTTCCGGGTGACCGACAGTCTGCAGAAGGACTTCGGCGAGGGCCGGGTCATCGATACCCCGCTGGCGGAGTCCGGCATCGTGGGCACCGCGATCGGGCTCGCGCTGCGCGGCTACCGGCCGATCTGCGAGATCCAGTTCGACGGCTTCGTGTACCCGGCGTTCGACCAGATCGTCAGCCAGCTGGCCAAGATGCGCCTGCGGTCGCTCGGCCATCTCAGCCTGCCCGTCGTGATCAGGATCCCGTGCGGCGGCGGCATCGGCGCGGTGGAGCATCACAGCGAGTCTCCGGAAGTGCTGTTCGCGCACACCGGCGGGCTGCGGGTGGTCGCGTGCTCCGGGCCCGCCGACGCGTTCACGATGATCCAGCAGAGCGTCCGCTCCGACGACCCGGTGATCTTCTTCGAGCCCAAGCGGCGCTACTGGGACAAGGGCGAAGTGGACACCGCGGCGAGCCCGGACAGCTGGCTGCCACTCGGCTCAGCCCGGACCATCTACCCGGGCTCGGACGTGACCCTGCTGGCCTACGGTCCGATGATCAGGACCTGCGTCGAGGCCGCGGTGGCCGCGGCCAAGGACGGTCGCAATATCGAGGTCATCGACCTGCGCTCGCTCTCACCGCTGGACATCGGGGCCATCGTCGGCTCGGTCCGGCGCACCGGCCGGTGCGTGGTCGCGCATGAGGCGCCGGTCACCGCCGGGCTCGGCGCCGAGATCGCCGCGCGGATCACCGAGGAGTGCTTCTATCAGCTGGAGGCGCCGGTGCTCCGCGTGGGCGGGTTCTCCACCCCCTACCCGCCGTCCAAGTTGGAGGAGCACTACCTGCCCGACCTGGACCGGATACTGGACACCGTCGACCGCACGTTCGCGTACTGAGAGGCCGGCATGACCGAGCTGAAGCAGTTCAAGCTCCCCGACGTCGGCGAGGGCCTCACCGAGGCGGACATCGTCAAGTGGCACGTCCAGCCGGGCGACCGGGTCACGATCAACCAGGTCATCGTCGAGATCGAGACGGCCAAGGCGGTCGTCGAGCTGCCCAGCCCGTTCGAGGGCGTGGTGGCCGACCTGCTCGCCGCCGAGGGCACGACCGTCGATGTCGGCACCCCGATCCTGTCGGTCAGCACCGGGGAGGGCGCCGGCGGATCCGCGCCCGCTGGCGCCGCGCCGGCTGAGGCCGCAGCGCCGGGGACGGCCGCGCCGTCGGCCGAGGCCGCCGCAGCTGCCGGGGCGGCCGCGCCGGCCGGCGCCGGGGCACCCCCCGAGGCGGCCGAGATCACCGCTCCCAGGCCGGCCGCGGAGCAGGCCGCGGCGTCCGCCGACCCGCGGACCGACGCCGCCGCGCTGCCGGCCGCCGACGCGGTGGCGGGCACGCAGGAGTCCGCGCCCCGCGAGGAGCGCCAGGCCGTACTGGTCGGGTACGGGGTGAAGCTGGGCCGCACCACCCGCCGGCAGCGCAAGCCGACCGCGGCGGGGCCGACGGCCTCGGCCGCACCGGGCGCGACCGCCGCGGCACCGGCCGGGACCGCTGTACCAGCCGGGACCGCTGTACCAGCCGGGACCGCTGTACCGGCCGAGGCCGCCGCACCTGCCGGGACCGCCGCACCGGCGGTGGGTCCGGCGGGGACCACGGCGCCGAGAGCGACGCCTGCGGCCCTACCGCCCAACGGCGAGGGGCGAGCTGAGGGCTTGGCCAGCGCGCGAGCCCTGGCCAAGCCGCCCGTGCGCAAGCTGGCCCGGGACCTCGGCGTCGATCTGGGCACGCTGACCGGCAGCGGCCCGCAGGGCTCGATCACCCGGGACGACGTGCAGCAAGCCGTCAGGCCTCCCGCCGCCGAGCCAGCCGGCGCCGGGCAGGCCGCGGCCGGGCTGGCCGCGGTGACCGCCGTCCCGCGCGAGGAGCGCATCGCGATCCGCGGCGTGCGCAAGCACACCGCGGCCGCCGTCACCGCCAGCGCCTTCACCGCCCCGCACGTCACTGAGTTCCTGCAACTGGACGTGACCGGCAGCACCGAAGCCCTGGCCCGGCTGCGCGAGCTGCCCGAGTTCGCCGGGCTGCGGGTGTCGCCGCTGCTGCTGGCCGCGCGGGCGCTGATCGTCGCCGTGGCCCGGCACCCGATGATCAACTCGTCCTGGGACGAGGAAGCCCGGGAGATCGTGGTCCACCACTACGTCAACCTGGGCATCGCGGCGGCCACCGAACGCGGGCTGGTCGTGCCCAACGTCAAGGACGCCCACGCGATGTCGCTGCCGGAACTGGCCCGGGCGCTGGGCCAGCTCACCGAGACGGCACGGGCCGGCAAGACGACGCCCGCCGACCTCGCCCACGGCACGATCACGATCACCAACGTAGGGGTGTTCGGCGTGGACGCAGGCACCCCGATCCTCACCCCGGGCGAGGCGGCGATCCTGGCCCTGGGGCAGATCAAGGACGCCCCGTGGGTACACGAGGGCGAGCTGGCCGTGCGGAAGGTCACGACGCTGGCGCTGTCCTTCGACCACCGCATCGTGGACGGCGACCTCGGCTCCACCGTGCTCAGCGACGTCGGCGCGATGCTGGCCGACCCGCTGCGCATGCTGGCCTGGAGCTGACCGCCGTGTCGCGCGGATCCGTTAACCCGGAGCGAAACTAGCGCCACAACAGGCCTGATGCTTCGCGCTAACGGCTTGCGCCGGGCGGGCACCGGTCAGAAGGCAGCCTCGGGTAGCTCCATCAGATCCAGGCTGGTCTGCTCGGCGATCTCGCGCTCGGCCGCGAGCCGGGGCAGCACGGTCGCGGCGAAGAACCGCGCCGCGGCGATCTTCCCGAGGTAGAAGTCCTTGTCCCTGGCGCTTCCGGTGTCCAGGGCATGCATGGCGACCTCCGCCTGCCGGGCCAGCAGCCAGCCGATCAGCAGGTCGCCCAGGGCCAGCAGCAGCCGGTTGGTGTTGAGCCCGACCCGGTAGATCTCGGCGGGCTGGTCCATCGCCGCGGTGAGGAAGCCGGTCAGCGCGGTCACCATGCCCTCGACGTCGGTCACTGCCCGGGCCAGGGCCGCGCGCTCCAGCTTGAGCCGCCCGTTGCCCGCCTCGGCCGCGGCGAACTCGATGATCTCACCGAGCAGTTGCCGCAGCGCGGCGCCATTGTCTCTGATGATCTTACGGAAGAACAGGTCCATGCCCTGGATCGCGGTGGTGCCCTCGTACAGGCTGTCGATCTTCGCGTCCCTGATGTACTGCTCGATCGGATAGTCCTGCAGGAACCCGGAACCGCCGAGGGTCTGCAAGGACAGCGTGAGCAGTTCGTACGACCGTTCCGAACCCACTCCCTTGACCACCGGCAGCAGCAGGTCGTTGATCCGGGCCGACATCTCGTCGGTTCGGCCCTCAGCCTCGGCGATCTGCGCGGCGTCCTGGTAGGTCGCGGTGTACAGCACGAGCGCCCGCATGCCCTCCGCGTAGGCCTTCTGCAGCATGAGCATGCGACGGACGTCGGGGTGGTGAATGATCGTCACGCGAGGCGCGGCCTTGTCCGTCATCGCGGTGAGGTCAGCGCCCTGGACCCGGGTCCTGGCGAAGTCCAGCGCGTTCAGGTAGCCGGTGGACAGGGTCGCGATCGCCTTGGTGCCCACCATCATCCGGGCGTGCTCGATGACCATGAACATCTGCTTGATGCCTTCGTGCACGCCGCCGACCAGGGTGCCTACCGCCGGATGCCGGGCGCCGAAGCTGAGCTCGCAGGTGGTCGAGGACTTCAGCCCCATCTTGTGCTCAAGGCCCGTCGCGTAGACGCCGTTGCGCTCGCCGAGCGCGCCGTCGTCATTGACCAGGTACTTGGGCACCAGGAACATCGACAGGCCCTTGGTGCCCGGCCCGTGCCCCTCGGGCCTGGCCAGCACTAGGTGGAAGATGTTCTCCGCCATGTCGTGCTCGGCGCTGGTGATGAACCGCTTCACCCCCTCGATGTGCCAGGTGCCGTCCGGCTGCTCGATTGCCCTGGTCCGGCCGGCGCCGACGTCCGAGCCGGCGTCTGGCTCGGTCAGCACCATCGTCGCGCCCCACTCGCGCTCCACCGCCAGCTCGGCGAACCGCCGCTGCTCCGGGGTGCCGATGTGCCACAGGACGTTCGCGAACGAGGGGCCGCCTGCGTACATCCACACGGCCGCGTTGGCGCCGAGAATCAGCTCGGCCACCGACCAGGCGAGCGAGCGGGGCGCCCCGGTGCCGCCCAGCCCGGCCGGCAGGCTCAGCCGGTACCACTGCGCGTCCATCAGGGCCCGGAACGATTCCTTGATCGGCTCAGACACCCGCACCGAGCTGGTCTCGGGGTCGAACACCGGCGGATTGCGGTCGCCCTCGGCGAAGCTGTCCGCGATCGGCCCGCTAGCCAGCCGGTTCACCTCGTCCAGGATGTCCCGGACAGCCTGTTCGTCGAGGTCGGCGTAGGGCTCGCGACCCAGCAAGTCCTGCCTGCGCAGCACCTCGAAGAGGCTGAACTCGATGTCACGCAGATTGCTCTGGTAATGGCCCATGGAAGCTCCATCGGTTGCTGCCGGACCTACTCCCCGGTAACAGAATTATGCTACCCGCTGGTAACCAGAGGCAACTCGATTGGGGACCGAATCTCGTTCTAGAGTGAGCAGGCAGGCGGCGGACGGCCCGGCCGGGAAGTCCGCGGCGAGGTGAGCAGGGCACTCGACGGGCGAGGTGGGCAATGGCGCTGGCGGTCACGGAAGAGCACCAGGCACTGGCCGAATCGGTGCGGGGCTGGGCGGAGCGGAACGCGGGTCCGGAAGCCGTGCGGGCCGCCGTCGACGCGTCGGACAGCGGCGCCGCCCGGTACGCCGAATCGGTGCACGGAGCCCTGGCCGCGCAGGGCCTGCTCGGCCTGCACCTGCCGGAACGCCAGGGTGGCCAGGGCTTCGGCCTGGCCGAGCAGGCGATCGCGGTGGCCGAGCTCGGCCGCGGGCTGCTGCCCGGCGGCTACCTGCCCACCGTCCTGGCCAGTGCGGTGCTGGCCGCGGCCGGTGCCGACGGCAAGCTGGTGACCAGCCTGGCCGACGGCACCTGGTCGGGCGCGGTCGCGCTGGCCGCCGGGATGACGGCGGCTGCGGATCGCGGCGGCGGCCTGGTGCTGGACGGCAACTGCGCGCCCGTGCTCGGCGGATCCCTCGCCGACCTGGTGATCCTCCCGGTGGCCACGGCGGCGGGCGAGGCCTGGGTCGCGGTCGACGCGGCCAACCTCGACGTCACTGCGCTGGACAGCCTGGATCTCACCCGGCCCGTCGCGCGGCTCGCGGCCAGTGGCGTGGCCGTGCCCCCGGAGCGGGTGCTCGGCGGCCTCACCCGGGCCGCGGTCAGCGACCTCGCGGCCGCCCTGCTGGGCGCCGAGGCGGCCGGGATCGCCGGCTGGGCGGTGACCACCGCCGCGGAGTACGCCAAGATCCGCAAGCAGTTCGGCCGGCCCATCGGCCAGTTCCAGGCGGTCAAGCACCGCTGCGCCTGGATGCTCACCCAGGCCGAGCAGGCCGACGCCGCCGTCTGGGACGCCGCTCGCGCGCTGGACGGCGCGGCCGACTCCGCGGTCCCCGCCGACGCCGACCGCACCGGCGACACCGGCGGCGGCGAAAGCGCCAGGGCCCAGGCCGACTTCACCGCGAGCGTGGCGGCGGTCGTGGCTGTTGACGCCGCGGTCGAGTGCGCGCACGCGTGCATCCAGGTGCTGGGCGGCATCGGCTTCACGTGGGAGCACGACGCGCACCTCTACTACCGCCGGGCGCTGTCGCTTAGGGCCCTGCTGGGGTCGGCCGCGCCATGGGCGAGGCAGGCCGCGGGGCTTGCTGCCGCGGGAGTGCGCAGGACGCTCGAGATCGACCTGCCGGACGAGGCGGAAGGCTGGCGCGCCCAGATCAGGACCGAGCTGGCCGAGATCGCCGGGCTGTCCTGGGCAGACCAGGTCGAGCGGTTCGCCGCGGGCGGCTGGGTCGCGCCGCATCTGCCGCGCCCGTGGGGCCGCGCCGCCACCCCCCTCGAGCAGGTGATCATCGCCCAGGAAATGCGGGCCGCGCGACTGCGCCCGCCACCGCTGTTCATCGGCTCCTGGGCCATGGCCGCGCTCGTCGGCTACGGCACGCCGGAGCAGCAGCAGCGGTTCCTGCCGCAGACCCTGCGCCACCAGCTCATCTGGTGCCAGCTCTTCAGCGAGCCCGGCGCCGGATCCGACCTGGCGGGCATCACCACCCGGGCCGAGCGGGCGGACGGCGGCTGGCGGCTGACCGGGCAGAAGATCTGGACCTCGCTGGCCAAGCAGGCGGCGTGGGCGATCTGCATCGCACGGACCGACCCGAGCTCGCCGCGGCACGACGGGATCACTTACTTCCTGGTGGACATGTCCTCGCCCGGCATCGAGGTCCGCCCGCTGCGGGAGATGACCGGGGACGCGCTGTTCAACGAGGTCTTCCTGGACAACGTGTTCGTGCCCGACGGCTGCGTGGTCGGCGAGGTCAACGGCGGGTGGAAGGTGGCACGCAGCACGCTGGCCAACGAGCGGGTCTCGCTGTCCCAGTCCTGGACGTCGGGGTTCGGCGTGGCCGAGCTGCTCGACGTGGTGGCGAAGCGGGACCCCGCGATGACCGGGGACGCGGAGCAGATCGGCCGCTTGGTGTGCGCCGGCCACGCGCTCGACGTGCTCGGGCTGCGGGTCACGCTCCGGCAGCTGTCCGGGACCGAGCCCGGCGCCACGGCCAGCGTGCGCAAGCTGCTCGGTATGCGGCACGCCCAGCAGGTCAGCGAGCGCTGCTGGTCGCTGGCCGGCCCGGATGGAACGCTCGGGCCCGGGCGTGAGCCCGGCTGGCGGCCCGGCGACGGCGACGAGGAGCAGGCTCGGCACTGGGGTAAGCAGCTGCTGACCAGCGAGGCGCTGACCATCGGCGGCGGCACGACCGACATTCAGCTCAACATCATCGCCGAGCGGATCCTGGGGCTGCCGCGCGACCCCGAGCCACCCGCGGCCTGAGGTCGCACCCACCCGCGGGCTAACGTCGCGGCCAGGCGCGGCCGGAGGTCGCAGCCGCCGCGGCCTGACGTCGCAGCCGGGTGCTCTTGTTCGTCCGGTCGTGCTGTCGAGCCGCCCGCGGCCCGACGCCACCGCCGACCCGCGGCCGTCCGGCGGGCCATGTCTCTCATCCGATGACACGCCGTGCCGCCACCGCCTCGGGTCCCGATTCCGGCCGCTGAATCACGGTATTCTGCGGCTCAGCGCGGGCATGGGAGGTTTATGGCCGACGACGGTGGCGGCGGGTACGAGCGTTACTTCCAGGCTCGCGACTCCGACGGTTCCGACGTGGGCGACAACGGGACCGGCGGCTCACCCCGCCCATCTACCCCGCAGCGCCGTGGCGCAGCGTCGTCCGCCCAGCAACGGCTCATGGCCCGGATCGTGGCCAGCAGGAAGGCGCGCCGCCGCCGGTCGCTCCTCGTCACCGGCGGCATCGTCTCGGTTCTGGTGCTGTTCGTGGCGGGCGCCGGCTGGGCGCTCACCGGGTACGTCAACCACATCGTCAACCGGGTGGACGCCGGAACCTCGGCCGCGGCGCCGGGCGCGCCGCTGAACATCCTGGTCGCCGGGGTGGACCGCCGGACCGGGCTCACCCGGCACCAGCAGCTGGTGCTGCACGTCGGGCGCAGCACCGGTGAGCTCAACTCGGACACGTTGATGCTGGTACACGTCTCACCCGCGCACAGCCGGGTGACGGTGGTCAGCATCCCGCGGGATTCCTGGGTGAACATCCCCGGGCACGGCATGAACAAGATCAACGCTGCCTACGGCCTGGGCGGCCCGAAGCTCATGGTGCAGACGGTCGAGCAGGCCACGGGCCTGAATATCAACGACTACGTCGAGGTGAACTTCCTGGCTTTCGTCAAGGTCATCGACGCGCTGGGCGGGGTGAACATCTGCCTGCCGACGGCCCTGAACGACTCGGAAAGCGGCATTCACATGTCGGCCGGCTTCCACCACGTGAACGGGATCACGGCGCTGAAGTACGCCAGGGACCGGCACTCGTTCCCGAACGAGGACCTGACCAGGATCCAGGACCAGCAGAGCCTGATCGCCACCGCGTTCACGAAGATCCTCAGCACCGGAACGCTGACCAACCCGCTGCGGCTGGCTCACCTGCTCAACACCGTGCTGCCGGCGCTCCGGGTAGACAAGGGCCTGAACGTATCGGCGCTGGCGGACCAGATGCGCGGGATTAACCCGCACAACGTCGTGTTCGTCACCGTCCCGCTGGCCAATTCCAATTACCTCACGCCGACCGGGCTGGACGCGGTGCTATGGAACAGCACCCAGGCCGGCCGCCTGTTCGGCGAAGTCAGCAACGACCAGCCGGTGATCAAGCCGGCGCCGAAGCCGCACCGGTCCGGCTCCTCCGGGCACCGGTCCGGCTCCTTCGGCCACGGCGGGCATACCGGACCGACCCGGCCGCACCACCCGGCCGGCTGGGCACCGCCGGGCGCGCGGACCGCCGTCCAGGCCTCGTGCAAGTGATCGCACCGCTCAGTCCTTGCCGCCGAACTCAGTCCTTGCCGCCGAGCGTGGCCGGCGCGCCGTAGGGCCGGAGCACCTCGGGCAGCATGACGATGCCGTCGCTGTCCTGGAAGTTTTCCATTATGGCCAGCAGCGCACGGGCGGTCGCGCCGGTCCCGTTCAGCGTGTGCACGAAGTCGAGCCCGCGCTCGCCCCGGTACCTGATGTTCAGCCGCCTGGCCTGGTAGTCGGTGGTGGTCGAGCACGAGGTGATCTCGCGATACCGCTGCTGTACCGGGAACCACGCCTCGATGTCGTACTTCTTCGCCGCGGGCGCGCCCAGGTCGCCCGCCGCGATGTTCTGCACCCGGTAGGGCAGGCCGAGCGCCTGCACGATCTCCTCTTCGTAGCCGAGCAGCCGCTCGTGGAAGTCCGCGGAGTCCTCCGGCAGGCAGTAGACGTACATCTCCACCTTGTCGAACTGGTGCACCCGGAACATGCCGCGGGTGTCCTTGCCCGCCGCCCCCGCCTCGCGCCGGAAGTTGGTGGAGAACGCCACGTACTTGACGGGAAGCTCGGCTTCCTCCAGCCGCTCGTCGGCGTGGATGCCGGCCAGCGCCACCTCGGACGTGCCGGTCAGGTACAGGTTGTCCCGCTCCAGGTGGTACAGGTTGGACTCTTCGGTCGGCAGGAACCCGGTCCCGTACATGGCCCGCTCGCCGGCCAGGACGGGCGGCAGCACGGCCAGGAAGCCCTTGCTGACCAGCCGGTCCAGCGCGAACCGGTACAGCGCCATCTCGGCCAGCGCCACGTCGCCGATCCGGTACGCGAACCGGGATCCGGACAGCCGCGCGCCCCGCGCCATGTCGATCCAGCCGCTCTTGGAGCCGAGATCCAGGGCATCCTTCGGAGTGAATCCGAACGCTGGCGGCTCCCCCCACGTGCGCACGGTCTGGGCGTCCTCCTCCGTCATGCCGTCCGCGGCGGACGGGTCCGGGAGGTTCGGGACGGTGGCGAGCAGCTCATTGCGTATCCGCTCCGCCTCGGCCAGGTCCGCCTGCACCGCGTCAAGCTGCTCCCGCAACTGCCTGAGCTCGGCGCGCTCGGCCTCGGTGGGAGCGGACTTGGACGACCTCTTCTGCCGGGCGCGCAGCGACTCCGCGCGCTCGGTCAGTTCCCGCCACGACGCATCGGCGGCCAGCAGCGCGTCGAATTCACCGGCGGCGCCGCGCCTGGCCAGCGCGGCGCGGAAGTGGTCGGGATCTTTGCGGGCAGCCTTGAGGTCGATCACCCGCGAGAGTTTAGTGGAGCCCGGTCCCGCGCCGGGCTGGCCGCCCGGGCCGCGCGATAGCGTGGGCCGCATGAGCCGGGTGCACGACATGGGCGGACAGACCGGATTCGGGCCCGTTCCCGTCGATGATGACGGGCGGTTCTTTCACGCCGACTGGGAGGCCCGCGTGTACGCGATCGTGCGTGCGCTGCAGCGGCACGGAGTGATCAATGCCGCATTCGATGATCTTCGCGACGCCATCGAGCGCATCCCGCCCGCCGAGTACCTGGCCATGTCCTATTACGAGCGCTGGCTCCGGGCGGCCGAGATGCTGCTGGCCGAGAGGGGCCTGCTGACCGATGACTAGGTTCGCGGCAGGCGCCAGGGTGCGGGCCCGGGCGGCCGACCCGGACGGCCACACCCGGCTGCCGCGCTACATCCGCGGGCACGTGGGCGAGGTGCTCGAGATCCGGGCTACCTGGCCGCTACCAGACGCGGCGGTGCGCCGGATCGCGCGGCCCGAGCCGGTATACGCGGTGCGGTTCGCGGCGGCCGAGCTGTGGGGCTCGGGCATGCACTCGGTGATCGTCGACATGTGGGAGTCCTACCTGGAGGAGGCGCCATGAGCGGCCAGCACGCCGAGCTTCCCGTCGCGGCCCGGGTGCGCAGGCTCGAGGAGCGCATGATCGCCGCCGGGCTGACCACTGACGCGGAACTCGACGGAATCCTGGAGCAGGTGTTCAGCTCGGCCTCGCCGGTCAACGGCGCCCGGATGGTAGCCCGGGCCTGGAAGGACGCCGGCTACCGGGAACGCCTGCTGGCCGACGGCAACGCGGCGGCCGGCGAGCTCGGGTTCGCCTCCGGCACCCGTGGTTACCTGCTGAAGGTGGTCGAGAACACGGCCGAGGTGCACAATGTGATCGTCTGCACGCTCTGCTCGTGCTACCCGACATCTTTGCTGGGTCCCTCGCCCAGCTGGTACAAGAGCTTCTCCTACCGCTCCCGGGTGGTCCGCGAGCCCCGGGCCGTACTGGCCGAGTTCGGGCTCGAACTGCGTGACGACACCAAGATCCAGGTGTGGGACGCCAACTCCGAGTCTCGCTACCTGGTGCTGCCGCTGCCGCCGGAGGCGGCCAGTGAGATGGATGAGAGCGCGCTGGCCTCCCTGGTCACGAGGAACGGGCTCATCGGCACCGCCGTTCGGTAAGGCCGAAACAGTCCCGATCCGCCGAGCCGCCTGGGGACGCCGCTCCCCGGTACCTTGACTGCCGATGACCGAAAGGGCGCCCCCGTGCTGCCGCTGGACGGGCACGTGCACACCGAGTGGTCCTGGGATACGGTCGCCGGCTCCATGGAGCACACCTGCGCCCGCGCCGAGCAGCTCGGACTGACGTCGATCGCGTTCACCGAGCATGCCGACTTCACCCGCTGGATGATCGACCCCGAGGTGCGGGCACACCTGCGGCGGATGAACGCGGACTGGGTAGGGCCCGACGGCCGGTTCGACCCGCCGCCGCTGGACGTCCCGGGCTACCTGGAGTGCGTGCAGCGGTGCCGGGTCCGGTTCCCGGGGCTGCGCATCCTGACCGGGATGGAGCTGGGTGAGCCGCACTGGCACGGCGATGAGGTCCGGTCCCTGCTCGGCCGGGGATCTTTCGACCGGCTGATCGGCTCGGTGCACTCACTGGCCCTCGACGGCCCGAGGATGGTGGATCACCTCTTCGGCCGGCTCGGTCCCGGGGACCTGATGCGCGCCTACCTCAGCGAGGCTCTCCGGATGATCGACTCACCGGCCCCATTCGAGGTGCTGGCGCACATCGACTATCCGGTCCGTCACTGGCCCGCGCAGGCCGGGCGTTTCGATGCCGCGGTCTTCGAGGACGAATACCGCGCGGTACTGCGGGCGCTGGCCAGGTCAGGTCGGATGCTCGAGGTGAACACGGTGGTCCCTCTCCCGGCGGTGATCATCCGGTGGTGGCACGAGGCCGGCGGTGACGGGCTCACCTTCGGCAGCGATGCGCACGAGCCCGCCACGATCGCCAGGGACTTTGCCCGCGCGGCGGTGAGGGCCGAGGCCGTGGGCTTTCACCCCGGCCGTCACCGGCACGATGCCTGGCGGCGGCTTGTCCGCTAGGCGCTATTTATCCCGAACGGACACGGCCTGAGCCAGCCGGATCCGCGGGACTGGTCACGGGTCCTGGCGGCGGAACCCGCCCTCGGTGTTGATGACCTGGCCGGTGATCCAGGCGGCCTCGTCGGTGGCCAGCCACGCGATCAGCCGGGCCGGGTCGTCGGGATCGCCCCAGCGCCCACCGGGGAAACGTCGTCGGACAGCCTCGTAAGCGTCGGGCGGGGCGTACCCGGTGTCCACCGGGCCGGGATTGACCGTGTTGAGGGTGATGTCCCGGTCGGCCAGTTGATCAGCCAGGGTGCGGGTAATGGAGGCTAGAGCGCCTTTGGCCGTCGCGTAGGCGACCTCGTTGCGCATCGGACCCAGGTCTTGCCCGGAGGTCATGAAGACGATCCGGCCTCCGGGACGGCCGTCGTGCTGAGCCGCGAACGCCTGGGCCAGCAGGATGGCCGAACGGGTGTTGACCGCCCAGTGCGCGTCGAGCATGGCCGCGTCCAGGGCGCCGAGCGGGCCGTCGCCTCCGCTGCGGGCGTGGTTGCAGACGAGGATGTCCAGGTGCCCGGCTGCGGCGGTGGCCGCGCTGACCAGGCGGCTGGGCGCGTCGGCGCCGGCCAGGTCGAGCTGCATGTGCCGGACGCTCGCCTGGCCGTCGGCCAGCGCCTCGGCCACGCCTGCGGCAATCGAGTCCGGACCGTCCGGATCGCCGCCCCAGGGCTGCTCGTCATCGTGGGGCCCGTAATGGTGCAGGAACAGGCCGGCCCCCAGGGCCGCCAGCCGCCGGGCGATGGCGTAGCCGATGCCGGCCCGGCGGCTGACCCCGGTCACCAGGGCCACCCGCCCGCGCAATGGCGTCGGGTCCCGGCGCAGTGCGTCGGCGCGTGGTTCCGCGGGGGTCATGATGGCCGGCCGGCCTTCAGGAAACCGCGTTCACCGCGACGTCGGTGACCGGTACGGCCCGCGTGACGGCCATCCTGAGGAATCCCGCCGCCCGCGTGAACGTGTCGCCGACACGGTGACCGGCCAGTTGACCCTCGTACGCCCGATACCGCGTCATCTCCCAGTTCTGCCCGCGCGGCGGAAGCGACGCCAGCGCCGGCTCGGGCAGGTAATTCCACGTCCAGGCGCAGATGCCGCGCTGACCAGGGTCGAGCTGGCCGACCCCGGGACGGACGAAATTCACCTGGTACACGGCGCTGTCCATCTGGTTCCGCACGAAGCGCAGCCCGGCCAGCGTTTCCTCGATCAGCCGGCGGTCAGCCGTCGCCCGGCGGGCCAGCACGCCGTCGTAGGGTTCCGGGTGATAGCGCACCAGCGTGGCGTCCACGATGGTGACCCACCACACCGCGTCACCGACGGCCCAGCACGCCCGCGACCGGTCCCAGGTCTGGACCCTGGAAAGTCGGCCTGTGGCCTCGCACATCGCGGCGAGAGACCAATCGAGCGCGCTCATCTCGGCGGTACACTCGCCCGGATTCTGGCCGTGCCAGGCCATCCGGCACCGGGCTGAGCAGAAGCGTGCGTGCTCGCGGCGCGGCGTGAACACCGTCCCGCATTGCTCGCAATTCTTGATGTCAGTCACTCCGGTCGGCTCACCCCCGTCGGTCGAGGCCGCGCCCTGCGGCGCGCGCGGCGCACTTACCCGAGCCGAGCGCCGGCTCGCGTGCTGGCCGGACCGGGCCCCGGCAGCGACTACCCCGGCGCCCCCGGCGAAAACGCGGCCCATGGGTCCCAGGACGTGCGGCCTGGCCGGCCAGCCTCCGCATCCGCCTCACGGGGCCGGGAACGTCCCTCCTGGGTTGGTCCCATGGGTGCCACCGCCAGGCTGACCGCAGGACACAAGTGTACTGTTGCCCGGCCTGCCACGTTCGGATACCGAACCAGTTTCGGATCCGGCCGGGCCCGGCGGCTGCCACCGGCGACGGCTGCCGATCGCCGCCGGGCTCGGGGCTCCTCCGGTTCGACCAGGGGGGGACGGGCCCCGGCTTCGCCGGCCGGAAGCCGACGTTGTGCTGCCTTCACGCCGGGTGTCTGATAGAGGGCAACGGGCGACGGAGTGGCCAGCCACGGGCCGAGTCCGCCGGGCCCGCGAAGGAGCGGCTATGCGCCTGGTCGTGCGATTCCTGCTGGTCGAGTTCTCGTTGGCGTGGGCGCTGGTGCTAGCGGGCTCGGTCCGGGTCAGCCTGCAGATCTGGCCGTTCCTCGGTACCGCGCTCTCGGCCTGCTTGCGCGCGTGGCGGCTGGTCCTGGCCCTGGCGATCGGCTTTCCCGCGGCGGGCTGGCCGCTGCTGTTCTGGCTCCGTCAGGACCAGCCCGGGTACCGGCTGTGGCT
>DASXLW010000124.1:0-4212 GCA_036496025.1 Streptosporangiaceae bacterium
GCGGGCGGCGGCGTCTGGACGCTCCAAACACGCGACGGCGAGGTCGGCCTGGTCCGGGGCGACGGCGACGGAGCGCACACGGCCGAGGTGATCGCCGAGGCGGACGCGATCGGGCCGGTGCTGGAAGGCAAGACGGACGGACGGGCCGCGTTCCTGGCCGGCGGCATCCGGGTGCGCGGGGACGTGCTGGCGCTCCAGCGGTTCTCGGCTGCGCTCGGCACGCACCAGTCGCGGCGCGCGGGGACAGGCGGCTGAGATGGCCGAGACGACGGGGCTGGTCCAGCAGCTCAAGGTGGACACCAGCGGCGTTGCCTACGCCTACATCGGCGCGAACCTGAGCAACGTCACGGCGCTGACCGTGCAGCGGTCCGCCGGCGACACCCGGGAGCAGGCGTCGCTGAAGGACGACATCGTCGACGCGCTGGCCGCCGCCATGGTGGCCTACCGGCAGGTGTCGGCGGTGCACGGGGATACCGACTCGGAAATCACCGAGCTGATCATCGAGCCGGTGTGAAGGCGGCGCCCCGATGGCGGAGACAACCGGCTTCGTGCAGGAGCTCAAATGGGATGTCGCCGACGCGGCGGTGATCGCCCTCATCGGCGACGATCCAGGCAACGCCGAGGCGTTCAAGATCGTCATCAGCCCGGCCGACAGCGACACGGCGCTCAGCGCGAAGCGCGCCATTGGGCGGCTGCTGGCCCATGCCATGCTGCGCGGGTGGGAGGTCTTCGTCACCTGCCCGGACGGCGACGCGGAGCTGTCCAGCGTCGAGGCCCCCGCCTCCGCCGTGGCCCAGCCTTCCGTCGAGCTTGACGGCATCGAGGTCACCCAGGCGATCCAGGACATGAGCCAGTCCATTCCGCTGGTGGCAGGCAAGCCAACGGTGGCCCGGGTCTACCTCAGCAACTACTCAGCCGCCCCGGTGACCGTGACCGGCGTGCTCTCGGTGCGGACCAGCCCCTCGGCCCCGGCGGTGCAGGTGGCCGCGGCCGGCCTCGCGGTCCTGGACCCCGCGCGGGCGGGGAACCTGGCGGCCGCCCGTGACAACGTGCTGTACAGCCTGAACTTCCCGCTGCCCTACGCCCAGACGGCCGAGGGCCCGCTGACGGTTGCTATCGCCAGCGTCACCGACGCCGTCACCGGGGCCGCGCTGACCGTCGGCCACGAGCGGCGGCCGACCGTCCGGTTCCTCGCCAGCCCGCCGCTGCGGGTCCGGGTGCTGGGCATGCGCTACCAGCAGGGCAGCCCGCCGGTCACGTTCATCCCGTCCAGCCTGGACTTTGACCTGCTGGAGTCGTGGCTCGCGCGGGCGTACCCGGCCGGGCAGGTCGTCAGCTCGCGGGTGATCATCGACGCCACGGCGGCGGTGCAGTTCAGCTGCAGTGACATCAACGCGCAGCTGGCCGCGATCCGGGCGCTGGACATGAGCGCCGGCGCCGATCCGCGTACGCACTACTACGGCATGGTGAGCGACGGCGGGTTCTTCATGCGCGGGTGCGCGGCCGGCATCCCAGCGACCGCCGACCCCAGCACTGTCGCCTCCGGCCCGACGGGCCCGGGCACCTGGGGCTGGGACACCGACGGCTCTTACGGGGACTGGTACGGCGGGCACGAGCTCGGCCACACGTTCGGCCGGTTGCACCCGGGCTTTTGCGGGGAGAGCAAAGACGACCTGAAGGGCTACCCGTTCCCCGGCGGGGAGCTCGCCGACTCCGACGGCAGCTTCGTCGGGTTCGATGTCGGCGACCCCGTCCTCGGGCTGCCGATGACCGCCCTGCCCGGGCAGACCTGGACCGACGTCATGACCTACTGCGAGCGCGAGTGGCTGAGCCCGTACACCTACCGCGGCATCCTTGACCGCCTCATGATCGAGGGGGCGTGATGACCCCCCGGGCCGCCGACGGCGGGCAAGCGCACGGCACGCCGGGGACCGGCTCCGGCGGCCGGCCGGACGCGAGGCACCCCGGACTGCCGACGGTGCGGCGGCAGGTGGGCACCGGCGGCGTCCTGGCCAGCGTGGTGGCGACCGTGAACCTTACCGCGGCCAGCGGCGCCGTCCGGTTCGTCTACCCGGTGACGGGGCAGCCGGCCACGGGCAGTGCCCCGGACAGCGCGGTGCTGATCCGGGCGGTCGACGCCGGGGGCACGGTCCTGGACGAGTTCGCCGTGCCGGTGCGGCTGGACTCGGAACTCGAGCCCGGGGACGAGCAACGGGGCCTGGTCAGCGCGGTACTGCCACTGCGCCCGCAGACGGGAGCGCTGCTGCTGGTGGTCCGCGGCCAGGTCGCCGACACCTTCCGGGTCGCAGGGCCGCCGCCGGCCACCCGGGCGATCCGGCCGCTCGGTACGCACGGGCGGCAACTGCAGATCGCGGTCGAGTTCGAGCGCGCGCTGGAAGCCGGGCACAACTACGCGGTCCAGGTCAGCGCCGACGGCGGGCGGACCTGGCAGACCACCGGGGTGGGGCTGACCGCGGCCACGGCCAGCATCGACACCGGCGGCCTGCGCCCGGGCCAGGAGATCCGGATCCGGGTCATCACGACCAACGGCACCGCGGTCAGCGAGACGACCAGCGACCCGGTGCGGGTCGAGGACGCCGCCGCGGGCCCGGCGTAGCGCACAGCATGCTGATCACCAGGGACGACCTGCCGGGGGCGCTGGCCGGATGGCACGCTGACCTCACCCGGTACCGCGCTCGGCTCGACCGGATCAACACGCTGCCGGTCCCGGACCACGACACGGGAACCAACCTGCTCGCGACCGCCGCGGAACTGCTGGCCGCGGCTGGCCGTTCGGCTGGCGACCCCGGGGGCCTGACCGGGTACGAGACGTTCGGGAATTCCGGCATGCTGATCGGCGCGTGGCTGGACGGGGCGGATACGGTCCTGGACGCCCCGGTCCCGCCCAGTGAACTAGCGCGCGCGGCGGCCGCCGAAGTAGAGCTGGCCGTCGCCGCGCCGCAGCCAGGGCTGTTCCTCGACTACGCGCTCCGGGCGGCGAGCCGGCTGGCCGAGGCGGACGCGGGCCCGGACGACGACGCGGCGCCGGTCATCACCGACGACCTGCGGATGCTGCTCATCGAGACCGCCGCGGCGGCGCCGGGCCTGCGCCAGCGGGCGGACAGCGGCAGCGTCGGGCTGTACTTCCTGGTCAGGCGGCTGCTGGGAACCAGGCCGCAGGCCGCCGACGATATCCTCTTCGAGCCGTGGCCCGGCGACGCGCCGGCCGACGGCCGCATCGATCACGAGCTGGCCGAATTCCTGTTCACCGTGCAGGGGGCGGGGCGGGCCGAGGTCCTGTCGCTGCTGCGCCGGCTGGGCGCGGACTCGGTCATGCTCGGCCGCGCCGTGGGCGGCGGCATCCGGGTGCACTGCCACGGCCCAGGGCGGCTGGCCGCCGCCCTGACCGAATCCCTGGCCGCGTGCGGCACCGTGCGGGACTTCCGGGTCGGTCCCGTCTACGCCGAAGGCCCGCGCTGACATGCCGGTCGCGATTATCACCGACGGGGCGGCGTCGCTGCCCGGCGACTGCCCGGAGAAGGTGAGTATCGCGGTCGTCCCGTTCCGGCTGATGAGCGGGGGCAGCGCCGGCGCGGGGCCGCCCGCGACGCTGGCCGAGGTCCTGGCCGCGCCGCCGGGCCAGGTCCGGACGTCCTGCCCCGCGCCCGTCCGCTACCTGGCGGCGATCGGCCAGGTAGCGGACGGCGACGGAGCGCTCATCTGCACGACGGCCGCGTCGCTGTCCGGCAGCTACCAGGCCGCGCTCCAGGCCGCGCGGCGCGCCACGGTGCCGGTCCTGGTCGTCGACACCGGGACCGCGGCCGGAGGCCAGGGGCTGATCGTCCGCGCGGCCGCCGAGGCCGCGGAGGCCGGAGCCGACCTCAGTGCGGTGGCGGCCGCCGCCGAACGGCTCCGCCCGGACGTGCGCCTGGTCGGCGCGCTGGACAGCCTGGACCATCTCGTCGCCAGCGGCCGGCTCTCGCGGCTGGCCGGCTGGACCGCCGCCCAGCTCGGCGTGCACCCGGTCTTCGAGTTGCGTGACGGCCGCATCAGGGAGCTGCGGCCGGCGCACTCCCCGCAGGCAGCCGAGGCGAGGATGCTCGGCCGGCTGCGCGCGCACTACCGGCCCGGCGCCGCCCTGCACGTATGCGCGCTGCACGTGAGCGCGCCGCAGCGGGCCCGGGGCGTGCTGGCGGCCGTCGCCGCCTGGCG
>DASXLW010000125.1:0-6623 GCA_036496025.1 Streptosporangiaceae bacterium
GCTTAGGGCCGCACCGTAAGTGGGGTGGCGCCGCGGGTTAGCGGGCGGGATGGACCATGTTGTCCAGAACCGCGACGCTGGCCAGGATCAGAACGTCGTTTTCACCCGGAGCCACTTCGACCCCATACGTATCACGGACCCGGAACCATCGCTTGGAGATCTCGGCGACCTTGGCGCCGTCGCGCTCGATCCGGTACTCGTGGTCGACGATATTGCCCTGGACGTGCAGATCCGGGCCGTCTTCGACCTTGACGATCCACCGTTCCCGCAGCGGCGTGATCATGGCCTTCTTGACCATCGCGATCCGGTTCCCGTCCGGTCCCTCGATCTCCATGCTGTCTTTGAGGCGCAGCATGCGTTCCTGGATCTTGCAGAGCTCGCGCCCGTCCATGTCCTCGAACAGGATCGTCTTGCGGATCCGCAGGGCCTTGCCGTCAAGCTTGAACACCCGCTCGCCGCGGTCGTTCTCGATCACGTAATCGTCGCCGATGGAGATCATGCGCTGGCGCATCAGATAACGCGTGGCTTCGGAGTCGAAGCGCCGTTCCTGCCGCCTTCTGCCGAACATTTCGATACCCCGATGCCCGTTTCGCGCTGCGCGTCCGTGATGGCGCCCGCGCCCGGAGCGTATCAGGAGTCCTCGGCGGTCAGGCCGGCCCAGCCGACCAGTGCCGAGGTGACCGCGCCGTTGCTCACGGCCCCATGATGTCGCCGCGTGCGACCGGCCGCCAGCCGCCGAGGTCCACGGCGCCGCGCTGCTAGCGTGCCAGCCATGGGTATCCCGCTCGGCGAGGCAACGCTCAGGCTGCTGGACGGAAGGAATTACGCGGTGCTGGCCACGGTGAACCCCGACGGCAGCCCGCAGACCTCCGTCATGTGGATCGGCCGCGACGGTGGCGACCTGCTGTTCTCGACGGTGGAGGGGAGGGTGAAACACCGCAACATGGTGCGCGACCCGCGCGTTAGCGTCACCGTGATCGACTCGTCGGACCCGGAGAACTACGTCGAGCTGCGGGGCCGGGTGTCGATGGTGCCGGACGTCGGCCGGCGGTTCGACACCGAGCTGTCGTGGAAGTACGACGGCAAGGACCCGGGCGAAGACCGGCCCGGCGCGGTCCGTGTCGTCGTGCGGATGGCTGTGGAGAAGGCCACCGGGTACGCCGCATGAACTCGGGTAGCGCAGCGAGAGGATGAGCCGGTGCGGGCGGCTGCCCGCTGACCTGGCCGAGGCCGGGAACGTGCCGGCCGGCATCCTCGACGCGGCCGCCGCCGCCTGGACGGCGACCCGGATCGCCCGTGGGCAGGCCACCAGCCTGCCGGACCCGCCGCAGCCGGGCGAAGCCGGCCAGCCCGTCGCCATCTGGTGCTGATCCGCGCTGCCGGGCTCGCGGCCCGGCCGGTCAGTCCCGGCCGCGCCGGGTCTCGGCGAGGTGCATCGCGATGATGGAGTCGAAGTCCGGGTCGGGGGCCAGGCCCAGTCGGCGGGCCCGGTTGGCGCGGATCCGGGCGGGCCAGCCGGTCACCATCGCGGTCACCGCGGGATCGGGTACCCAGTCGATCAGCTCGGTGGCCTGGGGCCCGGCGGCCCGTTCCAGCGCGGCGACCATGTCGGCGACCCGGACGGTGAGCGCGGGCAGCGTGACCGCGGTGCGGCCGCCCCAGGCCTGGTCGGAGGAGGTGGCGGCGCGCAGCAGCGCGTCGACGGCGCGGGCCGGGGAGACCAGGGCCACCTCGGTCTGCGCCGGCACCGGGCAGACGGCGCGCTGGCCGGCCAGCGGCTCGCGGATGATGCCGGACAGGAAGCCGGTCGCCGCTTTATTGGGCCGCCCAGGGCGCACGCTGACGGTCAGCAGCCGAACGGCCCGGCCGCGCAGGAATCCCTTGCGCGTGTAGTCGGCCAGCAGTTGCTCGCTGATGAGCTTCTGCGCGCCGTAGCTGGTCTGCGGGTTGGGCAGGGTGTGATCGTCGATGACCGCCGGGAGCGGGTGCTCGGCCGATGTCCCGAACACGGCCAGGGAGCTGGCGAACACCACGACCGGGGTCGTGCCCAGCCCGCGGCACGCGGCCAGCAACGCCTGGATGACACCCAGGTTGGCCCGCAGGCCGAGGTCGAAGTCCGCCTCGCATTCCCCGCTGACCGCCGCGGCGAGATGGAAGACCACATCAGCCCCGGCCAGCCCGGCGGCGTCCAGCAAGTCGGCCGGGCTGACGGTCAGGTCGCCGCGGATCGCGGTCACCCGCTCATCGGCGGCCAGATCCGCCGCGACCGGCGCCTGGTCGATCAGCGTCAGCCGCGACACGGGGCCGCCCACGCCGCCTGCCACCGGCAACGACTGCAACGCCAGCAGCTCCCGGGCCAGGCGCGAGCCCAGGAACCCGGCCCCGCCGGTGATCACCACGTTCGGCACAGCGTCTCCCATCCGTCAGCGCGGAGCATTGGTCGCGTTATAGCAGTCCTCGCGCTTCGCCTTAACGGCCAGGCCCCACGGCCGCCACGGGCGGACGACTGCGCTGGCCGGGCGGCTCTCGCGTGGATTAGCGTGAGGCAGATGACCGATGTTTCGGCGGAGTATGCGTTTCCGCACACCGGTGCCCATGAGGGACGCCGCCTGGACCTGTTCGCCGAGCGTCTCGACCCGCTCACGCAGCGCAGAGTCGGCCTGCTCGGCCTGGCACCGGGGGCTCGCTGCCTCGAGGTCGGCGGCGGGCGCGGGTCGGTGGCGCGCTGGCTGTGCGAGCACGTCGGCCCGGAAGGCCGCGTGACCGCGACCGATCTGGATACCGGCTTCCTGGCCGAGCTTTCGCTGCCGAACCTCGAAGTGCTCCGCCACGACGTGCGCACCGACGAGTTCCCCCCGGGCTCGTTCGACCTGGTGCACGCGCGCGCGTTGCTCATGCACATCCCGAACCGGATGGCCACACTGAGGCGGATGGTCTCCTGGCTCGCTCCCGGCGGCTGGCTGCTGGTGGAAGAACCCGACTTCGGCATGTGGATGGGCGACTTCGACCCGGTCTGGGCCATGCATCCCCGGGCCTGGCATGAGGCCTTTCCGAACGGGTCGCTGTGGCAGGGCCGGGCGATCCTGCGCCAGATCCGCCGATTGGACCTGGACGACGTCGACGCGGACGCCGAGCTCGACGTCGTCAGGCCGGGAACCTCGCTGGCCGAGTTCCACCGGCTGAGCCTGGCCGCCGTGATGGAGCCGCAGATCTCGGCGGGACTGCTGACCGCCGGCGAGGCCGCCCGCCTGATGGCCCGGGTCGACGAGCCTGACTTCTTGGGCTGCGGCTTCGCGTACATCGGGGCTTGGGGACGTCGCGCCGGGTAGTTGCCAGGAAGCCGTGGCGGGGTCACTATCCTCACGAGGGACCTTGGGGGTGCGGGCCATGGAGCTGCTGTAGCGGACGGCGTTTTTGCAGACGCTGGCCGAGTACGCCGCCGAGGCGCGGCAGGGCGACGGCCGGCTGGTCCTGGTATCGGGCGAGTCCGGGATCGGCAAGACCGCCCTGGTCGAGGCGTTCCGACCGCAGCTGCAGGGGGCCCGCTGGCTGTGGGGCGCCTGCGACGGGCTGCTGACTCCCCGGCCGCTCGGCCCGGTATTCGACGTCGGGGCACAGGTCGGCGGGGAACTCGCCGACCTGTGCCGCCAGGGTGCCCAGCGGGACCGCCTGTTCGCGGCCTTCCAGGCTGAGATCGACTCGCCGGGAACCCTGACCGTGGCGGTCATCGAGGACGTGCACTGGGCCGACGAAGCCACGATCGACCTGCTGAGCTTCCTCGGGCGGCGGCTGGGCCGCATGTCGACGCTCCTGCTGGCCACGTACCGCGACGACGAGCTGAGTGACGATCATCCGCTCCGCGTCGTCCTGGGCGACCTCGCCACCCAGCGCGCCACCCGGCGGATGAGGGTGCCGCCGCTGACGGAGGCGGCGGTCCGGGCCCTGGCGTCGGGGCGAGACGTGGACGGCGGCGAGCTCTACCGGATCACTGGGGGCAACCCGTTCTACGTGAGCGAAATCCTGGAGGCCGGCTGGCCTTCGGTGCCGCCCACGGTCCGCGACGCGGTGGTGGCCCGGCTGGCCCGGTCGGGCCCGGGCACCCGCCGGGTGGTGGAGTCTGCCGCGGTCATCGGCACCCGGGTAGACCGGTCGCTGCTGTCGGCGGCGCTGGACGGCTCCGGAGCGCCGGTCGAGGACAGCCTGGCGACGGGGATCCTGGTGACCGACGGGACCGACCTGCGGTTCCGGCACGAGCTGGTCCGGATGGCGGTGGTCGCAGCGATCGCGGCGCACCGGAAGACCGAGCTGCATGCCCGCCTGCTGGCCGAGCTGGAAGAACGCGGGGACGCCGACCCGGCCGTACTGGCCCATCACGCCGAGGGCGCCGGGGATGAGAAGGCCGTGCTGCGGCACGCCCCGGAGGCGGCCCGCCGCTCCTCCGCGCTGGGAGCGCACCGGGAGGCGGCGGCGCAGTTCGAGCGGGCGCTGCGGTTCGCCGACGGCCTCGACCAGCCGGCGTTGGCGGCGCTCCGGGAAGCTGCCGCGGGCGAGTACTCGCTGCTCGACCGCTGGGAAGAGACGGAGCGTGCGCTGCGTGCCGCGCTCGCGCTGCGGCGTGAGCTGGGCGACAGCCTGAACGTCGGGGACGACCTCCGCCTGCTCAGCACCACCCTGTGGCGGCTGTGCCGCGGGGACGAGGCCGATCGGGCCGCCGAGCAAGCCGTTCACGTCCTCGAGCCGCTCCCGCCCGGGCCTGAGCTGGCCTGGGCCTACGCGGGCCTCGCCTTCAGCATCTTTGAGTCCGGGCGAACCGATGAGGGAATTCGCCTCTTGGAGAAGGCCCGAGACCTCGGCGAACGCCAGAACCGGGCCGACATCGTGAGCTATGCGCTGAACGGGATCGGGCTATGTCTGGTGCAAAGCGGCCGGGACGGGATTGCCGTCCTCGAGCGGGCGCTCCGGGTTGGGCTGGATGCGGACCTGCACGCGGCGGTCGGCCGCGCGTATTCCAGCCTCCAGGAGGCCTGTACCCGGCTGAACCGCTTTGCGGATTCCGAGCGCTACCACGCCGAGGGGATGGCGTACTGCGAGGGACGCGAGCTTGGCGTGTTCAGCTTGTGCCTCATGGGCTGGCGGACCCAGACGCTGCTGGCGATCGGCCGGTGGGACGAAGCGCCCGAGGTGTGCGCGCAGATGCTGGGCCATCGGGGCATCTCGCCGGTGAACCAGATCAACCCGCTCCAGGTGCTGGGGACGATCCGCGGCCGCCGCGGCGAGGATGACGCCTGGGAACTGCTCGACCGGGCGCTAGCGATGGCTGAGGGCACGGGCGACCCGTTGTGGATCGCCCCGGTGCGGGCGGTCCGGGCCGAGCTGCGATGGCTGTCCGGCGATACCGCCCTGGCAGCCGGAGAGGTCAGCTCAGGCTACGATCAGGCGGCCGGCTGCGCTGAGCCGTGGACGTTCGGATCCCTGGTTATCTGGTTCTTCAGGCTGGGGATGCCCGTGCCAGCAGGGCTGCCGGCCGGCCTGCCGGAGCCGTACGCCCGGGAGATGGCCGGCGACTGGGCCGGAGCGGCGGCCGCCTGGCAGCGGCTCGGCCGGCCCTACGACGCCGCACTGGCCCGGCTCGGCTCGGCGGACGAGGCCGCCCTTCGGCACGCCCTGGAGATCTTCAATACGCTCGGTGCCAAATCCGCCGCCGCCGCGGCCCGGCGGAAGATGAAAGACCTCGGCCTCAAGGCCATCCCGCGCGGGCCGCGGGCGGCCACCCGGGCCGCCCCGGCCGGGCTGACCGCGCGCGAGCAGCAGGTGCTGGCGCTGCTGGCCGAGGGGCTGTCGGACCGGGAGATCTCCCGGCGGCTGTTCATCTCCGAGCGGACCGTGCAGCACCACGTATCCGCGGTACTGGCCAAGACCGGCGTCTCTTCCCGCACCGCCGCCGCCCGCCAGGCCGCCCGGATGGGCATCGGGGCCTCGACCGAGTCCGCCGGCCTAACGTAGGCATTCCCCGGCGAAACCTGGGTACCGCTGCGCGCAAAGCCGGGCATTTCTCCCGATTAGCGCGCTGGCCTGGCCTGCCTACGGTCGTTGCGTCACATCCCGCGACCGAAGGGAGAGCGCCGGTGCCGCTTTTCATGGATGTTCACGAGATCCCCGGCGGCGTAGCCATGGACGACGTCGCCACGGCTCACCTGGCCGACCTGCGCACGCAGGCCGGCTACGACGTCCGCTACCTGCGGTACTGGGTCGACGAGAGAGACGGGCGGGTGTTCTGCCTGGTCGAGGCGCCGTCCGCTGAGGCCGCGGCCGATGTTCACCGGGAGGCCCACGGCCTCGTCGCCGATCACATCTACAGGGTCCAGGAGGGATCCTAGTGAGGAGTAAGCAGATGCGAAGGGTACGCATGGGGCTGTTCGCCGGCATCGCCGCGGCTGCCCTGGGGACGGTCATGTGGACGGTCCCGGCCTGGGGCCAGTCGGCCACGGTCGCCCACACGGGGGCGGCGGGCGCGGCCGTGACCGGGGGAAGCTCGAAGCTGACCAACCAGCTCGCCGAGATGCGGCTGGCCACCGCGAAGTACGCGACGAACCTGAACCGGGCCAAGGCGGCCGGCTACCAGG
>DASXLW010000126.1:0-22047 GCA_036496025.1 Streptosporangiaceae bacterium
TAACGGTCGGATAGAAATATCGAGACTTTGTCCTAACGGCCGCTACGAATCCGCCGCGCCCAGGCTCGGGTATCTGGCGGTTGCCCGCCAGTGGTCCTGGCGGATCGGCCGATACCTGATCTACGCCGGCGAAAGGTACACCCGGGGATTCGGGGAATTTACGGAAGCTGAAAATTTGGCAAATGTCGGATTTGTCGGGCTCTTAGAGCGACCGCCTTCGAACAGGCGGCAGCGTCGATAGTCCGGTCATGCGAGATCGGGCTCGGCCGGGCAGCGGCCGCCCGGCAACAAGACATTGCGGAGCGCCAATTTTCCGCTGCCGGTGCATCGGCGTCGGACTGCCCCAGTACCGCCCCCGGCTACGGCTGTTGTGCCGGGCACCCGGGGCGAGGCGGAAGAGCCCAGCGGGGCTCCGGGTACCGTAACTCCGGACACGGTAGGAGCAACGACGGCCAGCCCCAGCCGTCAGTCGCGCATGGGGGGCGTCATCGGCCCCTGTGCTGCGCTACGCGTAAGTCGCCTGAGTCCGCCTCGCGGCGCAAGACGTAGTGAATGCCGTCGTCGTCCTCGTAGATGTCATAGCCGCTGCGGGCGATCTCGTCGAGAACTTCCCGCAGTCGCTTCTCCCGCAGCCGCTCCCTTAAGGAGATTCTCTTCCCCCGGTGCCTGACCATGTCCTTGCTCACGGATTGCCCCCCCTTACCCCGCTCTTCGAGTGGACGCCTGACGGACCTGTCCGGATGACATCCGCCCCTCGTCCTACCTATCTCCGCTCTCCGCGTGCCGGCGACTGGCCGGCTCCCTGCCCCGATCATGTCGTCGCTGCTCCGAGGTCCCCTGAGGGCTTAGGTCGTGTCGTCCTCACGAATCCAGCGCGGACGCCGGAAGAGACGGCCCAGCCTGTCGTGCAGGCTCTGCCCCGAGTCCTGGAACGCGTCCACCCGGTACACCGGCGGCCCATCCGGCGCCGGCAGCCGGGCCGCCTGCGCGTCGTCGAGGCGGCATCGGATTTCGCTGCGAGTGATCAGCGCCACGTCATCGGCATCGATGAAGCGCAGCCCGGCCGCCGTGGTGACGACGATCCCGTCGAACACATCGAGCTCCGGGATCTGCAGCACGTGCTCCAGGGCGCCGATCTGCGTGCCCGCGCTGGTCAGCACCGGCGTCCCGCGCGCCGCGGCCTCATACGAAATAGCCGTGTCGTCCGTCATCTCTGCTGGCCCCGTCTCGCCGCGAGGCGGCCCGGCCACCCGGGCCCGCCGGATCTGTGGAGATTATCACCGGCCCTGCGGGCGTGATCAGACCGCGGATGGTCCGGCGGAGGCCCCGCCGACACCCGGAGGGTGGCTGACTGGCCTAGACTTGGCCGCCGTAGCCGTGAGTAACCAGTCATGCCCCGGGATGGCCAGCGTGCCGACTGCCTGGGCGGGGCACAGGGAGTGACGCCGACGTGAAGACCGACGTCGAAGAGCTAAGCCCCACGCGGGTCAAGCTCTCCATCGAGGTTCCGTTCGAGGAGCTGCAGTCAAGCCTGGACAAGGCGTACCGGGAGATCGCCCGCCAGGTGCGGGTGCCGGGCTTCCGGCCCGGCCGGGTGCCGCCGCGGATCATCGACCAGCGCTTCGGCCGCGGCCTGGTGCTGGAGCAGACCGTCAATGACGCCCTGCCCGAGCTGTACGGCAAGGCGCTCCAGGAGGGCGACGTGGTCGCCCTGGGCCAGCCCGAGCTGGAGATCACCAAGCTCGACGACGGCAAGGAGCTCTCGTTCACCGCGGAGGTGGACATCCGGCCCAAGTTCGAGATGCCCGACCTCGAGGGCATGCCAGTCACCGTCGAGAACGCCGAGGTGAGCCCGGACGACGTCGAGGAATACCTCGCCGGCCTGCGAGAGCGCTTCGCCTCGCTCAAGGGTGTCGACCGGCCCGCGCAGTCCGGGGACTTCGTCTCCATCGACCTGTCCGCTTCCGTGGACGGCCAGAGCGTGGAGGATGCGCAGGCCAGCGGGCTGTCGTACGAGATCGGCACCGGGAGCCTGCTGGATGGGCTCGACGAGGCGCTGGAAGGCGTCACGGCCGGAGAGTCGAGGGAGTTCACCGCAGAACTGCCCGGCGGGGCCCACTCCGGCGAGCAGGCCGAGGTCACGGTCACCGTGCACAGCGTCAAGGTCAAGGATCTGCCCGAGCTGGACGACGAGTTCGCACAGGCCGCGAGCGAGTTCGACACGGTGGGCGAGCTACGCGCCGACACCAGGACCCAGCTCGAGGCCGCACGCCGCCTGCAGCAGGCCAGCCAGGCCCGGGAGCGGGCCCTCGACGTGCTGCTGGACAAGATCGACATCCCGTTGCCGGAAAAGGTGGTGGCGGCCGAGGCCGAGCACCGCCGCGAAGCGATGGTCGAGCAGCTCGAGCAGCTCGGTTCCAGCCTCGATGACTACCTGCAGTCGGCCGGCCGCACGCCCGCCGAGTTCGAAGCCGACCTGGAGCGCGACGCGCAGCGGGCGGTCAAGACGGGCTTCGTCCTCGACCAGCTGGCCCAGCAGGAGAAGCTGGGCGTCGATGCCCGCGAGATGACCGAGTTCGTGACCGACCAGGCGCGCCGGATGCGCGTCGATCCCGACGTGCTCGCCAGGCAACTCGCTGACACCGGCCAGCTGGGTTCGGTGGCCTCCGAGGTGCTGCGCGGCAAGGCGCTCGACGTCATCGCGCAGCGGGCCAAGGTTACCGACGAGGCAGGCCGGGAAGTGGACCTGCAGCCGCCCGCGGGCCAGGACGAGGCAGGCCAGGACGAGGCGGACCAGGACGAGGCGGACCAGGACGAAGCGGACCAGGACGAAGCGGACCAGGAAGCCGCCGGCCAGGCCGCCGCAGCCGCCGACCAGGACCAAGACCAGGATCACGACCAGGATCAGGACGCCGAAGCCGCCGCGCAGGCGGGGCAGTAACGCGGCCGGCTGCCCGGCCGTCCCGGTCGGGCGCGAGCCTGCCAACCGGCCCTGCGCCCACAGCGAACAGCGCGGAACGCAGGACGAACCGGCGACGGCAGCGCGTTATCGTCACTGTCAACGACACTAATTGCAGCGGAACAGGTGACCAAGTGAGCGACGTGTCACACCCCCGCCCAGTCGCGCCCGGCGTGCTCGGCGCCGGCAGCGCGCACGACGATGGCGGCCGGATAGCGAAGACAGGGCAGACAGCCACGACATCCCGGCTGGCGGTGGCGCGGGTTACCGACGCCCCGGTCATGCCGTTCGGCGAGCAGGTGTTCCAGCGGCTGCTGCGGCACCGGGTCATCTTCCTCGGCACCCAGGTGGACGAGGATCTCGCCAACCGGATCTGCGCCGAGCTGGTCCTGCTCGCCGCCGAAGACAGCGAGCGCGACATCAGCATCTACATCAACTCGCCCGGCGGCTCGGTCTACGCCGGCCTGGCCATCTACGACATGATGCAGTACGTCCCGAACGACGTCGCCACCTACGCGATGGGCATGGCCGCGTCGATGGGCCAGTTCCTGCTCTGCGCGGGTACCACGGGCAAGCGCTACGCGCTGCCGCACGCGCAGGTGCTCATGCACCAGCCTTCGGGCGGCATCGGCGGTACCGCGTCCGACATCACCATCCAGGCCGAGCAGATGCTCTACGTCAAGCACACCCTGGCCGAGCGCATCGCCATGCACACGGGCCAGCCGGTCGAGCAGATCGAGACCGACTCCGACCGCGACCGCTGGTTCACCGCCGAGGAGGCCAAGGACTACGGCTTCGTCGACCACGTGATCCGCAGCGCCACCGAAGTCCCCTCGGAAGGACCGGTCTCATGACCACCCCGCACGGAATCCACCCGGTCCGGGCCTTCGAGCCCGCGGGCCCGACCGCAGACCAGACCCGCCCGGCCCCGCAGTCGCGCTACGTGCTGCCCTCGTTCGTCGAGCGCACCTCGTACGGGATCAAGGAGATGAACCCGTACAACAAGCTCTTCGAGGAGCGGATCATCTTCCTCGGCGTGCAGATCGACGACGCCTCGGCCAACGACGTGATGGCCCAGCTGCTCACCCTCGAGGCCATCGACCCGGACCGGGACATCCTGATCTACATCAACTCGCCCGGCGGCTCGATGACGTCGATGATGGCGATCTACGACACGATGCAGTTCATCCAGCCGGAAATCCAGACGTTCTGCATCGGCCAGGCCGCATCGGCGGCCGCGGTGCTGCTCGCCGCCGGCACCAAGGGCAAGCGGGCGGCGCTGCCGAACGCGCGCATCATGCTGCACCAGCCCGCCATGGAGAGCGGCTTCGGGCAGTCCAGCGACCTGGAGATCCAGGCCCGGGAGATCCTCCGGATGCGAACGTCGATGGAGAACGTGATCGCCAAGCACACCGAGAGGGACCCCGATCAGGTCCGCCGGGACATCGAGCGCGACCGGTTCTTCACCCCGGAAGAGGCGAAAGAGTACGGAATCGTGGATGATGTTCTGACGACCCTTAAGCGCCGCACCGAGGTAGGGTCGTCTTAGCAGAGGTCTTGGCTCGTCCGGCTAAAGGAGTGATTGGGTGGCTCGCATCGGCGATGGCGGCGACCTGCTGAAGTGCTCGTTCTGTGGCAAGAGCCAGAAGCAGGTCAAGAAGCTAATTGCCGGACCCGGTGTATACATCTGCGACGAGTGCATCGATCTCTGCAACGAGATCATCGAGGAGGAGCTGTCCGAGCCGTCCGAGCTCAAGTGGGACAGCCTGCCCAAGCCCCGCGAGATCTATGAGTTCCTCGACGCCTACGTGATCGGCCAGGACAAGGCCAAGAAGGCGCTGTCCGTCGCGGTGTACAACCACTACAAGCGGGTCCAGTCCGGCGGCGACCGGCCCGGTGAGGAAGGCGTCGAGCTAGCCAAGTCCAACATCCTGCTGCTCGGCCCGACCGGCTCCGGCAAGACCCTGCTGGCGCAGACCCTGGCCCGGCTGCTCAACGTCCCGTTCGCCATCGCCGACGCGACCGCGCTCACCGAGGCCGGGTACGTCGGCGAGGATGTCGAGAACATCCTGCTCAAGCTCATCCAGGCGGCCGACTACGACGTCAAGAAGGCCGAGACGGGCATCATCTACATCGACGAGATCGACAAGATAGCCCGCAAGAGCGAGAACCCCTCGATCACCAGGGACGTCTCCGGCGAGGGCGTACAGCAGGCGCTGCTGAAGATCCTGGAGGGCACCACCGCGAGCGTGCCGCCGCAAGGCGGCCGCAAGCACCCGCACCAGGAGTTCATCCAGATCGACACGACCAACGTCCTGTTCATCTGCGGCGGGGCGTTCGCCGGCCTGGAGAAGATCATCGAGCAGCGGGTGGGCAAGAACGGGATCGGCTTCAGCGCCGTGATCAGGGTGCGCAACGACAATGCCACCTCCGACGCGTTCGCCGACATCATGCCGGAGGACCTGCTCAAGTTCGGCATGATCCCGGAGTTCGTCGGCCGGCTTCCGGTGATCACCAGCGTGCACAACCTCAACCGGGAGGCGCTGATCCGCATCCTGACCGAGCCGCGCAACGCGCTGGTCCGGCAGTACCGGCGGCTGTTCGAGCTGGACAACGTGGATCTCGAGTTCACCGACGACGCGCTCGAGGCCGTCGCCGACCAGGCCAACCTGCGCGGCACCGGCGCGCGCGGGCTGCGGGCGATCCTCGAGGAAGTGCTGCTGTCGGTGATGTACGAGGTGCCGAGCCGCAAGGACGTCGAGCGCGTCGTGATCACCCAGGAAGCGGTGCTCGAGCACGTCAACCCGACGCTGGTGCCGCGGGACGTGTCCCGCCGCACCCCCCGCGAGAAGTCCGCATAAGCTCCTCGCAACCGCCGCTAGTACCTCTCCCAGTCCGTAGACTCACCTGACGTGACCGGACATCGCCCGACGACGCCAGCCGAACCTGCGCAGCTTGCCCCCCAGTACGCGCCCGCCCAGGTAGAGACGCGCAGATACGAGGGCTGGATCGACGCGGGCTATTTCACCCCCGACGCTGACGGCGACGGCCCCGCGTACACGATCGTGATCCCGCCGCCGAACGTCACCGGGTCCCTGCACATCGGTCACGCCCTCGACCACACCCTGATCGACGCGCTCATCCGGCGCCGCCGGATGCAGGGCTACCGCACGCTCTGGCTACCCGGCATGGACCACGCCGGGATCGCCACCCAGAACGTGGTCGAGCGCGAGCTGGCCAAGGAGGGCCTGAGCCGGCACGACCTGGGCCGGGAGAAGTTCGTCGAGCGGGTCTGGCAGTGGAAGGCATCCTCCGGCGGCGCGATCCTGGGCCAGATGCGCCGCCTCGGCGACAGCGTGGACTGGACCCGCGAGCGGTTCACCATGGACGAGGGCCTGTCCCGGGCCGTGCACACGATGTTCAAGCTGCTGTTCGACGAGGGTCTCATCTACCGCGCCGAGCGGATCATCAACTGGTGTCCGCGCTGCCTGACCGCGCTGTCCGACATCGAGGTCGAGCACGTCGATGAGGACGGCGAACTGATCTCGATCCGGTACGGGGACGGTGATGACTCGATCGTGGTCGCCACTACCCGGCCCGAGACCATGCTCGGCGACACCGCGGTCGCCGTTCATCCCGACGACCCGCGCTACGCGCACATGATCGGCCGCACGGTCGAACTCCCGCTGACCGGCAGGCGCATCCCCGTCATTGCCGACCCGCACGTGGACCCGGAATTCGGCACCGGCGCGGTCAAGGTCACCCCCGCCCACGACCCGAACGACTTCGAGATCGGCCGCCGCCACGACCTGCCCGCGCTGACCATCATGGACGAGCGCGCCGTGATCACCGCCCCCGGCCCGTTCCGGGGCCTGGATCGGTTCGAGGCGCGCCCCGCCGTGCTGGCCGCGCTCCGCGAGGAGGGCCGCGTGGTGGCCGAGATCCGGCCGTACCGGCACTCGGTCGGGCACTGCGGTCGCTGCGGCACCACGGTGGAGCCCCGGCTCTCGCTGCAGTGGTTCGTCAAGGTCGCCCCGCTGGCCAAGGCGGCGGGCGACGCGGTCCGCGACGGCCGGGTCCGGCTGCACCCGCCGGAGATGGCGGCCAGGTACTTCGACTGGGTCGATGACATGCACGACTGGTGCATCAGCCGCCAGCTGTGGTGGGGGCACAGGATCCCGGTCTTTTACGGCCCGAACGGCGCTGTCGTCAGCCCGGCGCCCGGCGAGCAGCCGCCGACCGGGGAGGGCTGGCACCAGGACCCCGACGTGCTCGATACCTGGTTCTCCTCGGGACTGTGGCCGTTCTCCACGCTGGGCTGGCCCGATGACACGCCGGACCTGCGCGCGTTCTACCCGACCAGCGTGCTGGTCACCGGCTACGACATCCTGTTCTTCTGGGTGGCCAGGATGATGATGCTGGGCCTGCACGCGATGGCAGGCCGGGACCCGGCCGACGCCGTGCCGTTCCGCACCGTGGCGCTGCACGGCCTGGTGCGCGACTCCCGCGGCCGCAAGATGTCCAAGTCGCGCGGCAACACCGTCGACCCGCTGGACTGGATCGACCGCTTCGGCGCTGACGCGCTGCGGTTCACCCTGGCCCGCGGCGCGAACCCGGGCGCAGACGTCGCGGTCAGCGAGGAGTGGGCGGCCGGGGCGCGGAACTTCTGCAACAAGCTGTGGAACGCGGCTAGGTTCGCCCTGATGAACGGGGCGCATGCCCCGGACGCGCTGCCGGACCCGATGGCCCTGTCGGTGCCGGACCGCTGGATCCTGTCCCGGCTCGCGTCGGTCACCGAGCGGGTCGACGCGCAGTTCGAGGAGTTCGAGTTCGGCAAGCTCAGCGAGGTGCTCTACCACTTCGCCTGGGACGAGTACTGCGACTGGTACCTGGAGCTGGCGAAGGTGACGCTGGCCTCGGGTGACGAGGCCGCCGCGGATCGCTCCCGAGCGGTGCTCGGCTACGTGCTCGACCGCCTGCTGCGGCTGCTGCACCCGCTGATCCCGTTCGTCACCGAGGAGCTGTGGACCGCACTGACCGGCGAGGACTCGGTCGTGGTGGCCGCATGGCCGGGCCGCCAGGCCCTCGGCGCCGGGACGAGAGAACCGCCCGCGCTGCGCGACCCGGAGGCCGAGGCCGAGATCACCTCGCTGACCCGGCTGGTTACCCAGGTGCGCAGGTTCCGGTCGGACCAGGGATTGCGCCCCGGGCAGCGGGTGGCGGCCAGGCTGGCCGGCCTCGAGCGCACCCCGCTGGCCGGGCACGAGGCGAGCATTCGCGCCCTGCTCCGCCTGTCCGCCCCGGCCGATGGGTTCGCGCCGACCGGATCGGTGCAGTCCGAGGGGGTCACGGTCGAGTTGGACACGGTCGGGGCCATCGACGTGGAGGCCGAGCGCCGGCGGCTGGAAAAGGATCTCGTTGCCGCGGCCGATGAGATGGGGCGGACGCAGCGCAAGCTCGCCAACCCCGGCTTCACCGCCAAGGCCCCGGCCGAGGTGATAGAGAAGACCCGGCAGCGCCTGGCCGCCGCCCAGACCGAAGCCGAGGCCCTCCAGGCTCGCCTGGAAGCCCTCCCCCCGGCCTGAGGCACCCCGGCCCCGTCCGTCCCGGCCCCGTCCGCTGCGGCCCGGCCCGCCCGCCCCGGCCCGCCCGCCGGGCCCGGCCGCCCCCCGATCCGTCATGATCGATGTACCGTTACCTCCCCTATATGGGAGGCGACGTGCCATCGACCACCCGAGGCGATTCGGCCGGGTCGATCCGTGACCGGTTTGTCCGGATTTGTGGCTGCGTAACGCGTGATGAGTGGGGATGCCCGCCCGGCCGGTAGGCTTCCAGGGTGACTGGCTACCACGCGGGCAGTGATCTTCACACCAGCTTGGCCGAGGTCGAGCGGGAGATCGCGGATCGCAGGCCCGAGCACGCCATCGACCCGACCCTGGACCGGATCGCCGACCTCGCGCACCTGCTCGGCGACCCGCAGCGGGCGTGCCCGGTCATCCACATCACCGGGACGAACGGCAAGACCTCGACCGCGCGCATGATCGACGCGCTGCTGCGCGCCCGCGGCCTGCGCACCGGGCTGTTCACCAGCCCGCACCTGTCCTCCATGCGCGAGCGGATCAGCCTGGACGGCCAGCCGCTGGACGCGCAGCGTTTTGTCGAGCTATACGAGGAGATCGTGCCCTACGCGGCCGTGGTGGACGGTCGCCACCAGGTGCCGATATCGTTCTTCGAGCTGCTGACGGCGATGGCGTTCGCCGCGTTCGCCGACGCCCCCGTCGATGTGGCGATCGTCGAGGTCGGCATGGGCGGCACCTGGGACTCCACGAACATCGCGGACGGAACGGTCGCCGTGGTCACGCCCATCTCCCTTGACCACACCCGGTACCTGGGCAGCACGGTCGAGGACATCGCCGAGGACAAGGGCGGCATCATCAAGCCCGGAGCTGTCGCCGTGCTGGCCCAGCAGCCGGTTCCCGCGGCCGAGGTGCTGCTGCGCCGGGCGGCCGAGGTCGGCGCGACCGTGGCCAGAGAAGGGCTTGAATTCGGCGTTCTGGAGCGGGACCTGGCGGTGGGCGGGCAGCGGCTGGAACTGCGCGGCCTGCGCGGCGATTATCACGAGATCTTCCTGCCGCTGTTCGGGGCGCACCAGGCGGGCAACGCCGCGTGCGCGCTGGCCGCGGTCGAGGCGTTCGCCGGGGCGGGCGACGACAACGTCGCGGGCGCCGCGCCCATCCCGTTCGACGAAACCTGGGTCCGGGACGCGTTCGCATCGGTGACATCGCCCGGCCGGCTGGAAGTCGTCCGCCGCAGCCCGGTGATCATCGTGGACGCGGCCCACAACCCGGCCGGGATGGCCGCGGCGATGGAGGCGATCACGGAGACGTTCACGTTCACCAGGCTGGTGGGCGTGCTCGCGGTGGCTGCCGACAAGGACGTGCCCCCCATGCTCGACGAGCTCGAACCGGTCGTCTCTGACCTGATTGTCACCCGTAATTCATCCCCCCGCTCGATGGAGGTGGCCAAGCTCGCCGACCTGTCCGAGGCGGCCTTCGGCCCAGACCGGGTGCACTCCGCTCCCCGCCTGGATCAGGCGATTGAGGAAGCGGTGACGCTCGTCGATGAGGCCGAGGCGGCCGGGGACGGCTCGGAGGGCATGATGCCCGGCACCGCTGGCGTGCTCATCGTCGGATCGGTGATCACGGCGGGGGACGCGCGGGCGCTGCTGCTGCCCGCCGGGCAGGCTGGTGAACTGGGGCAGTCTTCGCAGGGCGGCGCCACAACGCGAGCAGGACGAGAACTCGCAGAGCCGGAGCCTGAAGAGCCCGACACGCCATGAGACGGGATCCGGATACGACATGAGGCGGCTGTGCGCCACCGTCCTCATCTTCGAGGCGATCGTGATCGGGCTGGCCATCCCGGTCGCGGTCAGGGTCGGTCACTTGTCCGCAGGCTCGGCCGGGTCGGCTGGAGGCGCGCTGGCCGGGGCGGCCGTGGTGGTCGCCATAGCGGTGTCGTTGCGCTCCACCGGACGGCCCGGCCTGCGAATTGCGCTGGTCACGGGCAGCATCTTGCAGTTGGCGATGATCGCCTGCGGCGTGGTCGTCCCGGTCATGTACGGGCTCGGCGTGATCTTCGGCGCGCTGTGGACCGTGGCGATCCTTCTGGGCCGCAGTGCCGAGCGCGCCGCGCCGCGATAGCGGCGCGGCCCTGGTTTCCCGGGTAGCGCCGCCGCCGGCACATTGTTGACCGGCGCGATGCGCGGCGGTTGAGGCAGGCCCCGGCGCTGCGGGTAAGATTTTTCACGCGCTGGATCGTTTCTCACCCCGGCACATCGGCCCCGACCGCCGCTGATCATGAGGAGCATCGTTGTCGGACCGCACCCTCGTCCTGATAAAGCCTGATGGCGTCCGCCGCGGGCTCGTCGGGAGCGTGATATCCAGGCTCGAACGCCGCGGCCTGCGGATCGTAGCCATGGATCTGCGGAACCTCAGCCGGGAGACGGCCCACATGCACTACGCCGAACACGTGGGCAAACCCTTCTTTGATCCGCTTATCGAGTTCATCACCTCCGGTCCGCTGGTGGCTCTGGTCGCCGAGGGGCCGGGGGTAGTAGAGGCGTTCCGTTCGATGGCCGGCGCAACCGATCCGCTGGCCGCTTCGCCGGGCACCATCCGGGGGGATCACGCGTTGCTGGTTACTGAGAACATCGTGCACGGCTCGGACTCGCCAGAATCGGCCGAGAGGGAAATTAAGATCTTCTTTCCGGATCTCGTTTAAACCGGCGAAGTGCTGGTCGATGAAAGGCTCATGACCGCGACCCAGCCCCCGAGGGGACGGGCGCGGCGGCTGAGCACAGACAATCCGCGGAGTCGTTCTGGGAGGTTCTGTTCGTTATGAGTAACGCGCTTGCGTTTCTCGGCCGTGACATGGCGGTCGATCTCGGCACTGCGAACACCCTGGTGTACGTGCGCGGACGCGGGATCGTCCTGAACGAGCCGTCGGTGGTGGCACTCAACACGAATAACGGCCAGATCGTCGCGGTCGGGGTGGAAGCCAAACGGATGATCGGGCGGACGCCCGGCAACATCGTGGCCATCCGGCCGCTCAAGGACGGCGTGATCGCCGATTTCGACGTCACCGAGCGGATGCTGCGTTACTTCATCCAGAAGGTGCACCGGCGCAGGCACATGGCCAAGCCCAGGGTGGTGGTCGCCGTGCCGAGCGGGATCACCGGCGTGGAGCAGAGTGCGGTCAAGGAGGCCGGCCATCAGGCCGGGGCCCGGCGCGTCTACATCATCGAGGAGCCGATGGCCGCGGCCATCGGCGCCGGCCTGCCGATCAACGAGCCCACCGGCAACATGGTGGTGGACGTGGGCGGCGGCACCACCGAGGTCGCCGTGATCTCGCTGGGCGGCATCGTCACCTCCCAGTCGATCAGGATCGGGGGTGACGAGCTGGACCAGGCGATCATCACGTTCGGCAAAAAGGAGTACTCGCTCATGCTCGGCGAGCGGACCTCCGAAGAGATCAAGATGGCCCTCGGGTCCGCCTTCCCCACGCCGGACGAGCCGCACGCCGAGATCCGCGGCCGGGACCTGGTCAGCGGCCTGCCGAAGACGATCGTGATCTCCGCGGAGGAGATCCGCAGGGCGATCGAGGAGCCGGTCAACCTCATCGTGGACGCCGTTAAGACCACGCTGGACAAGTGCCCGCCCGAGCTGGCCGGCGACGTGATGGACCGGGGGATCGCGCTGACCGGCGGTGGCGCGCTGCTGCGCGGGCTCGATGAGCGGATCCGCGAGGAAACGGGAATGCCTGTCCATATGGCCGACAATCCGCTGGACTCGGTCGTCCTCGGCACCGGCAAGTGCGTCGAGGACTTCGAGACCCTGCGTCAGGTGCTGGTGCCAGAGTCCCGCCGTTGACCCCGACGCGAGCTGGCCGCGTAACCGCAGCGAGGAGTTCACGTGCATGACACCCGGCGGACGCGCCTGGTCTTGAGCGTGCTCCTGATCGCGGCGCTCGCGCTGATCACCATCGACTACCGGAGTGGCAGCTCGGGCCCGCTCCGCCCGCTGGGCAACGTCGGGAACATGATGTTCGGCCCGCTGGAGCGCCTGGCCGGAGACGTCACCCGCCCGGTATCCCAGCTCGCCGGCGGGAGTTCCTCGGGCGCCAAGATTTCCGCGCTGCAGCGGCAGAACGCCCAGCTGCGCGCGGAGCTGAGCCAGGCCCGGCTGAACTCGGTCCAGGACGCGCAGCTCAAGAAGCTGCTGCAGCTGACCGCCCGGGGCCGCTATCGCGTCGTGGCGGCGAACGTGATCGCGGCCGCCACCGGATACGCGGACACGGTGACGATCGACGTCGGCAGCCGCGACGGCGTCAAGCCCGATGAGACCGTGCTGAACGGCAACGGCCTGGTCGGCCGGACCGTCAGCGTGGGCTCGACCACGTCCACCGTCCTGCTGGCGACCGACGCGTCCTCCACGGTGGGCTCCCGGCTGGCCGGTACGGGCCAGATCGGCTCGGTGGGCGGGATGGGCAAGGGGCTGTCCGGCCCGAACATGCTGCACCTGCAGCTGTTCAGCAACAGCGCGGTGCTGCACGTGGGGGAGCAGCTCGTCACGTTCGGCTCGGTCGGCGGCAGCCCGTACGTGCCCGGCGTGCCGATCGGGACCATCGTCCGGCTGGAAACGTCATCCAACGCGCTGACCAGGAGCGCGCTGGTCCGCCCGTTCGTCGACTTCAGCTCGCTCGGCGTCGTCGGGGTCGTCACCGTAGCGCCGCGGGTCAATCCCAGGGACTCGGTGCTGCCGCCGCGCCCGCAGGCCACCCCGACGCCCACCGTGACCAAGACGGTGTACCCCTCTGCGGGCAACTCTCCCAGTCCGGGCACCTCGCCGACGGCGGGCGGTTCGCCGTCACCGGGCACGGGGCACTGACATGCGCCGCTTCCTGCTCCCCGTCGTGCTGCTGCTGGTCGCGGTCGTGGTACAGCTGACCGTCCTTGACCGGCTGCCGCTGCCCGGCGGTGTGGCGCCCGACTTGGTCCTGCTCGTGGTCGTCGCGCTGGCCCTGAACAGCGGGCCGATGACCGGAATGATCTGCGGCTTCTGCGCCGGCCTGGCCCTGGATATCGCACCGCCGTCCGGGCACCTGATCGGCGTGTACGCGCTGGTGCTCTGCCTTCTGGGCTACTTCTGCGGCCTGGTGTCCACCGAGCTGGAAAGCTCGGTGCTGCTGCCGCTGGCCGCCTCGGCGGTCGGCGCGGTGGCCGGGGCCGCGCTCTATGCGGCGGTCGGCATCGTGCTCGGCAACCCCGACGTGACCGGGCCCGCGGTGCGCCACGTGCTGCCCCTGTCGGTGTTCTACGACGTGCTGCTCAGCCCGTTCGTGCTGTTCGGCGTGGCGCTGGCCTACCGGCTGGCCGCCCGGCTCGCGGGCGAGTCCCGGGCGCCGGCCACCGCCGGGGCGGCCGGGCTGGGCACGTCTGCGCTCCCGGCGGGCCGCACCCCGCGGCTTCGTGCCGCCGCGGCCAGGCCGCGAGACGGCTGGATCGGAGGCGGCGGGTGGCTGGCGGCCAGTTCTGAACTGGCCCGCACGCGGTCGGCCTCGGTGCGGCTGCACTTCGGCGGCACCCGAACGGCCGCGACGCCGACCGGGTCCAAGGCGAGTACGGGCAACGGGGTGGCCCGGCTGCGGTTCGGCGGCGTCCGCACGGCCGCGACGCCGGCCCGGGCCAAGACGGCCGGCGGCGTGGCCCGGGTGCGGTTCGGCGGCGGCACCCGAACGGCCGCGACACCGGCCGGGTCCAAGGCGAGTACGGGCAACGGGGTGGCCCGAGTGCGGTTCGGCGCCGGCCGACGGGGCGACGCCATGATCGGTACCAGGATGCTGACCGGCGGGCTGGTCGGCGAGTTCGGCAACGGCGGACGCGGGCTGCTCGGCCCGTCCGCCGGCTCACGGCTGTTCACCCGGCGCAGCCGGGCGGCCGGCACCGGGTGGGCCAGGTTCACCCGCCGTTCCGCCTGGGGCAACCGTGGCGCCGCCGCCACCGGAAGCGCCCCCCGGCGGGGTACGTTCAGCGCTTCCGCGCGGCGCAAGAGCCCGGCCACCGCGGCCGCTCCCCGGCGCGGCACGTTCAGCGGAAGCTCTCCGCAGCGCCGCTCCCCCATCACGACCGCACCCCGGCGCGGCACGTTCAGCAGTGGCTCGCCGGCCAAGGGCTCGTTCACCGCCGGTTCGCCGGCCAAGGGCTCGTTTAGCAAACGCTCGTCGTCCCGGGGGTCGTTCAACGGCGGCTCGTCAGCCGGAGGCAGTGGCTTGGGCAGCCCCCGGCGAATGCGCTCGCTGCGCCGCGCGACGTTCCGCGGCGGCGCGCCGGGCCGCGGAAGCGCGCCGGGCCGCGGAAGCGCGCTGGGGCGCGGAAGTGCGCTGGGGCGGTCGGGCGGCCGCCGCTTCTCCTTCTGGCGGATCGGCCGCAAGCGGGACGGAGGCTACCAATGATCCCGGCGTCGCGGTACCGCCTGTGGGTGGTGTATGCGGTGGTGGCCGCGCTGCTCATCTCGCTCGGCGCCCGGCTGTGGTACGTGCAGGTGATGAACTCCAGGGCCTACTCCACCCTGGCCGCCCAGGACCAGAGCCAGCAAGTGGTCGTTCCCCCGGTCCGCGGCTCGATCCTGGACGACACCGGCCAGCCACTGGTGGGTGACCGCACCGCGCTGGTGGTCTCGGTCAACATCGCGCGGCTGTCCCAGCGCGGCGACGCCCATGCCGTGCTGCACCGGCTGGCCCACCTGCTGCACACGCACTACAAGCTGCTCAGCGAGAAGGTCAGGACGTGCACCAACGGCGTCAAGGCGCCCTGCTGGCCGGGCTCGCCCTACCAGCCGGTCCCCGTCGCCCAGGACGTCTCCGACAAGGTCGCGCTGCAGATCATGGAGAACCGCCAGCAGTTCCCCTTCATCACCGCCGAGGTCCAGCCGGTGGTGACCTACCCGCGGCCGGACGGCGCCAACCCGTCCCAGGTGCTCGGCTACCTGCAGCCCATCACCGCGAAGGAGATCAAGCAGCAGCACCTGACCGTGACCGGCTTCTCCGGCGTCGACCTGGTCGGCCAGGCCGGCCTCGAGCAGCAGTACGACCGGGCGCTACGCGGCACGCCGGGCATCCAGCGGGTCCGGGTCAACGCCCAGGGCGTGGTCACCGGAACGATCAGCCAGACCCCGGCCAGGGCGGGCGACGACCTGGTCACCAGCATCAACGCGCCGCTGCAGAAGGACGTCCAGACCATCCTGGCCGACGCGATCCACAAGGCCTTCAACGCGGGCAATCGCGGCGCGACCAGCGGCACCGCGGTCGTGATGACCACCCGGGGCCGGATAGTAGCGATGGCCAGCTATCCCAGCTACAACCCGAACGTGTGGACCGGCGGGATCTCCACGCAGGAATTCCGGTACCTGTTCGGCGGCGGGCACGGCGAGCCGATCCTGAACCGGGTCACCCAGGGCGAGTACCCGCCAGGCTCGACCTTCAAGGTCACCACCACGGCGGCCGCCGTGGCCCAGGGGTACAGCATCAACGGCAGTTACAACTGCCCGGCCACGGTGAATATCGGCGGCCGCAAGTTCGCCAACGATGGCAACCCGAACCTCGGGCCGATGTCCTTCCACGAGGCGCTGGTGGTGTCGTGCGACACGGTCTACTACCAGCTCGGGTACGACATGTGGCTGCGCGACCACCCGGCGATCAACTCGGTCGCCAGCCCGCACGCCCCGCTGCAGCCCATGGCGAAGATGGAACTGGCCTGGGGTTTCGGGCACAACCCCGGTATCGACCTGCCCGAGCAGGACCCGGGGACGATCCCGACCAGGCAGTGGCTGTACTACTACTGGAAGCAGTACAAGAAGTTCTGGTGCTCGCACGGTCGGCAGGCCGGCTCCTATGTCCAGCAGATCGAGTACCAGGACTGCAAGTCCGGGTACGTGTGGGAGCCGGGCCAGGCGGCGATCGCGGCGATCGGGCAGGGCTACGTGAGCGTCACGCCGCTGCAGCTCGCGAACGCCTACGCGGCGCTGGCCAACGGCGGCACGCTGTACAGCCCGCGGATCGGCAAGGCGCTGATCAACCAGAACGGCAAGGTGGTCAAGAGGATCAACCCGCCGGTGATCCGCCACCTTCCGGTGTCCAGATACACCCTCGCTTACATCAGGAGCGCGCTGGCGGGCGTGGTGACCTCGGGCACCGCGGCCCCCGCATTCGGCGGCTTTCCGCTCAGCAAGGTCTGCGTGGCGGGCAAGACGGGCACCGCCGACGTCGCCGGGACGCAGGCGAACTCGGTGTTCGCCTCGTTCGCGCCGTGCGATCATCCGAAGTACGTCGCGGTGGTCATGATCCCGCACTCCGGGTTCGGCGCCCAGGCGGCCGCGCCCGCGGTCCGCAAGATCTGGGACGCCGTGTACGGCCTTGAAGGGCAGAAGGCGGCCCTACCGAACGGGCGGGTGCCGGCCGCGCTGCCCAAGATCTCCTCGTCGGGCGCGATCAAGCCGCCGGCGGGCTACGGCGGGGGCGGCCGATGAGCCAGAGCGGCCTCCAAGCCCTCCACGGGCAACACCGACAGCCGAGGAGCCCTCGCCGCGGCGGGAGCCGCCCATGAGCCTGAGAGAGGGTTACGGGCTCGCACCGCGAGCCCGGGCGTACGGGGCCTTGCGGGGCAGCGGGTCCGGCTCGAAAAGTTCGCTGGCCGCGCGGGCGTTCGGAAAGCAGTCTTTCGTCCGTCATCTGGACTGGCTGCTGATCGCGGCGGTGCTGGCGCTGTGCGTCCTTGGCACCCTGCTCGTCTGGTCGGCCACCAAGCCGGGGCAGATCGCCGCCGGCGCTAACTCGCGCACGTACCTGTACAAAGAGGCGCTCTGGTTCGCCATCGGGCTGGTCCTGATGGTGGCGGTGGCCACGCTCGACATTCGCCGGATCCGCGCCTGGACGCCGGCGATCTACGGCGCCGGGCTGCTCGGCCTGCTCGCGGTGCTCAGCCCGCTGGGCACCGTGGTCAACGGCGCGCACGCCTGGATCAACCTGCCCGGCGGCTTCCAGGTCGAGCCGTCCGAATTCGCCAAGCTGGCTGAGGTCCTGATCTGCGCCCTGGTGCTCAGCCGGCTGGGCGATCATGGGAAGCGGCCGCGGCTGCGCGAGATCGCGCTGGCCGTCGTGTGTGCTGCGCCGCTGATCGCGCTGGTGGCCAAGGAGCCGGCCCTGGGCGTCGCCCTGGTCCTGCTGGCCGTCCTCATCGGCATGATCGTGCTGTCCGGCCTGAAGCTGCGCTGGCTGGCTCTGCTGGCCGTGGCCGGCGGTGCCGCCGGGGTGCTGGCCATCAAGGCGCACGTGCTCAAGTCATACCAGCTGCAGCGTTTCACCTCGTTCACCAACCCCTCGGCCAACCTGTCCAGCACCGGCTACAACGCCCAGCAGGCCAAGATCGCGGTCGGATCCGGCGGGCTGACCGGTCATGGGCTGTTCCACGGCGCGCTGACCGCCGGCAACTTCGTCCCGTCCCAGTCGACCGACTTCATCTTCACCGTGGCGGGCGAGGAACTCGGCTTCGCGGGGTGCATCGCGATCGTCGTGCTGCTCGGCGTGGTGATCGCGCGAGCGCTGCGGATCGCGGCCCGGGCCGACGATCAATTCGGCACGCTGGTCGCCTCCGGGATCGCGATCTGGTTCGCCTTCCAGGCCTTCGTGAACATCGGCATGACGATCGGGCTCGCGCCGATCACCGGGCTGCCGCTGCCGTTCATCTCCTACGGCGGCTCGGCCGCGTTCGCCGACATGATCGCGATCGGCATCCTGCAGTCCGTGCACCGCAAGCGCACCGGCCTCGATGCGGCCTGGACCGCGCGGTCGCGAGGCAAGTGAGCCAGCCCGCCAGGCCCGGCCTATAGGCTTGCAGCCATGGTGGAATCGGTGTACCCCCGGCTGGAGCCGCTGCTCCCGCAGGTGACCAAGCCGGTTCAGTACGTCGGCGGCGAGCTGAACTCTGTCGTCAAGGACTGGGAATCAGCCGACGTACGGTGGGCGTTGATGTATCCGGATGCCTACGAGGTAGGCCTGCCCAATCAGGGCCTGCAGATCCTGTACGAGGTGCTGAACGGCCGCGACGGCGTACTCGCCGAGCGTACCTACAGCGTCTGGCCCGACCTCGAGAAGCTGATGCGGAGCCACGGCATCCCCCAGTTCACGGTGGACGCGCACCGGCCGGTGGCCGCGTTCGACCTGCTGGGTGTGAGCTTCGCTACGGAGTTGGGGTACACGAACCTGCTGACCGCGCTGGACCTGGCCGGGATTCCGCTGGCCGCGGCCGACCGGGCCGACAGCCATCCGCTGGTGCTGGCCGGCGGGCACGCCGCGTTCAACCCCGAGCCGATCGCCGAGTTCCTGGACGGCGCGGTGCTCGGCGACGGCGAGCAGGCGGTACTGACGATCACCGACCTGGTGCGCGAGTGGAAGGCGGCCGGGCGGCCCGGCGGCCGGGGCGGCCTGCTGCTGCGGCTGGCCGCCGACGGCGGCGTGTACGTGCCCCGCTTCTACGACGTGACGTACCTGGCCGACGGCCGGATCGGCAGCGTCCGCCCGAACCGCCCCTGCGTCCCCGGGTCGGTGGCCAAGCACACGCTCATGGACCTGGACGACTGGGCCTACCCGCGCCAGCCGCTGGTCCCGGTGGCCGAGACCATCCACGAGCGGTACAGCGTGGAGATCTTCCGGGGCTGCACCCGCGGCTGCCGGTTCTGTCAGGCCGGCATGATCACCCGGCCGGTACGCGAGCGCAGCAAGGCCACGATCGCGGGCATGGTGGAGACCGGGCTGCAGGCGAGCGGCTTCAGCGAGGTGGGGCTGCTGTCGCTGTCCAGTTCCGATCACAGCGAGATTCACGAGATCGCCCGCGAGCTGGCCGACCGGCACGAGGACACGCAGACCGGGCTGTCCCTGCCGTCCACCAGGGTGGACTCGTTCAACGTGACGCTGGCCGACGAGCTGACCCGCGGCGGCCGGCGATCGGGTCTCACCTTCGCCCCGGAGGGCGGGTCGGACCGGATCCGCAAGGTGATCAACAAGATGGTGACCGAGGAGGACCTGATCCGCACGGTCACCACCGCCTACGCCAGCGGTTGGCGGCAGGTGAAGCTGTACTTCATGTGCGGGCTGCCGACCGAAACCGACGAGGACGTGCTGGCCATCGCGCCGCTGGCCCGGCAGGTGATCAAGGCGGGCCGTGAGGCCACCGGGCGACGCGATATCCGCGCCACGGTGTCGATCGGCGGCTTCGTGCCCAAGCCGCACACCCCGTTCCAGTGGGCGGCGCAGTGCGATGCGGCCACGGTCGATGCCCGGCTGCACGCCCTGGGCGCCGCACTGCGATCCGAGCCCGGCTACGGGCGAGCGATCGGCTTGAGGTACCACCAGGGCGAGCCGTCCATCGTCGAGGGGCTGCTGTCCCGCGGCGACCGGCGGGTGGCGGCCATCATCCGGGCCGCCTGGGCCGACGGAGCGCGGTTCGACGGCTGGAGCGAGTACTTCTCGTTCGAGCGCTGGGCCCGCGCCTCGCAGGCCGCGCTGGCGGCCGAGCCGGTGGACCTGGACTGGTACACGACCAGAGAGCGGGACTACGAGGAGGTCCTGCCCTGGGATCACCTGGACGCCGGGCTGGACCGTGACTGGCTCTGGCAGGACTGGCAGGACTCGGTGGCGGCCGACGGCACGGCCGAGGTCGATGACTGCCGCTGGACGCCGTGCTACGAGTGCGGCGTCTGCCCGGCGATGGGCACCGAGATCCAGACCGGCCCGATGGGCCCGCCCGGCAGCCGGCAGCTTCCGCTGGTGGCGGTCGGTTCCGGGGCCGGACGCCCGGCACGGGAGCTGGGATGACCCGGTTGAGCGTGACCGGGCGCCCCGTGCTCGAGTCGGTGCAGCACCTGCAAGTCAGGTACGCTAAGCGTGGCCGGATGCGTTTCGCCAGCCACCGGGACATCGCGCGCGCCGTGGAACGAGGGGTGCGAAAGGCAGCGTTGCCGATCGCCTACTCGGCCGGCTTCACGCCGCATCCGAAGATCTCCTACGCGGGGGCAGCGGCGACCGGGATGGCTAGCGAGGCCGAGTATCTGGAGCTGGCGTTCACCAGCCCGTGCGAGCCTGAGGACGTACGGGCCAGGCTGGACGCCGCCCTTCCGGACGGGATTGATGTGATTGAAGTCGCGGAGCGGGGCCACGAGCCGCCGCTGGCGCACCTGGAGGCGTCGCAATGGCAGCTGACGCTTCCCGGTGTTCCGCCCGCTGCCGCGCAGGAGGCGATCGGTGAGTTCCTGGCCACCAGCCAGGTGGAGGTCGAGCGGCTCACCAAGAAGGGCACACGCCGCATGGACGCCCGCGCGGCCGTGATCAGCATGGAACTTGACCGGCGTGCCACCGCGGCCCAGCCGGACGGGTATGGAATACTTCGAATGGTTGTTCGGCATACGACACCCGCCGTCCGACCCGACGACATTCTGGTCGCGCTCAACCGCGTGACCGGACTCACGCTATCGGCGCCACCACTGGTTACCCGGCTGGCGCAGGGCCCGCTCGATGAGGCGGCCGGAACCGTCACCCCGGGACCAGGCTCGCCCGGGGCAGCGGCGGACCGGGAGCGTGAGACATGAAAACAACAGCAAGCGCTGCGCGCGGGCGCGACAGCCGCCATCCGCCCGGGCACCCCGCCCGGGTGGCCGGCGCCGCCCCAGAGCGCGCGCACGACGAGTTCCCGCGTGGCGCGGCGGATCCCTATCGGGTCCGCGCGCCCGGGAACCTGACGGGAGATTACCCGCATGCTCGAGACCGAGCTGAACGAGCCAGAGAACGAACCAGGTGAGCAGGGGAGCGCCGAGGCTGCCGGGACGGTAGTCAACCCGCAGGCGGCGAGCACGCCGGCCGCGGACACGGCGCTCACCAATGAGCAGGGGGTGGCGGCCGATCCAGGGCCGCCCGCAGGCACGGCCACCGCCGGCGGAACGCCGGCGGGGGCCGCCGAAGCGCCGGCCACGGCTTCGGCCGACGGCGAGACGGCTGACGGCAAGCGCGGGGCCAGGACCGGCAGGACCCGCCGCGCCTCGACCCGGGCCACCCGGCCAGCCGGACCGCCGTCCGAGATCGTGCCGCCGCCGGGCCTGCCGAGCGCGGCTGCGACCGAGACCCCCCCGGCCGAGGCCCCCCCGGCCGATCGGGGGCGGTCCGGGGAAGCGCCGGCAGATGCGGGACGGTCCGGGGCACCTCCGGCTGACCCCGTGGCGGCTGAGCCGCCGCAGGTCCCGGGCGTGCCGCCGTTCGGCGCTGCAGCGTCGACCCCGGACAGCGCGCAGCGGCGGCCGGCCGCGGGGGTGGCCCAGGCCGGGTTCAGCGCCGCGGAGCCGCCCGCGCAGGTTGCCCCGGCGGCCTTCCTGGCCCCCCAGATCATCTTCCAGGCCCCCGAGGTCACCGCGGCCGAGTCGGCCGCGGCGGACGCCGGCACCCCAGACGGCACGGGCCGCCAGCCTGGCGCGGCCGGCGGCGACGGCGAT
>DASXLW010000127.1:0-2646 GCA_036496025.1 Streptosporangiaceae bacterium
ACGAGGCCTGGTCGGCCGAGGGGGATCGGCCGGCGTGCGCGATGGCGAGCGGTGAGGCCATTGTTGTTCTCCTTGGCTGGGGTGCCGCGGGCCCTCATCCCGAGACGGGCAGGTCGTGCCACAGGCCGCCGTTGAGGTTGATGTTGTTGCCGCTGGCCTGGCCAGGGGCGGTATCGCCGATGTAGGTGTAAAGCGGGTGCCCGTTGTAGGTGAGCTGGCGGGCGCCGCCCGTGCGGGTGATTGTGCCGATCCGGCCGGGCAGGCCGGGGCTGGCCACGGCCGCGCCGGTCACCGGCGGCCAGTACACGGCGCAAGTGCCGTAGCACTTTGACGTGGCCGGGGTGTCGGGGGCGAACCAGTACAGGGTGAAGCCGTTGGCGCTGGCCAGTACCTTGGCCCCGCCGACGGTGGCGGCCTTCAGGGTGCCCGTGGCCGTGACGGTCGGCGCGGGAGAACCCGCCCCGGCGACCGCGACTCCGAGCAGCGCCAGCGCCGCGACCGACAGTGCCGCCGCGGCCGCCGCGGCGACCCTGGCGGCAGCCGGGGGGATCAGGGCGGGGAACCTGGCCGGGACGACTGCCGCGCCGCCGGCCGCGGCGTCCGCCCGGGCAGGAGCAAGCGCGAGCGTGGCCAGGACCGCGAACGCGGCCACATCGATCACCCCGGCGACGATGCCCGCGGTGGTGCGGACCTCACGGAAGCCGAACAGCCCGATCCAGACCGTTAGCAGGTAGCCGCCGAGGGTAGCGAGCGCGAACCCAGCGCCGGCCGCGGCGGCCAGCCGGCCGGCCAGGACGAGCCGGCCGCCGGAGAGCGCGAGCACGGCCAGCCCGAGGCCGAATGCGGAGATCACCTGCAGCAGGAACAGCCAGCCGATCGTCGGGATGGTCCGGTAGCCGGTCAGGTACAGGTCCAGGTGGATCGCACCGGCGGCGATGAGCAGCCCGCCGCCCGCCAGCCGGAGGATGACTGCCCGCCATCCTGGTCCCGTCGCCCTGGCGTGCCGCTTTCCGGCTCGCGCGGTGGCAGTCAGCCTTGCCTGCCTGGTCGTGGTCTCCCGCCGTGTCATCGCGTCCGTCCGTTCTGTCGTCGTGCTCGTGTGCCCCGGTCCGGTGCCGGCCTCAGTACCCGATGCCGCCGGAGGCCGCCGACGAACTGCTGACGGGTGCCGCGGTGCCGGTGGTGGTGATTTCGTTCCACACGCCGCCGAGGGCGTTCAGCCCGTTGCCCTTGGCCTGCCCGGGGGCGGTGTCGGCGGTGAAGGTGTATAGCGGGTGGCCGTCGAAGGTGGCCTGGGTCGAGCCGTCGGACCGCTTGATCGTGGCGAACGTGCCGCTGACCCCGGCCGCGGTCGCCGGTCCCTTGACCGGCGGCCAGGCGGCCGCGCAGGCCCCGTTGCACTTCGACGTGGTGGACGTGTCGGGGGCGAAGGTGTACAGCGTGAAGCCCGTGCTGCTGACCAGTACTGTCACCCCGTTGATCTTCGCCGTCTTCAGGCTGCTCGCGGCCCCCGCCGCCCCCGCGGCCGGGCTGCTGCTGGTACTGCTGCCGGCCGCAGGGGAGCTGGAGGCAGGGGAGCTGGAGGCAGGGGCAGAGGAGCTTGGAGATGAGCTGCACGCGGCCAGGGCCGCCGCCGCCGCGGCAGCCGGCAGCACCAGCAGGACCCGCAACCGGGCCGGGCCCGTGCTCAATCGTTGCGCCCTGCCGCCGCCGAGAACGGGAATCTTCCGTGTTGCCATCACTCGCTGTTCCTTTGCTTTGGGTATGTCAGTGCCTGGCTGGCCGGGCGGGATTTACGCACCATGCCCAGTCGCCTCGTCTGCTTCGGAATTCATTCGCTCAATGTTTCCGCGCAGTCCGCCAATTTCTGGCGCGACCACATATGGATTTCTGGAATATGGGGACCACGCTATGGTCGCTGCGCGCCGGTGCGCATCCGCCGGGGTCGATAGTCGTGACCCGGTCGTTGATAGCCTCCTGATAGCCGGCCACGCCGGACTGTGGCGGGGGGGGCCGAGCCGGCCGGCCAAACGGCGCCGCCTCCGTGGGGAGGTCCCGTCGAAACCGTGGCCCGTTCTGTACTAAAAGTCGTTATTTCCCGAACGGACCGTGGTGCCTGCCCCCGAGCACCGCGGATGCGCGGCGCCCTGGCCTATCAAGAAGCTAACGACCGCTGGCTCACGACTATCCACCCCGGCGGATGCGGACCAGTGCGCGGGAAAGATAGCGTGGAGATCACGTCTCAACATCCATCTGCGGTCGCGCACAGCGGGAACCCATGACCAAGAGGTGCGACGGCATCGCCGGACTCTCGGCGACGTGGCCGCGCTCCAAATGAAATGGGGAGCAGGCGCGCCATGATCCGAACGCCCGATCAGCGGGTCCGCGTCTTCGTCAGCTCGACGCTGGAGGAACTGGCCGCCGAGCGGCGGGCGGCGGCCGCCGCGATCACGCAGCTGCGGTTGACGCCGGTGCTGTTCGAGCTTGGCGCCCGCCCTTATCCGCCCCGCGATCTGTACCGCGCCTACCTGGAGCAAAGCGACGTTTTCCTCGGCATCTACGCCGACTCCTACGGGTGGGTCGCCCCGGGCATGGAGGTCTCCGGCCTGGAGGATGAGTACCAGCTGTCGGCGGGCAAGCCGCGGC
>DASXLW010000128.1:0-3163 GCA_036496025.1 Streptosporangiaceae bacterium
GCTGACGCTCGATGTTCAAGCCGAGCGAATCAGCACAGTGGTGTGGTGCACCGGCTTCGGCCCCGACACCGCGTGGGTCAACGTGCCCATCCTGCGCGCTGACGGGTTCCCGGTGCACACCCTCGGGCTCACCGCCTGCCCAGGGCTGTACGTCGCGGGTTACCCGTGGCTGTCCAACCGGGGCTCGGGAATCTTGTACGGGGCTGCTGCCGACGCCGCTAGGATCGCGCAGCACATCGCCGCGACGCTGAGAGGAAACCAGACATGGACGCAGCTCAGCGCACTATGCACGCTGCGCTGACCCGGACGCCGGCGCAGCCGCTTCGGTTGAGCCGGCTGATCAGGGCGCGCGCCATCCATTCCATGACTGGGGAGACCTACCGGGCCGTCGGCCTCTACGGCCCGCGAATCGCGGCCGTCTCCACCGACCCGCACGGCCTCGACGACTTGGCCGGACCGGCCACAGTGCCGGTGGACGCGGCTGATCTGACCCTGCTGCCCGCGTTCAGCGATTCGCATGAGCACCTCTTGGAGGCCAGCAGGAACACGCTGCTTGTCCCGGTGGACCAGGCCCGCAGCATCGCCGAATTCACCAGGATGATCGGCGCGGCGGCCCGCGCCACCGCGCCGGAGGCGTGGATTGTCACGTCGATGGGCTGGCACGAGTCCAACCTGACCGAGAACCGGCTGCCGACCGGTGCGGAACTGGACGCCGCCGCTCCAGGTCATCCCGTGCTCGCCCGCCGCGGCGGCCACCTGGCGATCGCCAATTCCGCGGCCCTGGCCGCGGCCGGCGCCGGGCCGGGGACGGCTGATCCGCCGGGCGGAACGTTCGGCCGGCTGCCCGATGGCAGGCTGACCGGGCTGCTGGAAGGCGGCGCGGTGTACCAGGTCTCCGCTTTCGCGCCGAAGCCGCGGCGACGTGACCTGGTGGAGGCCCTGCGCCGGGGGTCGGCCGCCTACGCGGCGCTCGGGGTGGGCACGATCCGCGAGGCCATGATCACGGTGGACGAACTGCTGGCCTACCAGGACGCCGCCGAACGGGGCCTGCTGAGCGTGCGGGTCCGGCCGCTGATCCGGATCGGCAACGAGCTGTCCGAGGCCGAAGCGCTCAGCCTGATCCGCGGCCTCGGCGGACGCAGCGGCTTCGGCGACGACTGGCTGCGGCTGTGGGGGCTGAAGTTCGTCATGGACGGCGGCGTCGAGGGCGGCGCGACAGGACAGCCCTACGCCAGCGACCCCGCCAACACCGGCCACCTGAACTGGGACCCGGCCGTGATGACCCGCGTGTGCACGGAAGCCGTCCGCCGGGGCTGGCGGATCGGCACCCACGCCGTTGGCGACCGGGCGGTGCGCGCCGTGCTGGATGTATACGAGGCGGTCGCCGCGCAGGCCGGCAACCTGCCGCCGTGGACGCTGGTGATCGAGCACGCGCTGCTGACCGACGCCGCGACGCGAGCCCGCGCGGTGCGCGGCGGTTTCGGGGTGACGGTGCAGCATCCGCTGCTCTGGAACATGGGCAGCGAGATGCTGACGGCCTGGGGACCTGACCGGACCAGCCAGGTCGGCCCGCTCGACGAATGGCTGGCCGCGGGCGCGAGCCTGGCCGCGGGGACAGACATCGCCCGGCCGTTCAACCCGATGACCGCGGTGTGGGGGATGGTCACCCGGGGCACCAAGTCGGCTGGCATCCAGGGGCCGGCGCACGCCATCGATGTGGCCACGGCGCTGGAGCTCTACACCATGGGCAGCGCCCGGCTGAACCACGAGGCGGATCACCTGGGCGCCATCAGCCCCGGCAGGCTCGCCGACCTGGCCGCCTACCCCGCCGACCCGTTCACCGCGCACACCGACGTCCTGGCCGCGCTCGGCCCGCTGTTCACCATCGTCGGCGGGCGCCCGGTTCATGACCCGCACCACCTGCTCGGCGAGCTGGAGGGAGAGAAATGACGCGGATCGAGGCCAGCGCGGCCTGCTTGTCCTGGATTCCGCCCACAGCCGTGGAAGGAGCGTTCCGGCTGCCGTTCGGCCTGGGCATCGCGCACTACGACAAGCCACCGCCCGACGCGGCACCCGACATCGGCGCGTTGCTCGCCGCCGACGCCATCCGTTTCGCCAACCAGCTTCGCGCTTGGATCGAGGTTCACGACGGCCGCATCGTCAGGCACGGAATGACCGGCGGCGGGCGGCTCGGCTCCACGACCGTCCGGCTCGGCTCCCATGGCCTTACCTTCGCTGGTGTCGCCCTGCCCAACCTCACGCCGCCCGCCGAGGTCTGCCCGGACCGGGTCCGTTTCAGCCAGACTGCCGGCGGCCACACCGGCATCCCGGTGCCGCGGCGGGTTACGCACCCGCCGTTCTGGCGGCTGACCGCCCCCGTCGCCTGGTCCACGATCACGCTGACCCTGCACGCCGACGGGTCGTCGGAAGCCAGGCTCACGGGCGCGAGCCCGTTCCCGCGCCACTATCTCTATGGCTCGGAGGGTGTGCTCACCCATAAGAGCGCGCTGCTGCGCTATCACGACTGGATCAGTGAATCGGGCAAGCACGCTGCTCCCTGGGACGACGTGCCGGGCACGGTCGCGGTCACTCCGGTGAACTCCGAAGGCGAACGGTCGCTGGCCAACTCGATCCTGGTGTCGGAGGCCTACCGCCAGCACCGCCTGCCCGCCGGGGCGCTGCTCAGCGAGGCACCCATAGCCGACAGCGAAGTGCACCTCCTGCTCGACGGGATACTCATCATCGAGATCGATCATGAGCCGGCCGTCGAAGCCGGCCCTGGCGCCATCTTCGACCCGGCGCTAAGGACCCAGGAGAGCAGGGAGCACGTCACCGTCCGGGCGCGAACGGCGTGCCGCCTGGCCGTGGTGCGGCGTGACGGGCTCGACGAACAGGCCCTGCTCGGTGCCGCCGCGGCCCAGACGGCCCGGTTCGCGGCCTTCGGGGAGAACCCTAGATGACTGATTCCTTATGGGTTCAGGGGCCTTCAAGACTCGCAGAGGAACTTCAGGCTGATGTTCCAAAGGTCGTGGCCGCGATGCATGTGCCCTGGGTTGGCCTCGGCGAGCTTGCGGGGGTTGGCGCCGTCGCCGGTCTCTTCCATGACGACGTAGGTGCTGCCGTCCGGGCGGGGCATGAGCAGCCAGGTGTGGTAGGCGAGCCA
>DASXLW010000129.1:0-12832 GCA_036496025.1 Streptosporangiaceae bacterium
GACGAGCCGCCGCAGTTTCCGCCCGCCCGGCCCTGGCCGCCCGAGCCCGGCGAATCACCCCCCTCGGCGGCCACCGGGACCCTGCCGCCCCGGCCAAAAGGAACACCGCCGCCTGCGCCGGGCGAACCACTTCCGCCCGCAGCCACCAGGACGGTCCCGCCTGCGCCCAGCGAACCACCCCCGGCCGCGGTCACCCGGACAGCCCCGCCTGCGCCCAGCGAACCACCCCCGGCCGCGGTCACCAGGACAGCCCCGCCTGCGCCCAGCGAATCACCGCCGACCCTGATCATCGGCACACTGCCGCCCGTGGCCAGCGAGCCAACCAGCGAGAGCGGGCCGTGGCCGCCTCCGGCGAGCGGGCCGTGGCCGCCTCCGGCGAGCGGGCCGTGGCCGCGCCCGGCTGGCCAGCCGGCGCCGCCGCGCCGTCGGGCGATCGTGGTAGCGGCCGTGGTCGTGGCGGCACTCGGCGGCCTGGTGGCCTGGCTGCTGACCAGCCAGTCGGCCCCCCACGAGCGCCCCGCGGCGCAATCGTCCGTCAGCGCCGGGCAGCGGGGTACGACGGGGCCCGCGTCACCTTCCTCCCCGGCCGCCCCGTCCCAGCGGGCTTCGACGCACCATGCCAAGGCCAGCAACCCTGACGCGGTGGCGCTCGGCCCCAGGGCGGCGGGGCAACCTGGCGCACATCACATCGCGGCATTCCTAGGGACGTATTTCGCAGCCGTTAATAACCACGACTACCACGCCTATATCGGGCTTTTCGACCCCCAGGCCCGGCCCATCCAGAGCAAGCAGCAGTTCCTCGCCGGGTTCGGCTCCACCAAGGATTCCGGGGCCAAGCTCGTGGGCATTTCTCCCGCGGCCGCGGGCCCGGCGGCCGAGATCACCTTCGACAGCCATCAGCGTCCTGCCGACAGCGCCACGCAGACCGCGTGCACCACCTGGCGTATCACGCTGTTCCTGGAGACGCATGGCCGTGCTTACCTCGTCGGGAGCGCGCCCGCCAGCTACCGCGCTCAGGCCACGCCCTGTCGCTGAACAGGGGCGTCACCCGGCCGGCCGGCTCCGTCACGGTCCGTACCCCGCTACTGCCGCGCTGGCCAGTTCCTCGATCCGGGCGTGCAGGACGGGCAGGTACGTCTCCGACTCGGGCTTCATCAGCACGCTGCGCAGGATCCGCGCCCGGCCGGCGTCGGCGACCGCGCGCGGGTAACGCCGGCCGAACGCATCCGCGGTCACGGTCAGCGTGCTGAGGAACACCGGGCGCTCCTGGTCGGCCATGCCGTCGGCCAGCATCCGGGCCGACGCCCGGTCGATCGCGGCCAGGCCCGGCGGCGACGTCACCGGGAAGTAGCACACGATGTCCAGCTCGGGCGGCTGGTACAGGTCGAGCCGGTCCGAGGCGGCCAGCCGTGCCGACCAGTCCAGCGCCGCCCGGCGCCCGGCCGCGAGCACCTCGCCCAGCCCGCCGGGCTCACCTGCCCGCGGGGGCAGCAGCCGGAAGGTAAGCCACAGCGCGGCCGCCGCCGCCCCGGCCCGCGAGCATTCCAGGCTGATCTCGCCCAGATGCAGCTCGTCGGAAGTGAAGTAGGTATACGGCGAGTCGTGCCGGTAGAACCGGCCGACCGACGGGTCGGCGAACAGCACCGCCCCGCAGCCGTAAGGCTGCAGTCCGTGCTTGTGCGGATCCACCACGGCCGAGTCGCACGAGGCGATGGCCCGCCACGGCGCTGGGTCCAGCCCGGCCCGGTCAGAGCGCCCGGCGAGCAGGGTGAAGAACCCCCCGTAGGCCGCGTCCACGTGCACCCGCACCCCGTGCCGGCGCGCCACCGGCGCGATCTCGTGCACCGGGTCGATCGCGCCGAGGCCGGTGCTGCCTGCCGTGGCCACCACGGTGCCGACCTGCCCGCCGGCCAGCAGCGCGTCCAGCGCGGCCACGTCCATCCGCCCGGCGCCGTCGGCCGGCACGACATGACCAGGCACCCCGAGCACCCCGCACATCCGGCCGTGAGTGTAGTGCGCCTCGGAGCTGTAGGCGACGCCGAGACCGGGGCGCAGCTCGCGCGCGACGTACAGCGCTTCCAGGTTGGCGATCGTCCCGCTGCTGGTCAGGTGGCCGAGGTGCTCGCCGAACCCGAACATCGCGGCCAGCTGCGCCACGGTCTCCTTCTCCATCCGGGACGTGGCCAGCCCCCCGTCCAGCGCGTGGTTGTTCGGGTTGATCAGCATCGCGGCGACGTAGCCGGCCACCGCGGCCGGGTGCGGCGGCTTGAGCATCTGCCCCGCGTAGGACGGGTGGAAGTACGGGTAGTTCTCCCGCAGCCGCCCGGTGAACTCCGCGAAAGCCGCCGTGAACCGCTCCTCGTCGACCCGCAGCGACCAGTGCCGGTCAAACGGCCCGTAGCTGTCCTGCCAGTCCTGGACCGCGGCCAGGGCCCGGCTCAGCCAGTCCTGCAGATCCATCACGCGGTCTAGGCCGGCGTGTGCTGGATCGGCGTGGGCAGCCGGTGCGGCACCGAGAGCACCCGGCTCACCGGGTCGGTTTCTCGCCGGGTGTACTCGCGGGGCAGCGCCATGCGCCAACTATAAGCAGTTGCAGCTTCAGTCAACGGGCCCCTGGTACCGGCCCGCCCTGGTCGCCGGGCTGGTCGTCACCCAGTGTCATAGGACCTGCCGACGATCAGGGTTATCCCGGCGGAGAGGTGGAAGGGTTGTTGCGGGGAGTGTTCCGGCTGCGCGGCGGTGGACCGCGCTGCGGCCGGACAGATTTCACGAGGAGGAGTGGCAGTGACGGAATCACGAATCAAGACGACGACAGACGCCGGCGGCCCGGTTGAAAGCGACGAGCATTCGCTGACCGTTGGCCCGGACGGCCCGATCCTCCTGCACGATGCGTACCTGATGGAGCAGATGGCCAACTTCAACCGGGAGCGCATCCCGGAGCGGCAGCCGCACGCCAAGGGCGGTGGCGCGTTCGGGCACTTCGAGGTGACCAGCGACGTCAGCGCCTACACCAAGGCCGCGGTGTTCCAGCCTGGCACGCGCACCGACACCCTGATCCGGTTCTCGACCGTGGCCGGCGAGCGGGGTAGTCCCGACACGTGGCGTGATCCGCGGGGATTCGCGCTGAAGTTCTACACGTCCGAGGGCAACTACGACATGGTCGGGAACAACACCCCGGTGTTCTTCGTCCGTGACCCGATGAAGTTCCAGCACTTCATCCGCTCGCAGAAGCGCCGCGCGGACAACAACCTGCGCGACCACGACATGCAGTGGGACTTCTGGACCCTGTCGCCGGAGTCCGCGCACCAGGTGACCTGGCTGATGGGCGACCGCGGGATCCCGCGCAGCTGGCGGCACATGAACGGGTACAGTTCGCACACCTACATGTGGATCAATGCCGCTGGCCAGCGGTTCTGGGTCAAGTACCACTTCAAGACCGACCAGGGCATCGAGTTCTTCACCCAGGATGAGGGCGACCAGATGGCGTCCGCCGACACCGACTACCACCAGCGCGACCTGTACGAGGCGATCGAGCGCGGGGACTACCCGGGCTGGACGCTGAAGATGCAGATCATGCCGTTCGAGGAGGCCAGGGCCTACCGGTTCAACCCGTTCGACCTGACCAAGGTGTGGCCGCACAGCGACTACCCGCTGATCGAGGTCGGCAGGCTGACTCTCGACCGCAACCTGGCCGACTACCACACCGAGATGGAGCAGGCCGCCTTCGAGCCGAACAACCTGGTGCCCGGCATCGCGTTGAGCCCGGACAAGATGCTGCTGGCCCGCGGGTTCTCCTACGCCGACGCGCACCGCGCCCGGCTGGGCGTGAACTACAAGCAGATCCCGGTGAACGCGCCGCACGTGCCGGTGCACGCCTACAGCAAGGACGGCCGCATGCGCGTGGTCAACGTCTCGGACCCGGTGTACGCGCCGAACTCCAAGGGCGGCCCGCAGGCCGACTCCGGGCAGTACCAGCCGGCCAGCTGGTACTCCGACGGGGAGATGGTGCGCTCCGCCTACACCCTGCACGAGCAGGATGACGACTGGGGCCAGCCGGGCACCCTGGTGCGCGAGGTGCTCGACGATGCGGCCCGGGACCGGCTGGTGACCAACATCGCAGGTCATCTGCTCAACGGCGTGACCGAGCCGGTGCTGGAACGGGCTTTCCAGTACTGGCGCAACGTGGACAAGGACCTCGGCGACAGGGTCGAGGCCGGCGTCCGCGCCAAGCAGGGAGAGAAGGACCCCAAGGCCGCCGCGCAAGGCAACCCGGCACGCTCATCCATGCAGGCCAAGGCCTGATCGCGGCCAGGGTCCCGGCGTCCGCATCCTGGCGGCGATGGCGCCGGATCCGGGCCTGGCGCCGGTGATCACTTATGCTGGTGTGCTGGCAGTCAGCAGCGACCAGACGGAGAAGTCGGAGCATGGGCTCTGCGGATGAACTCCTCGGCACGAGTCCTGGTGATCATCTCGTCCTGTTCTACCGGACCGACGAGGAACTCACCGACCGGGTGGGCCGGTACCTGCACCGGGCGCTGACCGCCGGCGGCGTGGCCATCGCGATCGCCACCCCGGCGCACCGGCTCATGCTCGAAGGATGGCTGGCCGGAGCCGGGACCGACGTCGCGACCGCCCGGGCCCGCGGCCGCTACCTCGACCGCGACGCCAGCGAGACCGTGCGCCGGTTCGAGGTGGCCGGCTGGCCCGATGCGGCCGGCTTCTGGCAGGCGATCAGCCCGCTGATCCGGCAGGCGAACCAGAGCGGCCAGCCGGTTCACGTCTTTGGCGAGATGGTCTCGGTGCTGTGGGATTCCGGCCTGGTGAACGGCGCCATCGAGGTCGAGGCGATGTGGAACGAACTGGGCGGCCATTACCCGTTCACGCTGATGTGCGCCTATCCCGCCCAGTCGGTCAGCGATGACCGTCACCGCGACGCCCTGACCGAGGTATGCCGCCTGCACGCGGCCACCGTGGGCACCCCGGTCGGCTGACTGCGTGCGATGAGCGACAGCGAGCAGCCCCGAGAGGCCGTGCGCGGGCCGATGGACGCCAGCCGCACCCCGCGCTTCGCCGGTCCGCCCACGTTCGCCCTGCTGCCCCGGCGGGATGAGGTAACGCGTTGCGACGTGGCCGTGGTCGGCGTTCCGTTCGACAGCGGCACGTCGTACCGGCCCGGGGCCCGGTTCGGCCCGGCCGCGGTCCGGCAGGGTTCGCGGCTGCTGCGCCCCTGGCATCCCGGCCTCGGCGTCGGGCCGCTCGTCGCCCAGCAGGTCGCCGACGCCGGCGACATCGCCTGCAACCCGTTCGACATCAACGAGTCCGTCGACCAGATCCAGGCCGGCGCGGCGGCGCTGCTGGACGGGGCCGGGCACCTGCTGGCCATCGGCGGCGACCACACGATCGCCTTCCCCCTGCTCCGGGTGGTCAGGCAGCGGTTCGGGCCGGTCGCCCTGGTTCACTTCGATGCCCACCTCGACACCTGGCAGACGTATTTCGGCGCCCCGGTGACGCACGGCACGCCGTTCCGGCGGGCCGCGGAGGAAGGGCTGTTCCTGGACTCCCACAGCATGCACATCGGCATCCGCGGGCCGGTCTACGCCGCGAGCGACCTGGAGGAGGACGCCGAGCTGGGGTTCCGGACGGTCACCGCGATGGAGATCGAGCGGATCGGCGTCGAGGGCACGCTGAGCCGGATCCGCGAGCGGGTGGGCGACGCGCCGCTGTACATCTCGATCGATATCGACGTGCTCGACCCGGCCCACGCGCCGGGTACCGGAACGCCCGAGGCAGGCGGCTTGACGTCCAGGGAACTGCTCGGCATCCTGCGCGGGCTGGCGGGTGCACCGCTGGTCGGGGCCGACGTGGTGGAGGTCTCGCCTGCCTACGACCACGCCGAGATCACCGCGGTGGCCGCCGCGCACGTCAGCTACGAGCTGCTCGCCCTCATGCTGCTGGCCGGGCAGGGTTAGCGCGTCCGGTCCCGGTTCGGGGTCAGCACATCCGGCCCAGGGTCACGGCTCCCAGACGGCGTGGTCGTGCGCGAACACGACCCGGGCCGGGTCCAGCCGCTGCAGCCGTTCGATCCAGTCCGGGACGGACGGCAGGCCGCGGGAGTGTCCGTCGCCGCGAGCGCGCCAGGCGAGCACGTCGGCGCCGTAGCCGGCGGCGGTGTCGTGGCTCTGCCCGGCGATCACGACCGTGCCGTCCGGGCGGCGCACGATGACCGACTGGTGACCGGCGGTGTGTCCCGGCGTGGGCAGCACGGTGACGCCGGGCAGCACCTCGGCCTCCCCGTCGAGAACCTCGTACCGCAGCCCCGCGGCGTCGACCAGTTCGGGCAGCGTGTAGTCCCCGGCCGTGCGGGCCGTCTCCAGCTCGGTCCGCTGGGTGAAGATGGGCCGCCCGGCCAGCTCGGGATTCCCGCCGCAGTGGTCGAAGTGCAGGTGGCAGTTGGCGACCAGCCTGACCTCCTCGGCGCGCGCGCCGGCGGCGGCCAGGGCCACGGGCAGCGGCCGGCGCCTGGGCTGGTAGCGGGCATCCACCTCGGGGTGCCGCCCCATCCCGGTGTCGAGCAGCAGCAGGCCGCCGGGATGGTCGATGAGGTAGCCCAGGCAGGGCTCGACCCGGGAGCTTCCGGTGCCGGTCTCCTCGGCCGGCCGTACGAAGTAACCCAGGTCGACCCGTCGCACGCCGATGTCATGCACGGGCACTAGTCTGGCTCAGCGTGCCGGACACGATCAGCAGCCGGGCACTGAACCGGGCCACCCTCGCCCGGCAGCTGCTGCTGCACCGCGCGGACCTGCCGGCCATTGACGCGATCGAGCACCTGGTCGGCATGCAGGCGCAGGCGCCCCTGGCACCGTACGTCGGGCTGTGGAGCAGGCTCGGCTCGTTCCGGCCCGCCGAACTCGCAGGCCTGATCGCCGGCCGCCAGGCCGTGCGTATCCACCTGATGCGCACGACCGTGCACCTGGTCAGCGCGCGGGACGCGGTCATGCTCGCACCGCTGCTGCGCGGGGTGCACGAACGCGCGTTCGCGACCGGCAGCCCGTTCGGGCCCAGGCTGGCCGGCGTCGACCTGGCCGAGCTGGTCGCCGAAGGAGTGCGGCTGCTGGGCGAGCAGCCGAGCAGCCGCGCCGAGCTGGGCCGGGAGCTCGCCGCCCGCTGGCCCCGGCATGACCCGGTCGATCTGGCCTACGCGGTCAGCTACCTGGTTCCGCTGGTCCAGGTCCCGCCGCGAGGCATCTGGGGGCAGCCGCAGGGGGCCGCGCGGTGGGCGCCCGCCGAGGTGTGGCTGGATCGGCCCCTCGACCCGCGCCCGCGGATCGAGGAGATGATCCGACGCTATCTAGCCGCCTTCGGCCCGGCCACCGTCCAGGACATCCAGGCCTGGTCCGGCCTGACCCGGCTGCGCGAGATCACTACCGTGATGGCTCCCAGGCTGCGGCCGGCCCGTGACGAGAGCGGAGCCGAACTTCTCGACCTGCCCGCGGCCCCGAGGCCGGACCCGGACACGCCCGCCCCGGTGCGGTTCCTGCCCGAGTACGACAACCTGCTGCTGTCGCACGCCGACCGCGGCCGCGTCATCCCCGGCCGCCGGCCGGTGCCGCTGCCGCCCGGGAACGGCGGCCGGACCGGCACCGTCCTCATCGACGGTCGGTGGAACGGGACCTGGACGATCAGCCGCAGCCGCGACACCGCCGTCCTGCGTGTCGAGCCGCACGACCCCATCACCGGCCGGGACGCCGAGGCGCTCGAGGCCGAGGGCAGCCGCCTGCTCAGCTTCGCCGCCGCCGGGGCCACGGCCGCCGCCTGCGAGGTCAGGCGGTAGCCGGCTCGCGGCCCAGGTAGCCGACCAGGCGGTCGCTGGCGCTGGCCAGGTGCGGCACCGGGACCGGCGCCGCGAACAGGGCCGGGCGGTCCGCGCAGGTGATCAGCAGTGGCGTGATCTCCAGCATCTCCTCGGCCAGCCGCTCCGGGATCGGCTGGGCCCGCCCGCAGGCACAGGCCACGTCCCAGCCGTGCACGGCCACGTCCACCGCGCCCGCACTGGTCACGATGCTCTTCGGCACCGGGAGACCGCCCACCCAGACCAGCCCCTCGCTGGCCTCGGCCAGCGCGCCGAGCAGCCGGCCGGCGTGACCGCGCAGCCTGCCGACCAGCGAGATGGCCGAATCGGCGGGACCGTACGCCGGCTCGGCTTCGCCGCAGGCCTCGGTACCTACCCAGGCCAACTCCAGGGCCTCTTGCAGCGCGATCAGCGAGTCGTCCATGTGCATGAGCAGCCCGCGCAGGTCCCATTCCGGGCACGGCGTCGGGCGGGCCAGATCGGCCGAGGTGACGGCGTGCAGCTGGCCCAGGGCGTAGTAGAGCGAGCGCTCCAGCAACGCGACCCCGCCGGACAGCGCGGCCGGCGGGCGCGCCCCGGTCATGACGCGGCCGGCAGGGCGTCAGGCAGGCCGAACTTCGCGAACAGCGACGTGCCGAAGAACGCCACCACGTGGTCGACGGCCGGCCCCCTCAGGTGCAGGACGTGCAGCTGGAACGCCCGGTGCACGCCGTCGTCGCCGCGCATGTACAGGCCGAAAGCCGGCTGCCCGTTGGCCTGGGCGGGGAGCAGCACCATGTCCCCGGGCCCACTGGCCGGGCAGTGCGTCTGGTTCAGCAGCACGATGTGCTCGGGCGTCTGGTACCAGCCGGTGAACGGCGGCATCTCCCAGACCGCGTCGGCGCTGAACAGCGTGACCAGCGCGGCGGTGTCATAGTTCTGGAAGGCGGCGACGTAGCGATCGAGCAGCTCCCGCTGCTCGGCGCGCACCGGCTCGGTGACCTCGTCCTCGGCCGGCGCCAGCTCGCTGATCTGCGCCCGGGCGCGCTGCAGCATGCTGTTGACCGCGATCGTCGTGACGCCGAGCAGCTCGGCGACCTCCGCGGCCCGCCAGCTCAGCACGTCCCGCATGATCAGCACGGTCCGCTGCCGCGGCGGCAGGTGCTGCAACGCGGTGATCAGCGCCAGCCGGATGCTCTCCCGGGAGGTGACGATGGCCGCGGGGTCATCCGGCGTGGCGCCCACCATCGTGTCCGGGATCGGTTCCAGCCAGGGGACCTCCGGCGACTGGGCCAGCTCGCCCGCCGGATCGCTGCTCGGCGAGCCGAGCCCGCTGGGCAGCGGCCGGCGGCCCCGGCCCTCCAGTGCGGTCAGGCAGGCATTCGTGGCGATCCGGTAGAGCCAGGTCCGCAGCGAAGACCGGCCCTCGAACCGGTCATACGATCGCCAGGCCCGCAGGTAGGTCTCCTGAACCAGATCCTCGGCGTCGTGCACCGAGCCCAGCATCCGGTAGCAGTAGGCGAGCAATTCGCGTCGGAACGGCTCAGCCAGGGTCTGGAAGTCTTCCTCGACCGCGCTCTCGGTCATGTCCGGCTCCTTCCCCTCTCTGTCATTGATGGAGACTACGCGGCGGCCCGGAAATCATCGGTGCCGAGCGGTGAGATTTCGCTTACCGATGTCGAGAGATGAGTTTTCGCTCCGTACTCAGTCCAGAAGCTGTGAAGGTTGCCGCCCTGGAGAGGAAACGCCATGAGCGATCGTTCTCGCTGGATAGCCCTGCTGGTGCTGTGCACCGGAATGCTCATGATCGTGCTGGACATGACCATAGTGAACGTGGCGCTGCCGTCCATCCAGAGCGAGCTGGGCTTCTCTCAGTCGAGCCTGGCCTGGGTGGTGAACGCGTACCTGATCGCCTTCGCCGGCCTGCTGCTGCTGGCCGGGCGGCTGGGCGACCTGGCCGGCCGCAGGAACGTCTTCCTGGCCGGCCTGGGTGTCTTCTCCGCCGCGTCCCTGCTGTGCGGGCTCGCCGCGAACCAGGAGATGCTGGTCGCCGCGCGGTTCGGCCAGGGGGTAGGCGGCGCGCTGACCTCGTCGGTCATCCTCGGCATGATCGTGACCATGTTCCGCGAGCCGGCCGAGCAGGCCAAGGCGATCGGCGTATTCGCGTTCGTCGCGTCCGCCGGCGCGGCGGTCGGCCTGCTGGCGGGCGGCATCCTCACCCAGATCCTCAACTGGCACTGGATCTTCTTCGTCAACCTGCCGATCGGCGCGGTCACGGCCGTCATGGCCCGGCGGCTGATCGAGCCGGACCGGGGCGCCGGCCTGCGCGCCGGGGCCGATGTGCCCGGCGCCCTGCTGATCACCGGCGCGATGATGCTGGGCGTGTTCACGATCGTCGATCCCGCCGCCCAGCAGGGCTGGCTGGCCGCCAAGACCCTCATCCTGGCGGGCGGCTCGCTGGCATTGCTCGGCGCTTTCGTGATCAGGCAGCTCACCGCGCGCAGTCCGCTCATGCCGCTGCGGATCTTCCGCTCGCGCAACGTGACCGGCGCGAACCTGGTCCAGATCCTCAGCGTCGCGGGCATGTTCGGGATGTTCTTCCTCGGCTCGCTCTACCTGCGCCGGATCCTCGGCTACGACCCGCTGCAGATCGGCCTGGCCTTCCTGCCGGTCGCCGTCGTGATGGCCGTGCTGTCGGTGCGCTACACCGACCGGCTAGTCATGCGCTTCGGCGCCCGGACGATGCTTTTCCCCGGTCTCGCGCTGATCGCCGCTGCGCTTGCGCTGTTCGCCCTGGCTCCGGTGGGTGGCGCGTACGCCACCCACATTCTCCCGGTAACGCTGCTGATGGGCGCCGGGGCCGGCCTCTGCTTCCCGGCCCTGATGACGCTGGCCATGTCCGGCGCCTCGCCGCAGGAGGCCGGCCTGGCCTCGGGCCTGGTGAACACGACCGGCCAGGTCGGCGGCGCAGTGGGGCTGGCCGTGCTGGCGACCGTCTCCGCGTCCCGGACCAGCGCGCTGATCGGCAGCGGAAGGCCTGCCGCCGCGGCCCTGACCGACGGCTACCACCTGGCCTTCTGGATCGCCTTCGGCCTGGTGATCGCGGCCATCGTCGTCGCCGCCACGATGCTCAGGCCCGGGTCCGAGCCCGCGGCGGTCCCCGAGCCGGTCCGCGAGCTGACCATGGCGAGCAGTCCGAACGGGCAGTAGCCGGACCCGGCACGCGAGGGCAGAGCCGGCCGAACCGGCTCAGCCGGGGGATAATCACGGGGTGAGCTGCGGCGATTCCGGCCAGGTCCGGGAGGCGGTGCGCGGGGTCCCCGCGCCCGCGCTGCGGCCGTTCGTCGCCTGGTACTCCGGCTACCGCGAGTCCGGGCTGCCGCCGGGGCTGCACCGCGGGCTGCCGTCGCCGTACCTCACGCTGATCATCACCCTGGACGATCCTCTGCAGCTGGCGGTGCACCCGGACCCGCTGCATCCGCCCAGCCGCTACACGGCGCTGCTCGGCGGCCTGCACACCACGCCCGCGATCATCAGCCACCAGGGCCGCCAGTCGGGTATCCAGCTCAGCCTCAAGCCGCTCGGCGCGCGCATCCTGCTCGGCCTGCCCGCGGGCGAGCTGGCCGGCCTGGATACCGACGCCGACCGCGTGCTCGGCCCGGCGGCCTTCGAGCTGCACGAACGGGTCCGCGCCGCGCCGGCCTGGCCGCAGCGGTTCGCGGTGCTCGATGAGGTGCTGCTGCGGCAGCTGAGGGACAACCAGGCGGTCAGCCCGGGGGTCTCGCAGGCCTGGCGGGCGCTGCTGGCCAGCGGCGGCACCGCGGCCGTGCCCGAGCTCGCCCGCGAGGCCGGCTGGAGCAGCCGGCGCCTCGGCACCAGGTTCCGGGCCGAGATCGGGCTGGGGCCGAAACAGGCCGCTAGGGTGGTGCGCTTCGACCGTGCGCGGCGGCTGCTGCAGCGCCGGGTCGCGGCCGCGGGCCAGCCAGAACTGGCCGCGCTCGCCGCCGCGTGCGGGTACTACGACCAGGCACATCTCGCCCGCGAGTTCCGCGCGCTGGCTGGCTGCCCGCCGAGCCGATGGCTGGCCGAAGAGTTCCGAAACGTCCAAGCCGCGCCGACCTGAGGCCGGCCAGACTGCGGAGCATGAACGACAACACTCCACCGCCGCAGGTATGGCCCACCCTCCGGGCCCGTGACGCGCGTGCCCTGATCCGGTTTCTCGTCGACGCGTTCGGCTTCGAGGAGACCGCCGTCTATGGCGAGGGCGACATCGTCCATCACGCCCAGCTGTCCTGGCCTCCGGGCGGCGGCGTCATGCTCGGCTCCGCGGACCGGCCGGGTGCCGCGGATCAGTGGCCGCTGCAGCCTGGCAGCTTCGGCGCCTACGTCGTCACCGACGATCCCGACGGGCTGTTCGCCCGGGCCACGGCGGCGGGCGCCGAGGTGCTGAGCGGGCTGCACGAGACCGACTATGGCTCGCGCGACTTCGCCGTCCGCGACCCGGAGGGCAACCGCTGGTCGTTCGGCACCTACCGAGGCGAGCCGCGGAAGAGCTGAGCCCGGCTTCGGCTCGCGGCGGCGGCGGCCGGCGCATCACGGCGCCTGGCCGTCGTCCACCACGATGCCGAGGCTCTCGGCCAGCACGGGCGCGATGGCGCTGAGCTGACCGGAACTGATGATCGCGCCGCGCAGCGGATCCGGTCCGACGATCAGGCCGAGTTCCGAGCGGCGCAGATCCACCCGGTCCAGCCGGGCCCGGCTGAAATCCACGCCGGCCAGCCGGCACGCCGTGAAGGCGGTCCGGGTCAGCTTCGCGCCGCCGAAGTCCACCTCGCGCAGCAGGCAGTCGCTGAACGTCACCCCGGTCAGCTCGGCATCACGGAAGTTCACCGAGTCGAGCTTGCAGCCGGCGAACACCACCCGGTCCAGGCGCGACCCGAACGCCTGGACGCCCGCGATCGTGCCGTTGACGAACGTCACGTCCGACCACCCGGTCTCGGCGAA
>DASXLW010000130.1:0-4868 GCA_036496025.1 Streptosporangiaceae bacterium
GTTCTGGAAGATCATCGAGCACTACCGGATCGCGGCGATGTCGGCCGTCCCCACCGTCTACTCCCGTCTGGCCCAGGTCCCGGTCGATGCCGACATCAGCTCGCTGCAGCTGCCGATCGTCGGCGCGGCCCCGCTGCCATCGGCGGTGCGCGAGGACTTCGCCCGGCACACCGGGCGGCGCCTGCTGGAGGGGTACGGGCTCACCGAGGCGACCTGCGCGAGCACCTGGACCAGGCCCGCCGAGGAACGACCCGGATCGGTCGGCCGTGTCCTGCCAGGGCAGCAGATCAAGGCGGTCCGGATCGGAGACGACGGGTCCTGGGCTGACTGCCCCCCCGGCCAGGTCGGCGTGCTGGCCATTGGCGGGCCCGCCGTGTTCGCCGGCTACGTCACCGATCCGGCCCTCGGCGGCCCCCGGGTGAGCCGGGAGGACATCGTCCGCGACGGCTGGCTGAAGACCGGGGACCTGGGCAGCGTGGACGCCGACGGCTTCGTGTCCCTAGTGGGCCGGGCCAAGGACCTCATCATCCGTGGCGGCCACAACATCGACCCGCGGACGATCGAGGAGGCGCTGCGGCGCCACCCCGCCGTCTGCGACGCCGCGGCCGTCGGCCGCCCGGACCGCCACTCCGGCGAGGTCCCGGTGGCCTACGTCGTCCCCGCCGACCCCGGCCGTTTCGACGAGGCCGAGTTGCTCGCCTGGGCCGGCACCGCCATCGGCGAGCCCGCTGCCCACCCCAAGCGCATCTATCCGGTCAGCGAGATCCCGGTCACCGCGATGGGCAAGCAGTTCAAGCCCGCGCTGACCGCCGACGCAGCTGTCCGCGCCGTGGCTGACGCGCTCGACGCGGCGGGCCTGCCGGAGGGCCGGGTCACCGCGGCGCACGAAGACGGGCGGCTGGTCGTCACCGTGACCGGCGCCGACCCCGGCCGGGTCTGCGACGCCGTCGCCGGATTCGCCCTCACCGTCCGCTCCCGGCCGTCGCCCGCCCCGCAGCCACCGCGAAGTGACCCACGGAGAGGGATATAACCGTGAACGACCACTACCTCACGGCCCGGGAGCCCGTGATCATCGTCGGCGCCGGCCCGGCCGGCTGCACCGCGGCGCTCCTGCTCGCCGACTTCGGTGTCCCCGTTACCCTGCTGGAACGCCACACCCAGCCCCATCCCCTGCCGCGTGCTGTGCACCTGGACGACGAGGTGGCCCGGATCCTGGACCGGATCGGCGTGAGCGAGGGCTTCCTGGCCCGGTCCCGGCCCGGCAGCGGGCTGCGCCTGCTCGACGCCGGACACCGCGTCATGGCCGAGTTCAGCCGCGACCGCAAGCCAGGCGCGCACGGTTTCCCGCAGGCGAACATGTTCCACCAGCCGGACCTGGAAGAGCTGATGCTCGCCCGGGTCGAGCGGCACCCGCTGATCGACTTCCGCCGCGGAGCCGAGGTCTGCGGGCTGGACGATGACGACGCCCCAGGCCCGCTCACCGCGGCCCCGGTCCGGGTGCACGCCCGCATCGCCGGGCACCCGCACACGTTCACCGGGCGGGTCGTGCTGGGCTGCGACGGCGCTAACAGCACCATCCGGAAGCTGACCGGGATCACCATGGACGACCTCGGCTTCACCGAGCGCTGGCTCGTAATAGACATCATGGCCGGAACCGGCCTGGATACCTGGGACGGAGTGGAGCAGGTGTGCGACCCGGCCAGGGCCGCCACTTTCATGCAAGTCACCGGCGACCGGTACCGCTGGGAGTTCCAGCTGCGCGACGGTGAGGACGAAGCGGACCTGACCACCCCGCACGCCCTCGCCCGGCTGCTGCAGCCCTGGACCGGACGCGACGACCTGGCCGGCCTGCACATCGTCCGCAGCGCGGGCTACACCTTCCGCGCCCGGCTGGCGTCCCGCTTCCAGGCCGGACGCGTCTTCCTGCTCGGCGACGCCGCCCACCTCACCCCGCCGTTCATCGGCCAGGGCCTCGGGGCCGGGCTGCGCGACGCCGATAACCTCGCCTGGAAGCTCGCGCACGTGCTCACCGGCCGGGCTGAGGAAGACCTGCTCGCCACCTACGACGCCGAACGCCGCCCGCACGCCCGGGCCATGATCAAAAAGGCCGTCAGGGTCGGGTGGGCGATGACCGGCGGCCAAGACCGGGCCGCCGCCGTTCGCAGGATCGCCCTGGCTGCCGCTGTCCGCAGCGAGCGCATCCGCGGGGCGATGGCCTCCACCGCCACGCCCCGGCTGAAGACGGGCGCCTTGCACTACCCGTCGCGGCGTTTCTTTCCGCCCTACCTGCCCGCCGGGCTGCGACCTGGCGGCCTGATCCCCAACCCGCTGGTCTCTACCAGTGACGGCGCGCCGGTCCGGCTGGACACGATCCTGGCCGGACGCACCGCCGTGCTCACCGCACGGCGCCCCAACGCCCACCTGGCAGTCTTCTGCCGACGGCACGGCCTCGCCCTCGTTCGGATCAGCGCACCCGGCACCGGAATACCCGCGGAGGCCGGCGCGGACGCAGATCCCGGCTGGGCCGACGTCCGCCTTGCCGACGGCCAGTCCACTGGCCTGCGGGCCCTGGCGGCCAACCCGGCGCTGACCATCGTCGTCCGTCCCGACCGCGTGGTCGCGGCGGCCGAACCCCGGGGCCGGCTGCCGCTCCTGCCCTGGCACATCCCGGTCACCGCCGTGCGCGAGCGTCCGGCGACGGCGCATCCGCCGACTGATCCCGATCCGGCAGGTCCGCTGCCGGCCGCCTGTTAGGAGGTTCGCATGTTCGTCACCGTCTCGCTGCTGCTAGCCGCGGCATGCCTTCTCCCGGCGGCCGGCAAGCTGCTGGGCCGCCCGGAGATGCGGCAGTCCGCTGCGCACTTCGGGATCCCCTGGAACAGGTACCAGCTCATCGGGGTAGCTGAACTAGCCGCCGCCGCGGGCGTCCTGGCCGGCCTGTGGTGGCATCCGCTCGGCGTCGCCGCCGCGGCCGGGATGGTCCTGCTGCTCCTCGGTGCGGTGCTCACCCACCGGCGGGCAGCAGACAGCGGGAAGGAGATAGCGCCGGCCGTGGTCGCCCTCGCCATCACGGTCGCCTACCTGGCCATCGCCCTCACCAGCTGAGCGGTCGGCAAGGCCCGCGCCGCCGCGCGCCCGGGAAAAGGAGCGGGCGGGCGGCGGCATCAGGTCGACTGCGATCATTCACCCTACGAGAATGGCGGGTATCAACGAATAGTCATGATCCCTCCGGCCCGGACCCCGCCGCAGGCAGGAGGTGATGGCCTTGCCATCTGAAGAGAGCCTGCTCGCTCAGCGGGACGACCAGCAAGTCGTGATTACGCTGCCCGCCGAGATCGACATGACGAACAGTCCCCGTCTCCGGGAGGCGCTGCTAGCCGTCATCAGCCGGCAGCCAGCCGCAGTAGTCGCCGACATGACGGCGACCACCTTCTGCGATTCCAGTGGCATGCACGCTATAGTCACCGCCTACCGACAGGCGGTTGCAGCCGACGCAGACCTGCGGCTAGTGATCAGCCATCCCGCCCCGCGACGGGTATTCGAGCTCAGCGGCGTCGACACGATCGTCAGCATCTACCCCGACCTGCCTGCGGCACTGTCCGGATAGCGCCGCTGCCGCGCGGTCGCCCCCGATACAGCCTTACCTGCACCCAGGATGCCCAACCGATAGACGTGGCGGTACCGAATATGCGCATGGCGGGGTACCTGGGTGACAACCGCGACAAGGTGGTCGGCCGCTGGAGCGACCTTGCCGTGGAGGGCTTGCGCGGCCGGACGTCGATGGAGGAGGTGCGGCGCGAATTCGGCGACCTCTACTCGCTCATCGTCCGGGTCCTGGCCGAGGCCGACGAGCACGCCGCCGGCGAGCTGCGGGCGGCGCTGGATGAGCTGTCGCGCAACCGCGCCCGGAACGGCTTCACGCCGACCGAGACGACCCTTGCGGTGTTCTCGCTCAAGGAGGCCGTCTACGAGCTCGTGGCGGACGCCGCCGAGATGGTGCCCGAGTACCTCGCGTTCTCCCGCCTGGTCGACGATCTCGGCCTGCGTACCTTCGAGGCGTACTCCGCCGCGCGCGAGCAGATCATCACCGACCAGGTGAGCACGATGACGGAACTGTCCACCCCCGTCGTGCGGCTGTGGGAGGACATCATCGCCGTACCGCTCGTCGGCACCCTCGACTCGGCCCGCACCCAGCTGGTGATGGAGAAGCTCCTCGACACCCTGACGGCAACCGGGGCCGGCCACGCGATAATCGACATCACCGGCGTGCCCATGGTCGACACCGAGGTCGCCCAGCACCTGCTCAAGACCGTCAGCGCCGCGCGCCTGCTCGGGGCGCAGTGCACCATCTCCGGCATCCGGCCCCAGGTCGCGCAGACGATCGTGTCACTCGGCATCGAGTTCGGCGACATCGCCACCAAGGCGTCGCTCGCCGATGCCCTCGCGCTCGCCCTGCGTCAGGCCGGACTGAAAGTCGCGCCCGCCTCCTAGCCCAGGCACCAGTACCCCGCGAGCAGCCCCGGCACGGCGAGTCACCGGTGCCGGCCGGGAGACTGCCCGCGCCCCCAATGCGCAAGGTCACATTGCGCGCGGCGGCGCGGAGGCGTAGACAGGCTGGCGTGAGCGAGCCAAGCATCGTTTCCGCCGGGAAGGGCAAGATCGTCACGGCGCGGGGGAGCGTGATGGCCTTCAAGGCCATCGCCGCACAGACGGACGGGGACTTCTCCCTGATGGAGCGGACCGTTCCGCCGCACGGCCGCCGCCCGCTGCCGCACCGGCACGTGAACTGCTCGGAGGCCTTCTGGGTGCTGGACGGGACGATCACGTTCGTCCTCGACGGCGTGGAGAGCCACGGCGGCCGCGACGAC
>DASXLW010000131.1:0-1950 GCA_036496025.1 Streptosporangiaceae bacterium
CACGACCGGACCCACGAGGCGGTCCTGGACGAGCTGGAGCCCCGGCGGCGGCGCACCGTGCAACTGGGCATGGCGCGGCGGCTGGCAGCGGTGCCGGAGCTGTTCGCGGCCGCGGCGGAGCAGTACCTGCCAGTCGTCGGCGCGGTCGCTGATGCCGCGGAGCGGCGCCAGGTGGTGGGGCTGCTGCGACGGGCCGCCGGGCAGGCCACGCTGACCGGGAACTACGCGCTGGTCAATGCGCTGCTGACCGCCGCGCTTCCGGTAGTCGACCCGGACCAGACCGCAGTGCTCGCCGAGGTGCACGCCGGCCGTCACGCCGCCCTCTACGGCCTAGGGGGGCTGGAGGAAGCGGACGAGGAATACCGCACGATCGAACGGCTGTGCCCTGCCGTGCCGGACCGCGCGGACGCGACGGCGGTGCAGGTGCGCAGCCTGACCAACCGGAACCGTTTCGCCGAGGCGCTCGGGCTGGGCCTGAAGTCGCTGCGTGAACTCGGCATCACCGTCCCGGCCGCGGACCAGCTCGCAGCCGAGCTTGACCGCCGGTTCGGCTACTGGTACCAGTGGCTGGACCACACCGAAGCCGCCGGCGACCTGGCCCGGCCGGACCTCACCGACCCCACGCTGCTCGCCGCGTCCGCCCTGCTTTACGCGACCCTGGCGGCGGCCTTCTTCGCCGGCGACCCCGCCACGGTCGTCTGGCTAGGCATGGAGGCACTGCGGATCTGCCTCGAGCACGGCCCGGCCCCTGCCCTGGTCGGCCCGGCGGCCTACACCGCCTTCGGTGCTGTGGTGCTGCGCGGCGACTACGCCGCCGGGTACCGGGCGGCGCGGCGGATCCTGGCGCTGGGCGAGGCCCGCGGGTACGAGCCCGGCACCTCCCAGGCGCGCGGGATGTTCGCTATCCTCAGTTGCTGGGCCGAGCCGCTCGAAAACAGTGTCCATCAAGGTCAGCGGGCCACGGAGGGGATGATCGCGGGGGGCGACCTGGCCAATGCCGGCTACAACTGCTATGTGCATGTGCCAGGCATGGTGGACTGCACGCCATCACTGGACCGCTACCTCACCGAGGCGGAAGCGGCGGTGGCCTTCGTGCACCATACCGGAAACGAGCAGTCCGCTCAGGTGCTCGAAACCTACCGGTGGCTGGCTGGTGTGCTGCTTGGCGACAGCACAGCCGCGGCCGGTGAGGCGGTTTCCGCCGACAGGTACGCCGGCAACCCGGTGGCACATTTTCATGCTCATCTCAGTCACGCGACCGCCGCCGCCATCTTCGGTGATCAGGCCGGCCTGGAGCGGCACACCGCGGCCGCCATGCCACTCGTTCCGCTGCTCCCGGGCCTCTACGCGACCGCCGTCGGCCGCTTGCTGCGCGCGCTGGCCCTGGCCGGGCAGGCCCGCAGCGCGGACGCGGACCAGCGCGGCGGCCTGCTGTCCGAAATGGACGAGGTGACCCGGTGGCTGGCCGAACGCGCCGCGGACGCGCCCGACAACTTCCTGCACCTGCTGCGATGGCTCGAGGCCGAACGGGCGTGGGCGGCCGGCGACTTCCGCGCCGCTGTCCTCGCCTTCGACGCCGCCCGGCGCGAGGCCGCCCAGAGCCAGCGGCCGTGGCACCGGGCTCTGATCGACGAGCATGCCGCCCGCTTCTATCTTGCCCACGGCATCGAACAGGCCGGCCATGACCTGATCGCCCAGGCGCGCCAGGAATACCTGGCCTGGGGCGCAACCGCCAAGGTCGCACAACTGGACTGGGCCTACCCGGCCCAGCGGCCGCCAGCCGACCCGACCGGCGGGCACGACGCCAGCCAGCCCGCCGATATTCCGCATCGCCGCTCCGCCGTCACCACGGGAACGGTCGACCTGCTCGGCATCGTGTCGGCGTCGCAGGCGCTGAGCTCGGAGACCAGCATCGACCGGCTGCACGCCCGCGTGGTCCAGGTGCTCAGC
>DASXLW010000132.1:0-2722 GCA_036496025.1 Streptosporangiaceae bacterium
CGCCAGGTCCACGTCGTGCCAGGAGGGCGGGGCGATCAGCGACTCGGTACGCACCGTGACGCTGGCCGCCTGGCAGTCGTGGTTATCAGCAAGCTCCAGCGCGACGTGCGGGCCGGCGGTCTGGGTCAGGCGCTGGGCCCCTGTGTTCCGGTCGATGACCCGCAGTTGCGTCGCCGCCCCGCGCCGCTCGGTGAGGACCAGGTACCGGGCGAAGGCGTCGCAGGCCACCAGGCGGGTATCGGCCGACTCGCCGGCCACCTCCCTCCAGCCGCCCGCGCCCGGCGCCGTGACCGGCGCCTTCACCAGCCGGAACTCGGTGGCGCCGTCGTTGGTGACCAGGTACAGGTCGCCGCCGCCGGGGCCGTCGGCATGATCGGCCCGGTACTCGATACCGCGCCGCCGGGGCTCGACAACGATGGGGGCCGAACGGGCGTCCGATGCCAGGATGTACCGCGTCTCCGTGGTCTCGCGGCTTTCGCATTCGATGAAGATGACAGCGCCGCTGCGGCTGAGCCGCACGAAGACCTCGAACTGCTCGTCGTCCTCGGTGTACACGCACACGTCGTCGTCAGGATCGGTATCGACGTCGTGCCGCCACACCTGATACGGCCGGTAGATGGGGTCGGTGACGGTGTAGAAGACCGACCGTGAGTCGGCCGACCAGGCTAGCCCGTAGTAGCTGCGCTCGACCCGCTCCGGCCGGTCGGTCCCGGTGGCCAGGTCGCGGATGCGCAACTGGTAGACCTCGTCACCGTCGAAATCGGCCGAATAGGCGAGCAGTCGCCCGTCCGGGCTGACCTCCCGGACGCCGAGCGCCACGTAACCGGCGCCGCAGGCCGGATCGTCCAGCAGCAGGTTCTCGTCGAGCAGCACCTGCTCCGGGCCGGCGTCAGACTCCGGGCGGCGGCAGAACTGCTCGTAGTTCAGGCCGGGCCGCGTCCTGGTGAAGTAGTGCCATCCGCCGAGTTCCCAGCCGGCTGACTCATCCGCCGGCGCCAGCCGGGCCGACATCTCCGCGGCCAGGGCGTCACGAAGCCGGACGGAGCGGGCGGTCTGCTGATCGTAGTACGCGCGCTCGGCCGCGAGGTAGCCCAGCAGGGCCGGGTCGCTGGTGTCGCGCATCCACGCGTAGGGGTCGGTGCCGTCCTGGGCCGGCGCAACTGGCGGTTCCATATCCGGGACTATAGAGAGATGACGGGGAGCCTGCGGGTGCCGGTGGTATGGAGCGAGCAGTGCCTGCTCCATGACCCGGGCGGGGAGGTGTGGCTCGGCGTGCGGGACGCTGGCACCGAGGTGCCGGCCCGGGCCCGGGTGCTGAGGGACGCGCTGGCCGCGGCGGGGGCGCCGGAGGTGCCTGCCGCCGCGCACGGCGACGAGATCCTGCGGGCCGTGCATGACCCGGCGCTGCTGGATCACCTGGCCGGAGTGTGGGCGCAGTGGGAGCGGGCCGGGTTCCCCGCCGAGTACGGCCGGGACCGGGTGGTCCCTTACGTGTTCCCCACCGCGGGGATGCTGGCCGGCCTGCCGTTGCGATCGCCCCCCGCCGTGCACGGCCGGGCCGGGCAGTTCTGCTACGACACGATGACGCTCGTCGGCCCGGGCAGCTGGGCGGCGATCCGCGGGGCCGCCGACGCCGCGCTGACCGCGGCCGGCCTGGTGAGCTCGGGTGCCCCGCTGGCCTACGCGCTGTGCCGCCCGCCGGGCCATCACGCCACCCGCGCCGCCTACGGCGGGTCCTGCTACCTCAACAACGCCGCGATCGCGGCCCAGGCGCTGCTCGCGGCCGGAGCCGGGCGGGTCGCCGTGCTCGACATTGACGCGCACCACGGCAACGGCACCCAGATGATCTTCTACAGCCGCGGCGACGTCTACTACGGATCGGTGCACATCGATCCGGGGGCGGGGTGGTTCCCGCACTACCTGGGCTACGCGGGGGAGTGCGGCACCGGCGCGGGCGAGGGCGCCAATCAGAACCTGCCGCTGCCGCCCGGCACCGGTGATGAGGGCTGGCTCGCCGCAGTGCGGGCCATGTGCGCGGGCGCGGCCGCTCACGGTGTCGACGCCGTCGTGGTCTCGCTCGGCCTGGACGCCGCGGAGGCCGATCCCGAGAGCCCGTTGCGGGTGAGCGAAGCCGGCTACCGGGAGGCGGGCCGGCTGGCCGCCGCGCTGGCGCCGGCGGTGCTGATCCAGGAAGGTGGCTATGACCTGGCCACGCTCGGCCAGCTCGCGGTCGCCACCCTCACCGGCGCCGCCAGCGCCGTGGCCGGATGATGCTGCCGCGACCGCCTGATCAGGGCAGATCAGGACAGGTCAGGCCAGCAGGCACGCGACCTCGTGCGAGGAGCTGCTGACAACCCGCAGCTCGGGATCCACGGCCGAACAGCGCTCCACCGCGATCGGGCAGCGGGGGTGGAAGCGGCAGCCCGTCGGCACGTCCACCGGGTTGGGGGTCTCGCCGGTCAGCAGCTGCGGCGACGAGCGCACCCGCGGATCCCTGGCCGGTACCACCGACAGCAGCGCCTTGGTATAGGGGTGCTGCGGATGCCGGACGACCTGGCGGGCTGGCCCGTGCTCGACGATACGGCCGAGGTACATCACGGCGATCCGGTCGGCGAAGTGCGCGGCGGTGGACAGGTCGTGGGTGATCATGAGGATGCCCATCCGCCCGTCCCGGCGCAGCCTGTCCAGCAGGGTCAGCACCCCCGCGCGGACCGAGACGTCG
>DASXLW010000133.1:0-3501 GCA_036496025.1 Streptosporangiaceae bacterium
CGAGCAGTTCCGCGGCCAGGTGGTCATCGAACCGCGTCGCGGGCGTATCGCCGTCGGCGGCTTGCGGCGGCCGGGCTGAGTCCCAGCCGGTGATCAATGGCGTCATCGGTTCTCCTTCTCGTCGGGCGCGGCTGCGGTCGCCGCGGCCTGTCTCCACTGTCGGGTGGAAGGCGTGATCGGGACCGGGTTCTTGGCCCGCAGCAGATTCGCCCAGGGCAGAGCCGATGGCGCCGGTGCCCGGTATGCGCGGCTAGCGGCGCATTTGCCCGGGTCCGGGGCGCGGTAGTCCCAGACACCGGGGCGAGGCAGATGGGGTTGAGGAGCCCGGCCGCCCGACAGCCACGCATGAGCCCCGGAGCGCGGAATGAAAACTATGGCCGGGGCCGCCGCAGCCGCGCTCGTGGCCGGGGCGTTCTCTATGGGCACCGGGGAGTACGTGTCGGTCACCAGCCAAAACGAGCTGGTGCACGCGGAGGTCAACGTCGAGCGCCGGATGCACGCCCGGTTCCCTGCTGCCGAGCAGGCCGAGCTCGCCGAGACGTTCCGCGGCTACGGGCCGACGAACAGACCGCGGCCGGGATGGCCGCCGCGGTATCGCGGGATCCCGATACCGCGCTGCGCGTGCACACCCGCGAGGAGCTCGGCGTGGATCCGTTCGAGCTGCCCTCCCCGCTGCTGGCCGGCATCTCGTCGCTGATCGCCTTCTCGCTGGGGGCGCTGATACCGCTGCTCCCCTACCAGGCCGGCCTGCCGGTCCTGGGGGCGACGCTGGGCATCGCGGCGGTGGCGCTGCTCGGCGGCGGGATGGCGGTCGGCCGGCTCACTGGCCGACCAGCGCTGCGCTCCGGCCTGCGTCAGCTCGCCCTGGGCGCAGGCGCCGTCGCGGTGACGTTCGCCGTGGGCAGCCTCATCGGCAGCCAGGTCCGCTAAGGGCCGTCCCGTCGCAGCGATCGGGGCGGCGGCGAGCCGGCCACCGCAGTCCGCGGTGGCCGGCTTCCGCCCGCGCGGCCAGCCGCCTACCCGCACGCTCCTTCTATCCGGGGCCGCTGCCTGCCGGGCAGCCAGGACAGCCAGCGCGGCAGGTACCAGCACCGTTCCCCCAGCAGCGACATGAGCGCGGGCAGCAGGATCCCGCGTACCACGGTGGCGTCGATGAACACCGCGGCGGCCAGACCTACGCCGAGCGTCTTGGTATCGACGATGGGCAGCGTGGCCAGGATGGAGAACACCGCGACCATGATGAGAGCCGCGCTGGTGACCACGCCGGCGCTGCTGGAGATGCCGCCCACGATGGCGTCGCGGGTGGTCGAGCCCCGTGAGCGCAACTCCCGGATCCGGCTCAGGATGAACACGTGGTAGTCCATGCTCAGGCCGAACAGCAGCACGAACATGAACAGGGGGATCCAGGAGATGATGCCGCCGAATGATGTGTACCCGAGCAGCCCCTGCATCCGCCCGTCCTGGAAGATCAGCGTGATCAGCCCGTAGGCCGCACCCACCGAGAGCAGGTTGAGCCCGATCGATACCAGCGGGATGGCGACCGAACGGAACGCCACGAGCAGCAGTACGAACGCCAGCACGATCACGAAGGCGAACACCACGGGGGTGCTGGAGTGCAGCGACGCGGTGTCGTCGTAACTTTGCGCCGTGTTCCCGGTGACGGCATAGCGGACGCCGCTGACATGGCCCACCGTCGCGGGCAGGATCTGGTTACGCAGGGCCAGGAGGGCGTGGCTCGAGGCGGAGTTGCCACCGTTGCCGGCCAGCGGCACGCCGAGGATCAGGGCGCGGCCGCCGGCCACCTGACGCGCGCTGACCGGCCCGTGGATCGGGCTGGCCGGACCGGCCGAGGCCGCCCTGGTTCGCAGCGCGGCGATCGCGTCGCGCATCCCCGGCCCGGTGAGGTCGTGGCCGGTAACCACCACTTCGGCAGGCGACGGGGTCTGCGGGAACGCGTGCTGGATCCGGTCCATGGTCTGCAGGACGGGCGAGCTCGCTGGCAGGTCGATGGCGGGCGAGCCGAGCCGCATGCCGAGCGCGGGCGCGGCCAGCGCGAGCAGCGCGATCGCGGCGGCCGAGCCCCATATCACGGGGCGCCGCACCACACGGCGGACCAGTGCGGCCCACACCCGGGACGGGCGGGCGGCGGTCCGCCTGCGGCCCAGGAACGGAACCCGGCCCCGGTCCGCTCGCGGGCCGAGCCAGGCCAGCAGCGCGGGCACCAAGGTCAGCGAGCCGAGCACGGCCACACCGACCACGGCGATGGTGCCGAACGCGATGCCGCTGAACACGTCATACCCGGTCAGGAACAGCCCGGCCAGGGCGATCATGACGGTCAGCCCGGACACCACGATGGCCCGCCCTGAGGTGGCCGCGGCGGTGCGCAGAGCCTCGCCGGGCGCCGCTCCCCTGGCTCGCTCTTCGCGCTCGCGGCGCAGATAGAACAGCGAGTAGTCGACCCCGACCGCCATCCCGATGAGCAGCACCACCTCCGAGGTGCTGGACCCGACCGGCAGCCACTGGCTGATCAGGGTCAGCAGTGACAGCGCGGTCATCACCGAGGTGATGGCCAGCAGCAGCGGGATGCCCGCGGCCACCAGCGCGCCGAACACGAGCAGGAGCAGCACCAGGGTGATCGGGACCGAGGTGAACTCCGCTTTGCGGAAGCCCTGACCCAGCAGGGAGTTGATGGCCCGGCCGAAGCTCGCGTCGCCGCCCTCGGCGATGCGCAAGTCCGGGTGGCGAGCCGCCACCGCGGCCACTGCGCGCTGAGCGGGCGCTACGGCCGTAGTCTGGTCGGCGGCCGGCCCGGGGACCTGGAAGGTGACCAGGGCACTGCGCCCGTCCGCGGAGACCAGGGCGTGGCTGCCCGCACCTAGCGGGGACCGGATGCCGGTGGCCGCGTGCGGAAGCCGGGCCAGGGCAGTGGCAACCTCGCTGACCGCGCGCCGCATGGCCGGGTCGGTGGCGAACGTGCGGCCCGTTCCGCGCGCCTGGATCAGCACGTCTTCGTTGGCCGGGGAGCTGACCCCCAGCCTGTGCAGGACCTGCTCGGCCCGGCCCGACTGGCCGGCGTCATAGCCGGGCAGGCTCTTGGTGCCCAGCGCCTGCCCGGCCATGAAGACCACGGCGACCAGCGCGAGCCAGCCGAAGACGGCGGTCTTGCGGTGCCGGGTGCTCCATCCGGCTATGCGCTCAATCACGGGGGCGCGGGCGCGCCGCACGTGACGTTCATCGCGATCCGGTTCGGTTTCAGGCAATACTGAACTTAGCGGCTGGCTCATCATGGCCTTCTCTCTCAGGTGGTGTGATGTGCGGTCGTTTTCGTGGCGCCTCGCCCGTGAGCTGATCCCTCACGGGCGAGGGCCCAGGTTTATTACCTGCCGTTAGCCGGCTGTCTGGTCAGGGGGCCGAGCGGGCCCGGGCGGGCAAGCACCTCCTTGGCGTCGGCGAGGGGATCGGCAGGCGCGCGGAGCAAGGATCGCGCGATGCGCACGTGCG
>DASXLW010000134.1:0-3185 GCA_036496025.1 Streptosporangiaceae bacterium
GCCAGCGCGGCGGCGGTCAGGGCGATCCCGGTCACCGTGGCCCCGGCGTGGTGGCCGTCTGCGAGGTCCCAGCCGGACTGGGCGGCGATGTAGGGGGCAAGCAGCCAGAAGGACACGGCCACGCCGCGCTGGGCGCGGCGCTCGGCGGTCTCCGACAGGGCGCGGGTGCCGGTGAACCGCCAGATCACGATCACGCTGGCCAGCCCTTCCACCGCGCTGCCGAGCGCCCACCCGGTCAGCGCGGCCGACCCGGTGGCCAGGCCCTGCCACAGCCCGACCGCGCCCTCGGTGCACATCCACGCGAGGCTCGCCCAGGCCAGCCAGCGCGCCGCCTGCGCCGCGCGCTGCCACCCGGCATCGCGCGGTTGCGGCGGTGCCCCGCGGGCGGTGCCCGGGTTGCCCGGAGAGCAGCAGCCGTCGTCCAGGACCGGAAGTTCCGGCCCGCGGGCCGGGTGGGCGGTGGTCACGGCTCGTCGTCGCCGCAGGAGTCCGTGCCCCAGGCCGGGCACAGGGCGACGGCGTTGCCGGTCGCCGCCAGCACCGTCTCCGCTGCTGCGAGCATCTCGGCCAGCGCGGGCTGGGCGAGCCGGAACACCGAGGCCCGCCCGGCGGGCTCGGATGCCACCAGGCCGCAGTCCCGCAGGCACGCCAGGTGCTTGGATACCGTCGACTGCGCCAGCCCCAGCCCGGACACCAGGTCAGTCACCCGCGCCGGGCCGCCGGCCAGGCGGCGCACGATCATCAGCCGCCCCGGATCGCCCAGCGAACGGAACAGCGCGGCCGCGGGAGTCAGTTCCACCCGCTCGATCTCGGCATCGGGCGCTATCATCGCCATATTGCGATAATAGCGCCGCTGCCAGGTCGAACATGGAGTGGCCACCCCGCATCCGCGCCACTGTGCACTGGGCCTGAGCTGTCGCAGCACAGCACGGCTTATCGCCGCTCCTGCCCAGCCGGCCGGGTTGACGTTCCGGCCTGAGTCAGGGGCTGGGTCTCGGCGGCCGGGGACGGGGCCTACTGCTTGAAGCCGATGCCGCAGATGGTGGCGTCTTCCCCGGCGGGCTCGCCGGCGGTGTCGCTGTCGCTCCGCCACCGGGAGGCGGGGACCAGTCCAGGCGGTACCGGGGTCAGGCCGTCGAAGAAGGCGCCGATCTGCTCCGGGCTGCGCAGGTGGTAGGAGCTGGCCGAGTTCTGGTTGTAGACCGCGATGGCCTGGTTCAGCGCAGGGCTGGTGTCCGTGCCGTCGCACAGCGCCAGGCAGCTGCCAGGGGGCAGGACGTCCAGGTAGCGGCGCAGCAGCGCGTGGGGCTCGTCGGAGTCGGGGAGCTGTCCCATGATGCCGAGCATGACCAGGGCGACCGGCTGGCTGAGGTCTAGGGTGCGGGCGGCCTCGGCCAGGATGGTGTCCGGGTCGCGGACGTCGGCCTCGATATAACTGGTGGCACCGCCGGGCGCGCTGGTCAGCAGCGCCTTCGCGTGAACGAGCACCATCGGGTCGTTGTCGGTATAGACGATCCGCGACCCGGGCGCGATCGCCTGGGCGACCTCGTGGGTATTGTCGGCGGTAGGCAGCCCGGTGCCGATGTCCAGGAACTGCCGCATGCCCGCCTCGCCCGCCAGGTAGCCGACCGCGCGGACCAGGAAGCGGCGCTGCAGCCGGGCGAGCTGGGCGATGCCGGGGAACATCTGCAGGATCAGGTCGCCGGTCTCGCGGTCGGCCGCGAAGTGGTCCTTCCCGCCGAGCAGGTAGTTCCATACCCGGGCCGAGTGCGCCACGGTGGTGTCGAGCCTCGACAGCGCGTCTTCGCCGGCCTCCGGCGAGCTGCCAGTCATGACCTTGTCCTCCCGGTAAGACACCTATGCGGTCTAAGGGGCAGAACGAGTGTTCTGCCGCCAGCGACAGCCTACTGGCGCCACAGGACGCTCGCGCGGCGCGGGCTCCGCGCCGTTACCCGGCGAGGCTCGCGATGTCCTCCGGAGTGAGCCTGACGCTGGCGGCGCCGACGTTCTCCGCCAGGTGGACGAGGCTGCCGGTGCCGGGGATGGGGAGCATCACCGGGGAGGCTGCCAGCAGCGCGGCGAGCGCGACCTGCTGGACGGTCGCCCCGTGCCGGACGGCGGTCTTCTCAAGCCGGGTCGTGTCGATCGGGTCCAGGCCGCCGCCGAGCGGGAAGAACGGCACGAACGCGGTGCCGGACCTGGTGCACTCCGCCAGCAGCGCGGCGTCCGCGGTGGCGTGCACGTGGAAGGCGTTCTGCACGGCGGCGACCGGGGCGATCGCTCGGGCCTCGGCGAGCTGCGCGGCGTCGACGTTGCTGACGCCCAGGTGCCGGATCAGGCCCTCGTCGCACAGCTTCGCCAGCGCGGCGAACCGCTCGGCGATCGGCTCGCCGCCAGGCGCGTTCCTCCCGCCGACCCGCAGGTAGACCAGGCCGAGACGGTCGACGTCGAGCTCGCGGAGGTTGTCCTCCACCAGGCCGCGCAGCTGGCCCGGGGTGGCCTGCAGGGAGGGGATGCCGTCCGGCCCGAGCATCGGGCCGACCTTGGTGGCGATCACCAGGCCGTCGGGGTAGGGGGACAGTGCCCGGCGGACCAGGTCGTTGGCGACGACGTCACCGCGACGGTAGAAGCTCGCGGTGTCGATGTGGGTCACGCCCAGCTCAACGGCGCGGCGCAGCACCGCGATCCCGTCCTGCGGGTCGCGCACCGGGCCGGCGAAGGTCCCGGTGGGCAGCCGCATCGTGCCGAAGCCGAGCCGCGCGACAGGCAGGTCGCCGCCGATCGCGAAGGTGCCGGACGCGGCGGCGGGGGCACTGGTGTTCGTTGTGTTCGTCATGCTCCCAGCCTGCCCGGGCCTCGCGGCCGCGGCGAGGAGCTGGCAGGTTGCTGCCATTTGCCGGGCCTGGAGACGGCTGGCAGACTGGGCGGGTGGCCGATGACCAGACCAGCACGGTGCGCGGCGACGCGGAGCTCATCGCCCGGGCGGGGCACCTGTTCGACGCGGTGCACGAGGAGTTCGTCTGCGCGGCCCGCGACATGGCCACCTGGTCGCAGCCGGAGGCCCGGTCCGCGGTCGCCCGGCGGGTGCGTGCTCCAGGCGCGGACAATTTCGCGGTGCGCAAACTGTGGAGCCCGCTGGCGCTGGCCGACGAGGCGCAGCGCGCGCACCTGCTGCGGCTCGACGC
>DASXLW010000135.1:0-38532 GCA_036496025.1 Streptosporangiaceae bacterium
GGCAACAGTGCAAATCCGGTCAAATTAGCACGTAGACTACATATGGCATCTTACAGATACTCTTGACATTTAATTTGCCGGCTCTTTGCCTACATGCTGGACATATCGGACCAGGGTCCGGCGGTATAGGTCGAAAAAACAGACCAATTATCGCGTGTCAACCAGGCGGCCGCGCCGAGCGTCCATCTTCCGGGAATGTTAGATTTCCCTTAGGGAGGGTGAAACCAGGACTCAAGGGGGGAAGGATTACGTGACAGTGACGGTTCGCAGTTAGCCGCGCGCCGCGCGGGATCGCCGCCATAGCGCTCACGCTGGCGGCGCTTTTGACGAACGGGCTCCCTTCCGGCTGCATGCGGATCGGAGCCATAGCAGCTGAACGCTGCATTTGAGGGAATGCACGGCCAATTTGCCGTGCCCGAAAACTATCAGCGTCGTAGTCGAGGTGACTGCGAGGTATAGCTTCCGCGAGTCAAAGGGCGCTAGGGGAGGGCCCAGCCGAACCTTCCCGGACAAGAGAGGTTCACCATTATGCGTATGCGTTCCATCCTGGTGCCGGCGGTAGCCGTCGCCGCGGCCACGGCGGCAGCGGTAGTGCCGGCCGTCACCTCCGCGGCATCTGCCAGCGCGTCGACCAGTGTCAACTATGTGACTCAGTCCAACGGCCACATGGACACGACCAGCGTGTCCGGCTCGGCCACCTTCCAGGAGCCCTCGGGCGGCGGCCCGGTCTGGGCCATCGACACCTTGACCGAGAAGTGGTCGGTCTCCGCCTACGCTCAGCACCAGACGGACGGCGCTAACTACTCCGTCCTCATGAAGGTCACCGCCCCGAGCAAGTTCTCGCAGTTCGCCAACCCGAACACCGGCGAGGCCGGCGTGGGTACCGGCAAGGTGCTCGGCGTGATCCAGTACGACGTCAGCTCCACGAGCACGCCCGCGACGTCCATCCCCGCCACGCAGGCTCCGAACACCGGTCTCGGCGCGGTGCTGGATGAGATCTTCGGCGCGAACAGCTACACCGTCGTCGGTGGTCAGAACTACGACTTCACCTACAACGGCACCACGGTCAACTCGGAGTCGGGCAACGCCCCCTACGAGCAGTCCTCCTGCACCGGCACCCCGCACATCACGGCGGCGCAGAACCCGAACCACACCGCCTGCTGACCGGCTCGACTGCTGGACCTGCCTGACGACAACACGGGTACAGAGGTGTTCGTTGCCAGCCTAAGCAGGTAAGTCCAGGCCCAGAGGCCCGACTCGAGTTCCACCCGTGGCTCGCGGTCGGGCCTTTGGTTTGCACGGGCTGCCCGTCCGAGGTATAGGTCTTGTCGGAAAATCCCAGCTCCTGACGCCAGCCACTGCTGAGCACTCCGAGGGTGCCGGTCTCGCACCGGCACCCGATCGAGTACTCACGGCCGGCGTGGCCTACCCGTCGTCGCCGGGCTCGTGGCCGGCCCGCAGCAGGCAGTACGTGACCGCCTCGGCCAGCGCCTGCCAGGAGGCGGCGATGATGTTCTCGTGCACGCCGACGGTGCTCCAGTCGCCGTCCGTTCCGTCGCCCGAGGTGATCAGCACGCGGGTCACAGCGCCGGTACCGTGCGAACCTTCGAGGATCCGCACCTTGTAGTCGACCAGCTCGAGCCGGGCCAGCTCCGGGTAGATCCGGCCGAGGGCCAGCCGCAGCGCCGTGTCCAGCGCGTTGACCGGACCGTTGCCCTCGCCGGTGGCGACGATCCGCTCGCCCTTGGCGGTCAGCTTGACGGTGGCCTCGCTCACCACCTCGCCGCCCGGCCGCTGCTCGACGATGACCCGCCACGATTCGACCGAGAAGTGCCCCCGCTCACCTCCCCTCCCCCCTTCATGGCCGGCCAGCTCGTCACGCAGCAGTAGCTCGAATGACGCGTCCGCGGCCTCGAAGGTGTACCCGCGGGCCTCGAGGTCCTTGACCCGTTCCACCACACGGCCGGCCGCGGCCCGGTCACCGGACAGGTCGTAGCCGAGCTGCGCGCCCTTGACCTCTACCGACGCCCGGCCGGCCATATCCGACACCAGCATCCGCATGTCGTTGCCCACCAGCGCGGGGTCGACGTGCTGGTACAGCATGGGGTCCACCTTCACCGCCGAGGCGTGCAGCCCCGCCTTGTGCGCGAACGCGGAGTACCCCACGTACGGCTGGTGGCTGCCCGGGGACACGTTGGTGACCTCGCTGATCGCGTGGGCGATGCGGCTCATCTCCGGCAGGCACCCGTCCGGCAGCACCCGCCTGCCCTTTTTCAGCTGCAGCCCGGCCACCACGCTGAACAGGTTCGCGTTGCCCGCCCGCTCGCCGTAGCCGTTGGCGGTGCCCTGCACGTGGCTGACGCCGGCGTCCACGGCCGCGAGCGTGTTGGCCACCCCGCACGCGGTGTCGTCGTGACAGTGGATGCCCAGCCGCGTGCCCGTTCGGCTGACTACCTCCGCGACGACGTCGGCTAGACGGCCGGGGAGCATGCCGCCGTTGGTGTCGCACAGGGTGACCACATCGGCGCCCGCCTCGGCCGCGGCGCGTACCACCTCCAGGGCGTAGCCGGGGTCCGATGCGTACCCGTCGAAGAAGTGCTCTGCGTCCAGGAAAACGCGTTTCCCCTCCGAACGGAGATGGGCGACCGTGTCGGCGACCATGGCCAGGTTCTCCTCCAGGCTCGTGCGCAGGGCCAGCCGGACGTGCCGGTCGTGACTCTTCGCTACCAGAGTCACGACCGGCGCACCCGACTCGCGCAGCGCGGCGACCTGAGGGTCATCGGCCGCCCTGGCGCCGGGCCGGCGGGTCGCGCCGAACGCGGCGAGCTGCGCGTGCTTGAGCTCCAGCTCGGTGGCGGCGAGCCGGAAGAACTCGGTGTCCCTGGGGATGGCGCCCGGCCAGCCGCCCTCGATGAACCCGACGCCGAGCTCGTCCAGACTGGCCGCGATGGCCAGCTTGTCGGCCACCGTCAGGTGCAGGCCCTCTTGCTGGGCGCCGTCCCGCAGCGTGGTGTCGTAGACGTGGAAGGAGTCGTCGGGCATCGGATTTCCTTTCCTGCGTGGCTTGTCCTGGCCGCCCCGGCAAAACAAAAGACCTCTCGCGGGATGCGAGAGGTCTGCGCGTCGGCCCGGTCTTACAAGGTGCCGACGCGCCTGCCGATAATGATCCAGCCGGACGTCATGGGTGCAGCCTGGCACATGGTGCGCTCTATGACCACTTTTGTCTCAGCATGCGAGACTACGGTTGCGACTCAGCCGACCTTGTGCAGCCAGCCGTACGGGTCGTCGCGCCGGCCGGACTGGATGCCGAGCAGCTCGTCCCGCAGCGTGAGCGTGACCGGCCCCGGTTCGCCGTTGCCCACGGTCCAGTCGCCTAGCACGCTCTTCACGGCGCCAACCGGGGTCACCGCGGCCGCCGTGCCGCAGGCGAATACCTCGGTGAGCTCGCCTGACGCACAGCCGTCGCGCCAGTCATCCACCGAGATCCTGCCCTCGTCGGCGGGTATGCCGTGGTCCGGGCCGAGCTTGAGCAGGGAGTCCCTGGTGATTCCGGCCAGCGTCGTCCCGCCGAGCGCGGGCGTGACGATCCGGGCCTCAGGGCCCGATCCGTACACGAAGAACATGTTCATGCCGCCCATCTCCTCGACCCAGCGGCGTTCCGTCGCATCCAGCCAGACGACCTGGTCACAGCCGTGTTCCAGCGCCTGGAGCTGACCGATGAAGCCGGCGGCGTAGTTGCCGCCGCACTTGGTCTCGCCGGTGCCGCCGGGGGCGGCGCGGACGTAGTCCTGGGACAGCCAGACTGTCACCGGCTTGATCCCGCCGGGGAAGTACGGGCCGGCCGGCGACGCGATGACCAGGAACAGATAGGACTGCGAGGGCTTGCTGATGCCGATCCCCCGCTGCGTCGCGATCATGAACGGGCGCAGGTAGAGGCTGTGGTCCTCGGCGGACGGAACCCAGTCGCGGTCGGCATCGACCAGCAGCTCGAGCGCGCGGACGAATGTCTCCTCGGGCAGTTCCGGCATGACCAGCCGCCGCCCCGAGCTGTTGAACCTGGCCGCGTTCGCCCACGGCCGGAAGATCGCGACCGACCCGTCCGGCTGCCGGTAGGCCTTCAACCCCTCGAAGAACTCCTGGGCGTAGTGGAAGACCGACGTCGAGGGGTCGAGGGTGAGCGGGCCGTAGGGCTCGACCCGGGCATCATGCCAGCCGGCCTCTGTGGTCCAGCGGATCGTGACCATGTGATCGGTGAACACCTGGCCGAACCCCGGCGCTTCCAGCACTCGCTCCCGGTCGGCCCGGGGCACCGGACTCGGGGTGGGCCGGACGTCAAAGGTGATCTCGGCGCGCGGGCTGGGGGTCATCTCGGGATCCTTCCTGTCTCATCTCCCATCTTGCCGTGTGCCGCGGCCTCGTTCGGCCACGACCCCGGGCGTCTCCAGCAGACGCCCTAGCTGGCTACTCGCTCAGCGATGTCGTCGCCGGCCTCCAAGGTCGAGCGGGCCGCCCAGGCACCCTGGCGTTCCAGCAGGTCGTCGGCCACCGCCTGCTCGATCCGGGCCGCCTCGGCGGGCAGGCCGAGATGCTGGCAGAGCAGCGCGGCAGACAGGATCGCCGCGGTGGGATCGGCCTTGTGCCTGCCCGCGATGTCCGGCGCGCTGCCGTGCACCGGCTCGAACATGCTGGGAGCCGTGCGCTCGGGGTTGATGTTGGCGCTGGCGGCGAGCCCGATCCCGCCGGCCACCGCCGCGCCCAGGTCGGTCAGGATGTCGCCGAACAGGTTGTCCGTCACGATCACGTCGAAGCGCTCGGGATCGGTGACGAAGAACATCGATGCGGCGTCGACGTGACAGTAGTCCACCGACACCTCGGTGAACTGGCGGCCGACCTCGCGCACGGTCCGCTGCCACAGGTCGCCGGCGTAGGTGAGCACGTTCGTCTTGTGCACCAGGGTCAGCTTCCGGCGTGGCCGCTCCGCGGCGCGCTCGAACGCGTACCTGACCACCCGGCTGACCCCGAACGCGGTGTTGATGCTCTCCTGGGTGGCGATCTCGTGCGGTGTGCTCCTGCGCATGACGCCGCCAGAGCCGGTGTAGGGACCCTCGGTTCCCTCCCGCACCACCAGCATGTCGACCGACTCGGCCCTGACGTCCGCCAGCGGCGTGGCCACGCCCGGGTAGAGCCGCACCGGCCGCAGGTTCACGTAGTGGTCCAGCTCGAACCTCAGACGCAGCAGCAGCCCGCGCTCCAGCACGCCGCTCGGCACGCTCGGATCACCGACCGCGCCGAGCAGGATCGCGTCATGCCCGCGCAGCTCCTCGAGGACGGAATCGGGCAGGACCTCGCCGCTGGCGTGCCAGCGCCTGGCCCCGAGGTCGTAGCTCGTCTGCTCGATCACGACCTCGGGGGCCGCTGCGCGCAGGACCTTGAGGGCCTCGGTCACGACTTCGGGGCCTATCCCGTCGCCGCCGATCACGGCGAGCCTGATGCTGCGTTCGGGCATGCCGGAACCCTACCGGGGGCGGATGCTCAGCGGATGGGCTTGCGCGACCATGGGTCCGGTCGGCGGGCTCAACCCAGCCGGCCTGATCCTGCGTCGCCGCCGTTGTCGCGGCGGTCCAGGGCGACCTGGACGGCGTGCGCCGCCCGGCCGGGGTGATCGGCCCGGCTGGCGTGGCCGGCGTGGCTGGCGTATGCGACCTGCGTACCGCTCGCGGCGTGCTGGGCCTCACGCGGCGCGGCGCCTGGCTCGGCGTGCTCGTCCGCTGAGCTGGCAGGCTGGTCCCATGCGTACATGTCGTACACGGTGATGTCTCCTGATGCGGGGCTGGATTGCTGATGGGCCTCACGGCCAGCGCCTTAACCCGTAGCGGGCCGCTGGCCTGCCCTGATCAGGCCCCGCTACGGCTGCTAAGGATGAATACGTAGCACCGCATTTCGCTACCAATCATACCGTACGGTAACCGCTATGGCCACCTGCTGGGCATTACCGTCTCACGATGTGAGACTCACCTGCCCAGCGGGGAAGAATTCACGGCATGATCGTCTGACCGCCGTCGATCACGAGCGTCTGGCCCGTCATGTACGAGGCGGCGTCGCTGGCCAGGAACACCGCAGGGCCGGCCATCTCCTCCGGCTGGCCCCAGCGCCGCATGGGCACGGTGGCCACCGTGGCCGGGCCGGCGGTCTCGTCCCCCCACAGGTTGCGGTTCAGCTCCGTGGCCGTCCACCCGGGGCAGAGCGCGTTGACCCGGATCCCGTACCCGGCCCACTCAACGGCGAGCGACTTGGTCAGCGACACCACCGCGGCCTTGGCCGCGCCGTAAGGAGAGATCAACGGGGCCGCGGCCAGGCCGCCGACCGAGGCGACGTTGATGACCGAGCCCGCGCGACGCTCAAGCAGGTGCCCGGCCACCGCGCGGCAGACGTAGGCGACCGAGGTCGCGTTCAGTCTCATGATCTTGTCCCAGCCGGACAGTCGCATATCGGCGAACGGGACCATGAAGTTGGTGCCGCCGGCGTTGTTCACCACGATGTCGATGTGGCCGAGCTGCTCGATGGCTGACGCGACGGCGGCGGACACCGAATCTTCGCTGGTCACGTCCGCCGGGATCACGAACGCCTTGCGGCCGTGCTCGCTCGCCGCGCGGGCCGTCGCGGCCAGGCCGTCCTCGCTGCGGGCGACCAGCGCGAGGTCCGCCCCCGCGGCGGCCATCGCGACGGCCACCGCACGGCCGATCCCCCTCGAGGCCCCGGTGATGAAGGCGGTCTTGCCGGTCAGGTCAAACAGGCTGGCGCTCATTTGCCTGCCTTCCTCGCGGGCGCTTCGCCTGGTCGTGCCGAAGGCGCGCCAGGAGGTACAGCGGAAGGCGGGTCAGTGCCCGGCCCGAGATTGGCAGCGGGTGTCTCATTCAGATTCCTTCCACTCGGTCGGCAGGGGCCAGGCGGCCGGATTCACCCTGCGCACGATCTCGTTCAGCACAATACGCACGTACGGCTCGCCGACCCACAGGTGCTTCGCCCGGTCCACCGCGATGACCTCTGCCTGCGGCACCCGGGCGAACCTCCGCCTGGCTTCGTCGGGCCGCAGGTAGTCGTCGAGCTCGGGTACCAGGGCGATCAGCGGCCGGCCCGAGGCCGCCCAGGCGTCGAGCTCGGCGTCGCCGGCCCGGCGCAGCGGGGGCGAGAGCAGGATGGCACCCTGCACGGCCGGATCCAGACCCCAGGCCAGCGCCAGCTCGGTGCCGAACGACCAGCCCGCCAGCCAGATCTCGGGCAGCTGCGCTTCGACGCAGAAAGCGATCGCGGCCGCCACGTCGTGGCGTTCGGCCTCACCACCGCCGAACTCGCCTTCGCTGGTGCCGTGCTCCGACGATGCGCTGCGGGTGTTGAACCGGAACACGGCCAGGTCGGCGAGGGCGGGCAGCCGGTAGGAGGCCTTGCGCAGGATGTGGCTGTCCATCATCCCGCCGTGCGTGGGCAGCGGATGCAGCCAGAGCAGCGTGGCCACCGGATCCCGGTCCGGTGGCAGCGCAAGCTCGCCGACCAGGCGCAAGCCATCGGCGGTGCGCAGGGTCACGCGGGTGCGCCGGGCCGGCAGGATGCTCGAGGCCCTGATCTCGGACACCGTCTGCTCACCCCATCCTTCCTGCTCGGCCTGCCCGCGTTCTTACCGTGGCCGCCGCGGTCCCGGCCTGCGATGCAGCCGCTGCTGCCAGCAGGCCCGGTGCCAGTGCCTGCGCGTGTCCAGCCCCGGCGTCAGGGCCGGCCAGGCGACCACGTGCGGCGTGCCGGGCCGGATCTCCTGATCACAGCCAGGACAACGATAGGCCTTGCCTGATGAGGCTCCTGGTACCAGGCGCACTACCCAGTCCCCGTCGGGCCAGGACTCGGTGTGCTCGGGTCCGGACGGCAGGTCCGCGCCCCGGCCGGGCAGGGCGGACTCTGCCGCGCCGTCGCCCCGGCCCGCTCCCCGGCCCTGGCTCGCTCCCGGCGCCGGGCCAGCTCCCGGGCGTCCCTTGCGGGGAACGTCGTCAGGGAGGCGGCGGGCGCGGCGCGGGCTCACGCCGGCCACTGTATGTGAGCCCGACGACGTCGTCGCACGTGACCGCTACAGTTGGGTGCCGTGCGGATCGTCATCGCCCGGTGCAGCGTGGACTACGCGGGCCGGCTCACGGCATCCCTGGCCCCCGCACTCCGGCTGCTCATCGTCAAGGCGGACGGGTCGGTGCTCGTCCACTCCGACGGCGGGTCGTACAAGCCACTGAACTGGATGTCCCCGCCGTGCCGGCTGGTAGAGCAGCCTGACCGCTGGACGGTGACCAACAAGTCGGGCGAGATTCTGACGATCTCAATCGAGGAGATCGTCAGCGACGTCTCCTACGACCTGGGCATCGATCCCGGCCTGATCAAGGACGGCGTCGAATCGCAGCTGCAGCAAAAGCTCGCCGAGCAGCTCGGCGTGCTGGGCGATGGCTGGCGGCTGGTCCGCCGCGAGTACCCGACGGCGATCGGACCGGTCGACCTGATGTGCCGGGACGGCGACGGGATAAGCGTGGCGGTCGAGATCAAGCGCCGCGGCGAGATCGACGGAGTGGAGCAGCTGACGCGCTACCTCGAGCTGCTCAACCGGGATCCGCTGCTCGCCCCGGTGCGCGGGGTGTTCGCGGCGCAGGAGATCAGGCCCCAGGCCCGGGTGCTCGCCGAAGACCGCGGCATCCGCTGCGTCCTCCTCGATTATGACGCGCTGCGCGGCGCGCCGAGCGACGAGATGACGCTGTTCTGATCCCCTTCCTGGCCGCTGGCGCGGGGCATGGCTGACGTCCGGGACGCCACGGCCCGGCTGGAGGACCTGCTGTCCCCGCGCGGGCGCGAGCTGCTCGACCGGCTCAAGCAGGAGGCCGTGACCCCCGATACCGCGCTGCGGGTGAGCGTGCGGCTGCGCGCGCAGTACCCGGCCGAGCTGGTCAGGGACGCGCTGGCCCAGCATGAGCTGCGGATCCGGGCGGAGCCGAAGTTCAGCCGGGCCGCAGACATGTTCTTCACCCGGGCCGGCCTGGAACAAGCCTCCGCTGAGCCGGTAGCCAGGCACCGGGCCCGCCGCTATCCGGATGCGGGACAAGTCGCGGACCTGTGCTGCGGGATCGGCGGTGACCTGATCGCGCTGGCCGCGTCGCGGGCTGTGCTCGCCGTGGACCATGACCGGCTGCACCTGCGGATGGCCCGGGCCAATGCCGAAGCCTGCGGCGTGGCGGACCGCGTCACCACGGCGCTGGCTGACGTCCGTGATGCCGACCTGTCCGGGGTGCGGGCGGTGTTCATCGATCCGGCCCGGCGAACGGCCCGGGGCCGGCTGCGTGCCGGGGACAGCCAGCCTCCGCTCGACTGGTGCGTGCGGCTGGCCGACCGGGTCGGCCGGGTGGCGATCAAGGCCGCGCCGGGGCTGCCGCACGAGGCCGTTCCGCCCGGGTGGGAGCTGGAGTTCGTCGCGGTGGGACGGGAGCTGAAGGAGGCGGTCGCCTGGTCCCCGGCGCAGGCCACGGCGGCGCGGCGAGCAACGATCCTGCCCGCGGGTGACACGCTCGTCCAGGCAACGGAGGGTGAGCCGGCGGATGTGCGGCCGCCCGGGGAGTTCCTGTTCGACCCCAATCCGGCGGTTACCCGGGCGGGCCTGGTCCGCGAACTAGCCCGGATGATCGGCGCGTGGCAGATCGACGAGCGGATCGCCTTCCTTTCGGCCGACTCGCCGGCCCGGACGCCGTTCGCCCGGGTGCTACGGGTGATCGATTCGGCGCCGTGGCAGCAGAAGCGCCTGCCGGCGCGGCTGCGGGCACTCGACATCGGTGCGGTGGACATCCGGCGCCGCGGGCTGGCCGGCGACGTCGAGCTGTTGCACCGCCAGCTCAGGCTGTCCGGTTCCCGGCGGGCCACGCTGGTGATGACGCGGGTGAACGACCGCCCGTGGGCTCTTGTCTGCGTGGACGCCGATCAGTCCGCGTGATCGAAGGGCGGCAGGGGTCAGTAGCCGGAAGGGTCTGCGGGGTCCACGATGTGGGCGTTGACCCGGCGGGCTTCGGGGGCTAGCTCCGGAACCTCGATGACGATGACGCCGGCCGCGCGGAGTTGCCGGCCGCCGCCTCCGGCGGCCAGCAGGGGCGGCTCGCGCCAGGCGTACGCCACCCGGCGCAATCCCGCGGCGATGATCAGTTGCGAGCACGGGCACGGCCGGGAGGAGCGGACGCCGCAGGGCTCGAGCGAGCTGTACAGCGTGGCCATCGCCAGCCGGGAGTCACCGGACGGCACCTTGGCCAGCGCGACTTCCTCGGCGTGATCGTGCGGACCCGTCTCGCGGGAGAACCCGGTCGCGAGCACGGTGCCGTCGGCGGCCACGATGACCGCACCGACCGAGTACGCGGCCTGCGATGGCGGGCACCGCCTGGACAGCTCGATGGCCTGGCGCAGCCAGGCGACGTCCACCGCAGCGGGGGCGGGTAGTGGCGCGGCAGGCGGGGATGACGGCGGCCCCGCCGTGTGCCCCGGCAGGTGCGAGCCGACGGCCGCCGGCCCGGGCGGGTCCCCGGCGGACGGGACAGCCTGGCCAGGCTCTCCGAGGCTGGGCGGCCGGTTCGCCGGCTCCGGATCCGTGTCACCGGGGCCGGCCGGGCGGCCACCCCCCAGAGGCGGCGTCTCGGCCATGGGAGGTTGGGGCTCGCCCCCCGGAGGCAGGGGCTCGCCCCCTGGAGGCAGGGGCTCGTCCCCCGGAGGCGGGGGCTCGTCGGCGCTGAGCAGGTCGATGGTCCGGCGGAGCCAGCGGATGTCGTCGGCGGTCCGGCCGCCGGGGCCGGCCGGGCGCTGCCGGGAGATGGCGGGTGGCCCGGCCGGGTGCCGGGTCCCCAGCAGGTAGCGCAGCAGGACGACCTCGCCGAGCTGGCCGACCTCGGCCAGCTGCATGGGGTCGTCTGGGCCGTGCGGGTAACGGCCGGGGAGGGCGAAACGGGGGGCGGCCGGGTCGCCGACGAAGAATGGCGCGATGACCAGGTGCAGCTCATCGGCCAGGCCCGCGGCGAGAAACTGGGTCGCGAGGTCGCCTCCGCCTTCGAGCAGTACTCTGGCCAGCCCCCGTTCGGCTAGATCGTGGGCTAGCAGCGTGGGCGATGGCGCGTCACCGGCGTCGACCACCTCAGCCAGACCGGACAGCCGCTCCCGGAGCGTCGCCAGCGCGGGCCGAGCGCAGTAGACGAGCCGGGCGGCGTTGCCGGTGAAGAACCGCGCCGCGGGGTCGAGGTTGCCTGTCGCGGTGATCGTCACCTTGACCGGGTTCTCCGGCGCGCCGCTGGCCACCCGGCGGAGCCGGCGCTCGGGCGAGCGGACGAGCAGGCGGGGATTGTCGCGGCGGACGGTCCGCGCGCCGACGAGAATCGCGTCGCAGCCGGCCCGTACCTCGTCCACCCGGTCGGCATCGATCTCGCTGGACAGGATGAGCCGGTCCGGGCTGGTGTCGTCGATGTACCCGTCAACTGACATGGCGCAGCTGACCAGCAGGTACGGACGTTCGGCCACGGGTCGGACTCCAGGATTCGCGCGGGCGGACCGAAGGGGCTACTCAACGGTATCTTCCCAGGCCCAGGCAATGATTTACTTGGCACCAGGCATGCGGCGATGGTGGTGAGGACACATGGTCATGACAGCGGCCAGCCAGACGAAGGCCACGTTCGACACGATGAACCCGGCCACCGGCGAGGTGATCGCGACCTTCCCGGTGTGCGGGCCGGACGAGGTCGAGGCGGCGGTGCAGCGGGCGCGGGAGGCGGCCGCGTGGTGGGCCGGCCTCGACGCGAAGGAGCGGCGGCTGCGGTTGCTGGCCTGGAAGTCCTACCTCACCCGGTACCTGAGCCGGCTGTCCGAGCTCGTGCATCAGGAGACGGGCAAGCCGCTGGGTGACGCCAAGCTGGAGATCCTGCTGGCGATCCTGCACCTGGACTGGGCGGCGAAGAACGCATCCCGGGTGCTCGGCCCGCGGCGGGTGCGCAGCGGGCTGGTGTCGCTGAACCAGACCGCCCTGCTGGAGTACCAGCCGCTCGGCGTGGTGGGCGTGATCGGGCCGTGGAACTACCCGGTCTTCACCCCGATGGGCTCGATCGCGTACGCGCTGGCGGCCGGCAATGCGGTGATCTTCAAGCCGAGCGAGCTTACCCCGGCGGTGGGCGGCTGGCTGGTGAGCTCGCTGAACGAGGTCATCCCCGAGCATCCGGTGCTGCAACTGATCACCGGGATGGGCGAAACCGGGGCGGCGCTGGCGCGCAGCGGCGTGGACAAGATCGCGTTCACCGGCTCGACGGCCACCGCGCGGAAGGTGATGGCGGCGGCGGCGGAGAACCTCACGCCCATCATCGCCGAGTGCGGCGGCAAGGACGCCATGCTGGTGGACTCCGACGCCGACCTGGACGCCGCCGCGGACGCCGCGGCCTGGGGCGCGATGTCGAACGCCGGCCAGACCTGCGTCGGGATCGAGCGGGTGTACGTCGTCGAGGACGTGTATCCCTCGTTCCTCGAGAAACTGCGCGAGCGGGTGGCCACGCTCCGGCCGGGCGCCGACCGGGAGGCCGACTACGGGCCGATGACCATGGCGTCACAGGTCGACGTCATCGAGGGGCACGTGGCCGACGCGCTGGCCCGGAACTCTCACCCGGCCATCGGCGGGCTGGACAGCATCCGCGCCCCTTACGTCGAGCCGGTCATCCTCACCGACGTGCCCGAGGAGAGCCAGGCGGTCACCGAGGAGACGTTCGGGCCGACGGTGACGGTGACGAGGGTCGCTGATCTCGACGAGGGCGTGCGGCTGGCCAACGGCGGACGGTACGGGCTGGGCTCGGCGGTGTACGCCAAGAGCAAGAAGCGGGCCCTGGATGCCGCGCGGTCGCTGCGCACCGGGATGACGGCCATCAATTCGGTGATCGCTTTCGCCGGCGTGCCGTCACTGCCGTTCGGCGGGGTGGCCGACTCCGGGTTCGGGCGCATTCACGGCGCGGATGGCCTGCGGGAGTTCGCCCGGGCCAAGGCCATCACCAGGCAGCGGATGAAGCCGCTGGTGAACCTGACCACGTTCGCGCGCACGGACAAGGACATGGACAAGATCGTGGCTCTGGTCACGCTGCTGCACGGGCGGCGGTACCGGTAGGCGACGCCTGATGATCCGCAAACGCGGAGCATCAGGCGCGTCATAGCAGCGCCGATGCTCCGCGCTGACAGGCGCGGGCCTGCGGCCCGCTCAGGGGACGAGCGCGACGACCAGCTCGGGGTCGGCCGAAGCCAGCGGGGCCCGGCCCGCGATGAGGTCGGCCGCGCGCTCCGCGATGGCGATCACCGGGGCGTTGGTGTTACCGCGCGGCACGGCCGGCATGACCGACGCGTCCACCACGCGCAGCCCGTCCACCCCGCGCACTTTCAGTTCCGGGTCGACGACGCTGGTCAGCCTGCTCGCGGCCAGCCGGGACTCGCCGCCCATCGCGCAGCTGCCGACCGGATGGTAGAGGGTGGCGAGGTCCCGCCGGATGAACTCGCGGAGCTCGGCGTCCGTGCTGACATCGGTGCCGGGCGCGAACTCGCCGGCGCAGACCTTGGTCATCGGCCGCGCGGCCGCGAACTGCCGCGCCATCTTCAGCCCGGCGACCAGCGGCTCGATGTCGGCGCTGTCCGCGAGATAGCACGGGTCGATGGCCGGCTTGTGCCGGGGATCGGCGCTGCGCAGCGTGATCCGGCCCCGGCTGCGCACCGCGACCAGCGTGACCATCAGCGAGAGCGCCCGCTTGGCCGGGTCGGTGAGGCCCTGATTCTCATACGGCACGGGCAGCGCGTGCCACTGCAGGTCGGGCGCGGGCAGCCCGGGATCCGACCGGCTGAAGCCCCCGGCCTCGGCCACGTTGGTGACGAGCGGGCCGCTGTGCGCCAGCTGCCAGCGCAGCAGGCCGGCCGGGCCCCCCTGCTCCCAGAGGCTGCGAAACTTGGGCGCGTGCCACATGGCGGTGACGATCGGATGGTCGCTCAGGTTGGCGCCGACTCCCGGGCTGTCGGCGACCACCTCGATGCCCATCTCGCGTAGGTGATCCGCCGGGCCGATGCCGGACAGCATGAGCAACTGCGGGCTGTTCACGGCTCCGCCGGCCAGCAGGACCTCGCGCTGTGCGCGGGCCGATTCCTCCGCGCCGCCGCGCAGGTAGTGCACGACCGCGGCCCGGCCGCTTTCCAGCCCGATCCTGGTGACCAGGGAGTCGGTCTGCACGGTGAGGTTCGGACGCGCGAGCGCGGGCCTGAGGTAGGCGTCGGCGGCCGAGCACCGGCGGCCGCCGCGCTGGGTGACCTGGTAGAAGCCGACCCCGTCTTGGGCCGGGCCATTGAAGTCGTCGTTCGCGGCCAGCCCGCAGGCGGCCGCCGCCTCGACGAACGCCCTGGTCAGAGGGGACTTACGCGATGGATCCTGGACCCGCAGCGGGCCGCCCGCGCCGTGGTAGGCGGACGCGCCGCGGGAGTTGTCCTCGGCCCGGCGGAAGTAGGGCAGCAGGTCCGTGTAGCCCCAGCCGGTGCAGCCGTATTCGTCCCGCCAGGTGTCATAGTCGTACCGGTTGCCCCTGATGTAGATCATCGCGTTGGTCGAGGAGGAGCCGCCCAGGGTCTTGCCCCGGGGCCAGTAGATGCTGCGGCCACCCGCCCGTTCCTGCGGGACCGTGCTGTAGTCCCAGTCGTAGGGCCCCTTGAACAGCAGGTTGACCGCGGCCGGAATGTGGATCTCGTCCGCGTTGTCGGGCGGGCCCGCCTCGAGCAGCAGCACCTGCGTGGACGGATCCTCGGTCAGCCGGGCCGCCAGGACGCATCCCGCGCTGCCTGCACCGATGATGACGTAGTCGTACACGACCGCCTCCCGAACCCGGTTCGGATACGCCACACCTTACTGCGGATACGGTGAGGACATGCCCAGTGATCGCAGCGAAACTCCCGTCGTGCTGTCCCGTATCTACACGCGCACCGGCGACGACGGCACGACCGCGCTCGGGGATGGTTCGCGGGCCGCCAAGACGGATCCTCGGCTGGTCGCCTACGCGGACGTGGACGAGGCCAATTGCGCGATCGGGGTGGCGATCGCCCTCGGCGGCCTGGGGTCCGAGGTCACGCGGTTGCTCACCCGGATCCAGAACGAGCTCTTCGACGTGGGCGCCGACCTGTGCAGCCCGTTCGCGGCCGATGCCGAACGGCCCGGGCTCAGGGTCACCGACGACTACGTGGCCGCGCTCGAGCGGGCCTGTGACGAGCACAACGCCGCGCTGCCCACGCTGCGCAGCTTCGTCCTGCCCGGGGGCACGGCCGGGGCCGCGCTGCTGCACGCGGCGCGCACCGTTGTCCGGCGGGCCGAGCGCAGCGCGTGGGCGGCCATGGACGCGCACGGCGACACCGTCAACCCTGTCACTGCGCGCTACCTCAACCGGCTGTCCGACCTGGTGTTCATCCTGGCGCGGGAAGCGAATGGGCCCGGGGGCGACGTGCTCTGGCGCCCCGGGGGCGAGCGCTAGGACGCGGGCGCTGGCCCGGGCCCTCAGCGGGCGGGGCCACCGGCCCGGCCGCAGAGATGGCGGCCGGGCGTGGTGTCAGCCGGGATGCGTTGCGGGCGGTGCCGCTTCCAGCCACGCCAGGAGCCCGGTGAGCGCGGACTCGCTCATGGCCAGCTCCATCGGCTCGGCGCGCTCGCCCGCCCGGCACTCCACCACCACCATGCCCGGCCCCAGGCTGTTGGCCTCGTGGGAATCGGGCGGGCGCCGTGAAACGACGGTGAGCGTGCTTCGCGGGAAGCTCTCGTCGGGGCGCAGCAGCACGCCGAAAACCTGGTGCCAGCGCAGCTCGTCAGGCTGGTACGAGGCGACGCCGAGCCGCCAGGGGTGGTCGTCGCCCGGGCGCCGGAGCCCGCAGTCCACCGTTCCGCCGCCGCGCTCGATGAGCGCCCGGCGCCCGGCCACGGCCACGGCCGCGAGGACGAGAAAGACCAGCACGACGACGAGGAGCCAGCCGGCGTCGACTACCGTCGATCCGCCCACTCCCCGCGCCCGCGGCCTTCGTCAGGCCTGCTCGCCCGCGGCCCGCAGCCGCGCTCTTGCGTAGCTGGCCTCGGCCGGCTCCGTACCGCCCGCGGCCGCTGCGTCGGCCGACGCCTCGAGTTCCGCCCGCGCCGCGGCCGTATCGACGTTGCCGCCCAGCTCGGCGTTCCTGGCCAGGATGGACACCCGGTCGTCGGCCACGGAGAAGAACCCGCTGCTCACCGCCGCGATCAGCTCCCCGCCCCCGGAGGCCTGGCCGTTGTCGCCCGCGGTCTCCGGATCGAGGATCCGGACCACGCTGCCCTCGGCGAGAATGCCGAGCACGGGCGGATGGGAGGACAGCACGCCCAGGTCGCCCTCGAGCGTCTTGGCCACGACCATCCGGGCCGAGCCCGACCAGATTTCACGGTCGGGCACCACCAGCTCCACGTGCAGCGTCATCGGCACTCACTCCAGGACGGCCGGAAGGGCCGGGAAAGATCACGACTTTTCAAGCTCGGCCGCCTTCCTCTCCACGTCCTCGATGCCGCCGACCATGAAGAACGCCTGCTCGGGAAGGTTGTCGTACTTGCCCTCGGTGATCGCCTTGAACGAGGCGATCGTCTCGCTGAGCGGCACGAAGATGCCGGGCTGCCCGGTGAACTGCTCGGCCACGAACATCGGGTGCGACAGGAAGCGCTCGATCCGGCGCGCCCGCTGCACCGTGACCTTGTCCTCCTCGGACAGCTCGTCGATGCCCAGGATCGCGATGATGTCCTGCAGCTCGTTGTAGCGCTGCAGGATCCGCTGGACCTCCCTGGCCACCTCGTAGTGCTCCTGGCCGACGTACTTCGCGTCCAGGATGCGCGAGGTGGAGTCGAGCGGGTCCACCGCCGGGAAGATGCCCTTCTCCGTGATCGCCCGGCTCAGCACGGTGGTCGCGTCCAGGTGGGCGAACACGGTGGCCGGTGCCGGGTCGGTGATGTCGTCGGCGGGCACGAAGATGGCCTGCATCGAGGTGATCGAGTGCCCGCGAGTGGAGGTGATGCGCTCCTGCAGCTCGCCCATCTCGTCGGCCAGCGTGGGCTGGTAGCCGACCGCCGACGGCAGCCGGCCGAGCAGGGTGGACACCTCCGAGCCGGCCTGGGTGAACCGGAAGATGTTGTCGATGAACAGCAGCACGTCCTGCTGCTGCTCGTCACGGAAGTACTCGGCCATGGTGAGCGCGGACAGGCCGACCCGCAGCCGGGTGCCCGGCGGCTCGTCCATCTGGCCGAAGACCAGCGCGGTGTCCTGGATGACCTTCGACTCGGTCATCTCGATGAACAGGTCGTTGCCCTCGCGGGTGCGCTCCCCCACGCCGGCGAACACCGACACGCCGCCGAAGTTCTTCGCCACCCGCGTGATCATCTCCTGGATGAGCACGGTCTTGCCCACGCCGGCCCCGCCGAACAGGCCGACCTTCCCGCCCCTCACGTAGGGGGTGAGCAGGTCGAGGACCTTGATCCCGGTTTCCAGGATCTCCGTCCTGGGCTCCAGCTGGTCGAAAGGCGGCGCGGGCCGGTGGATCGGCCAGCGCTCGGTGACCTCGAGGGACGCGGTCGGCACGTCCAGCGTCTCGCCGAGCACGTTGAACACGTGCCCCTTGGTCACGTCCCCGACCGGGACCGTGATCGACTCACCGGTGTCGATCACCGTGGTCCCGCGGACCATGCCGTCGGTCTGCTGCATCGAGATCGCCCGGACGATGTTGTCGCCGATGTGCTGGGCGACCTCCAGGGTCAGCGTCTTCGTCACGCCGTCCAGCGTCACGTCCACGTGCAGGGCGTTGTAGATGTCGGGCATCGACTCGGCGGAGAACTCGACGTCCACCACGGGTCCGATGACCCGCGCGACGCGGCCGGTGTTCGCGCTGGCGTCGGCGCCGGAGACGGCGCTGTCGGTGGCTGCGGTCATGATGATATTCACTCGCTTCCGGCGAGTTCCTCGGTCAGCGCGTTGGCGCCGCCGACGATCTCGCTGATTTCCTGGGTGATCTCGGCCTGCCGTGCCTTGTTGGCTTCTCTGGTCAGCACTTCGATCAGGTCTCTGGCGTTGTCGGTCGCCGACTTCATCGCGCGGCGCCTGGATGCGATCTCGGCCGCCGCGGACTCGAGCAGGGCCTGGTACAGCCGGTTCTCCACGTACCACGGCAGCAGCGCGTCAAGCACCGCCTCGTCGGACGGCTCGAACTCGTACAGGTTGAAGCCGCCCGGGGGCGCTTCGGTGGTCGCCTCGATCTCCAGCGGCAGGATGCGGCGGACCGCCGGGCTCTGGGTGAGCATGGACACGAACTCGGTGTAGACGAGGTGGATCTCGTCCAGCCCGCCCTCGTTCGGCCGCCCGAAGTCGTCCAGCAGCCGGGCGGCTATCTCGCTGGCGTCGGAGAACTCCGGCCGCTCGGAGAACCCGCTCCACTCCGCGGCCATCTCGCGGTCCCGGAACCGGTGCCAGACGATGCCCTTGCGTCCGGACACGTAGGCGTGGACCTCGATGCCGCGGCCGGTCAGCAGTTCGGTCAGCGACTGCGCCTCACGGAGCACATTGGCGTTGTACCCGCCGGCGAAGCCGCGGTCACTCGTCAGCATGACCACGGCGGCCCGGGACGGGTTGTCCGCCTCCGTGACGAGCGGGTGGGTGATCGACGGCGACCCGCTGACCACGGCCTCGACCGCTCGGGTGAGCTCCCGCGAATACGGCTGCGCCGCGCGCACCCGCTGCTGGGCCCGGATGATCCGGGATGACGCGATCAGCTCCTGGGCACGCGTGATCTTGGCGGTGGACTGGACCGCCCCGATCCGCCGCCTGACCGCGCGAAGCTGTGCTCCCATGTCTTGCTACCTCAGCCCTGCTCCCGCTGGACCTGTGGCTCCGGCGGGCGCCGGTACTGCTTGATCGTTTCCTGTTCGACGTCGGACGGGTCCATGGCCTCGACCGGCTCGTCCCGCACCAGCAGCTCGCCGGAACCGGTCTCGAACCCCTTCTTGAACTCCTCGATCGCGTCCTTGAGCGAGGCCACCGTGTCGTCGGAGAGCTGGCCCGTCTCCCTGATCGCGTCCAGGACACCCGCCCGGGAGCGCTGCAGGGAGTCGAGGAACTCGCGCTCGAAGCGGCCGACGTCCTCCACCGGCACGTCGTCCAGGTACCCCTCCGAGCCGGCCCAGATCGAAACCACCTGCCGCTCTACCGGGTACGGGCTGTACTGCGGCTGCTTGAGCAGCTCGACCAGGCGCGCCCCGCGGTCGAGCTGCGCCCGGGAGGCGGCGTCGAGGTCGGACGCGAATGAGGCGAACGCCTCCAGGTCACGGTACTGCGAGAGCGCGAGCTTGAGCCCGCCGGCCACGGTCTTCATCGCCTTGATCTGCGCGTCGCCGCCCACCCGGGATACCGAGCGGCCGACGTTGATGGCCGGCCGGACGCCGGAGTTGAACAGGTCGGACTCCAGGAAGATCTGGCCGTCGGTGATCGAGATGACGTTGGTCGGGATGTAGGCCGAGATGTCGTTGGCCTTGGTCTCGACCACCGGCAGCCCGGTCATCGAACCCGCGCCCATCTGCTCGGACAGCTTCGCGCACCGCTCCAGGAGCCGGGAATGCAGGTAGAAGACGTCACCGGGGTATGCCTCGCGGCCCGGCGGGCGGCGCAGCAGCAGCGACACGGCCCGGTACGCCTCGGCCTGCTTGGACAGGTCATCGAAGATGATCAGGACGTGCTGGCCGTTGTACATCCAGTGCTGGCCGATGGCCGACCCGGTGTACGGCGCGATGTACTTGAAGCCCGCGGGGTCGGACGCGGGGGCGGCCACGATCACCGTGTACTCCATCGCGCCCGCGTCCTCAAGCGACTGGCGCACCTGGGCGGTGGTCGAGCCCTTCTGGCCGACCGCCACGTAGATGCACTTGACCTGCCGCTTCGGGTCGCCGGACTCCCAGTTCGCCCGCTGGTTGATGATCGTGTCGATGCCGATCGCGGTCTTGCCGGTCTGCCGGTCGCCGATGATCAGCTCGCGCTGGCCGCGGCCGACCGGGGTGATCGCGTCGATGGCCTTGATGCCGGTCTGCAGGGGCTCGTGCACCTTCTGGCGCTGCACCACCGACGGCGCCTGGATCTCCAGTTCGCGCAGCTCGGTCCCGGTGATCTCGCCCAGGCCGTCCAGCGGGACGCCCAGCGGGTCCACGACCCGGCCGAGGAAACCGTCGCCGACCGGGACCGACAGCACCTCGCCCGAGCGGCGGACCTGCTGGCCTTCCTCGATCTTGCTGAAGTCGCCCAGGATGACCACGCCGATCTCGCGCACGTCCAGGTTGAGCGCGAGGCCGCGGGTGCCGTCGGGGAACTCGAGCAGTTCGTTGGCCATGGCCGAGGGCAGCCCTTCGACCCGTGCGATCCCGTCACCGGCCTCGATGACCGTGCCGACCTCTTCCCGCGACGCGGCGTCCGGGTGGTAGTCATCGACAAAGCGCGCCAGCGCGTTCCGGATCTCTTCCGGCCGGATCGTCAGCTCCGTCATTGTCCTCGTGTCCTTCGCGTCATGATGCGGTCGCGGTCATGGTTGTCCCGCCAGCCTGCGCCGCAGGGACTCCAGGCGGCTGGCCACGCTCGCGTCGATGAACTCGTCACCGACCTGGACCGACATGCCGCCTACGACCTGCGGATCCAGCACGATGTTGAGATATACGTCATGTCCGTAGACGGCGGCCAGCGCCGCGGCCAGCCGCTCCTGCTGCTGTTCGGTGAGCGCGGAGGCCACCCGTACCACCGCGATGAGCCGCTGCTTGCGCTCGGCGGCCAGCCTGCCGTAGGTGTCCAGGGTCGCTTCCAGACTACGTCCCCGGGGGTGCAGGACCGCCTCGGTGATCAGCCGCTCCGTGACCGGGGTGGCCTTGCCGTCGAGCAGCGCGCCGAGCAGCCCCCGCTTGCGCTCGTCCGGCAGGTTGGGGTCGGACAGGGCCAGGCGCAGCTTCGGCTGCCCGGCCACCACCCGGCCGAACCGGAACAGCTCGTCCTCCAGGTTGTCCAGTTGCCTGCTCCGTTCGGCCGCGATCGTCAGCGCCTTCACGGCGAGCTCCTCGGCCGCGTCGGCCAGGTCGCGCGACGCCGACCAGCGGGCCGACACCGCGTCGGCGAGCAGATCGAGCGTGGGCGCGGAAACCTTCCCGTCCAGCAGCGAGCGGACCAGGGTGGCCTTGGCCGCCGCCGGGCGCGCTGGGTCGGTCAGCGTCCGGCGCAGCGCGTGCTCGGAGTCGAGCAGCCGGGCCACGGCGAACAGCTCATCGCCCATCGTTTCCGCTACGGCCTTGGTCGTGGCCAGGGCCGTGAGCCGATCGCTGGCCGCGGCCAGCGAGGTCCTGCTCGCGCCCCTCATCGGCTCACCTCCGCTCTGTTATCGGGAAATCCGGGACATCCCTAACGGGCACGTCCCGGTCTGGGCTCAAGGGCCGGCCCGCAGTTCCGCGGCCTGCTCACCACTACCCTCAAGCTCGCCGAGGAACCTGTCCACGACCCGGCTCTGCCGGGCTTCGTCGGTCAGCGACTCGCCGACGATCCGCCCGGCCAGCTCGACGGACAGCTCGCCGACCTGCTGCCTGAGCGCGGCCAGCGCCTGCTGGCGGTCGGTGTCGATCTGGGCGTGCGCGGCATCGAGCAAGCGGGTCGCCTCGGCCTGCGCCTGCTCGCGCATCTCGGCGATGATCTGGGCGCCCTGCTCCCTGGCCTCCTCGCGCAGCCGGGCCGCTTCGTGCCGGGCATCGGCGAGCTGCGTCTGGTACTGCTGCAGCACCTCCCTGGCCTCGGTCTGGGCCTCCTCGGCCCGCTCGAGGCCGCCCTCGATCGCTTCGGTTCGCTCGGACAGCGTCTTCTGCAGCCTGGGCAGCAGGACCTTGTAGAACGCGCCGAAGATGACGGCGAAGCCGATCAGCCCCAGGATCAGCTCGGTAGCCGAGGGAATGAGCGGGTTCGTCGACGACGACGCCGCGAGGTACGTCATGATGCGGTCACCTCCTGCCGGCGCCGTCAGTGCGTGAAGATGAACGGCACCACGATGCCGATCAGGGCCAGGGCCTCGCAGAGAGCGAACCCGACCCACATGTTGGCGCGGATCAGGCCGACCGCCTCGGGCTGGCGGGCCATGGCCTCAGTCGCGTGCCCGAAGATCAGGCCGATGCCGACGCCGGGACCGATGGCCGCGAGGCCGTACGCGACGGCACCGAGCCGGCCGGCGACCGTGGTCGTGGAACCCGCGGCGAGTACATGGGTTGCGAGATGATACATGTGCTCATTCCTTTGTATTCGGACCGGCGGTTTCGGCCCGCCGGCAAGGCTTGTCTGGGATCAAATCCCCTCCATCGCGTCGCCGATGTAGAAGGCGGCCAGGATGGTGAAGATGAACGCCTGCAGGAACTGGATCAGCAACTCGAACGCGGTCAAGATGACCACCATCGCCAGTGATCCCGCCGCGTACACCAGGCCGATGGACGCGCTGACGAAGTACCACGTCGCGAGGTAGAAGACGAGCAGCAGCAGGTGCCCGGCGAACATGTTGGCGAACAGCCGGACGCCGAGCGTGAACGGCCGCACGAGGATGTCGGAGAACAGCACGATCGGCGCGAGCAGCCACAGGATCCACCACGGGGCGTCGGGGATCATGTGCCTGAAGAAGCCGATCGGCCCGTGGATCTTGAAACCTACGGACATGTAGGTGAGCCAGACCAGGGCGACCAGGATCCAGGCGAAGCCGATGTGCGCAGGCACCGGGAACTGCGCGACCGGGATGATCTCCAGCAGGTTCATCACCCAGATGAAGAAGAAGAGCGTCATCAGGAAGGGGAGGTAACCGTCGCCCTTCCTGCCGATCATCGGGCGCAGGATCTGGTCCCGGACGAACATCACGCCGACCTCGCCGATGTTCTGGATCCCCCGCGGCACGAGCTTGGGCTTGGAGAACGCGGCCCAGAAGAACCCCACGACGACGACCACGACGATCACCAGGAGCAGCTCGGGCTTGGTGACGTGCCACGGGCCGATGCTGAAGATCGGCCTGAACGTGAAGTCCTCCAGGCCGGGCGAGGGATAGCCGCAGCCGGAGAAGATGTGGCAACCGCTGGCCGCGGTGGTCGCGTGGACGTCAAGCGTCACGTTCAAGCTCCTTGTACCAGCCGGTCCCGGCGGCCCCGTAGGCGGGCCCGAGAGCGATCAGGACTTGCCGTCGCGAGCCGCCCCGGACCGGCCGAAGCGGAGGATGACCAAGGTGACGGCCAGGGCCAGCCCGACCACCATCCCGATCGGGAACAGCAGCGTCGAGTGCACCACCCAGCGGCCGATGGCCCAGCCGATGGCACCGTAGAAGATCATGCCGCTCAGCAGGTAGCTGAACACGGTCCAGCCGGGATTCTCGTGCCGCGGGTCCGGCGGCGGGCCCAGGCCCCGGCGCCACCACGGGTCGCGGCGTCCGCTCACCGCGCACCGCCGACGAGACGGCCGGGAAGGTAGCGCGATCCGCGGGCCGCGATCCGAGGTCCGGAAGCAGGGTGTCCACCACGGGTCACCGTTCCCCGTCCGGTTCGACGTATAGCACCTTCATCCGGGCCGTCGTGACCGCCTGGCCGATGCTCCAGGCCAGGATGCAGACGATGGCGGTGAAACCGAAGAGCTTGGAGTTGAACGCGGTCGTCCCGGCGAAGCGCGCGACCAGGAAGGCGAGCACCAGGATCTTCACGATGAAGGTACCGATCGCGGTGATCATCATCGCCTGGGGGCTCACCCGCGCCGCCCGGCTGACCGCGACCACGCTGATGCCGAAGAAGATCGCGACCAGCGCCACCCCCAGCAGCGCCCCGATCAGGCCCTTCGTACCGCCCAAGACCGTGCACAACACAACCATGACCGCGGCGGCGACGGCCGTGAAAACGGCTGACCGCCTGAGGACCCGGCCATAGTTCGGATGCATCTAAGTAACCCCGTGAAGCTCGACGGGCGGAGGGGAGGCCGCCGGGTGTCCCGGCGGGACAGGCCCCGCGCGGAACGAGAACCAGTCGGCGCGCCACGCACCGCAGTGCGGACGCTCCGCCAGGTTACAGAACCGTATCACTGACCCCACACTCACCCTCGATTTGCTTGCATGTGAAAGATATCACAAGCTCCTTGGCACAGTCTTTACCCGGGGTCGTCCACCCGAATCTGAGCCCGCTACCAGGGCATTCGGTGCAGGCGAGAGCGCTGTCGCGATCAAGGAGGCGAGCCGGTGCCGGGGTGACCGCGGGGGACGGCGGGGCGGTTGCCGGGGGCGGCGGAGCGGCTGCCGGGCGCGGCGGGGCGGCTGCCGGGCGCAGCGGAGCGGTCGGCACCAGGGGGATCGAGGCGATCGGCACCGGGACGCACGGGAGCGCCGGCATCGGGGCTCACGGGGCGGGCGGCATCGGGACGGGCCGGACGGCCGGCATCGGAAGCAGGAGGCCAGCCGGGAACCGTCGCCGCGCCCGCCGTACCAGGAGACCCGACCGGCACCGCCGGGCCCGCGGCCGTCGTCCCCGCCGCGTTCACCACCAGCGGCCCGGCCGCGCCGCCCACCGCGGGCCGGACCCGGCGATGCGGCCGCAGCCTGGGCACCGAGACCAGCAGCAGGATCAGCATGCCCGCCAGCGTCACGCCCGCCAGGATCAGCAGCTTGGTCCGCACCACAGACAGCGAGACCACCGTGACCGCGAACAGCGCGGCCCACAGGTACATGATCAGCACGCTCTTGCGGTGCGAGTGCCCGATGTTCAGCAGCCGGTGGTGCAGGTGCTTCTTGTCCGGCGCGAAAGGAGATTGCCCCGCCCTGGTCCGCCTGGCCACCGCGAGCAGCAGATCCGCGTACGGGATGATGAAGATCGCGGCGGGCAGCAGGATCGGCAGGATGGTGGGGAACCGGTTCAGCGTGTTCTTCAGGATGCTGGGGTCCAGCGTCGCCGTGCTGGAAATCGGCCCGTAGGCGAGCAGCAACCCGAGCAGCATGGCCCCGGTGTCCCCCATGAATATGCGCGCCGGGTAGAAGTTGTGCGGCAGGAACCCGAGGCACATGCCGGCCAGGATCGCCGACACGAGCGCCGGGAGCGACTGCGTGGACGCGCCCGCCACCCGCACCAGCGTGTATGAGTAGGCGAAGAACGCCAGCGCCGAGATGCCGACGATCCCGGCGGCCAGCCCGTCCAGGCCGTCGATGAAGTTCACCGCGTTGATCGTGACCACCACGAGCAGGATGGTCACGACCAGGGCCTGGTTCGGCGACAGCACGATCACGTTGCCGTTGGGGCTCGGGATCCAGGACAGCTCGGTCCCGCTCCACACCAGGATGGCGCCGGCGGCGACCTGGCCCGCCAGCTTGCTGAGCGCGCTCATCCCCCACCGGTCGTCCACGATGCCCATGACCACGAGCAGCCCGCCGGCCAGCAGCAGTCCCCGGTTCACTCCGGTGCCGCTGATCACCCCGCGCAGATAGCTGAGCTGGTTGGCCAGCAGCAGGGCGGCGGCCAGCCCGCCGTACATGGCCAGGCCGCCGAGCAGCGGCGTGCGGATCACGTGCACGTCCCGGTCGCGGGGAGCGTGCATGGCCCCGGTCGCGATCGCGATGCGCCGCACCAGCGGGGTCAGCAGGTAGGTCACCGCCGCGGCGGCGAGGAGCGTGAGTATGTACTCGCGCACGTGCTCAGCCCCCGAGACCCGGGGTCATGGCGATTCCCGCCGTTCGCCCGGCGCGTGGTCCGCGGCGAAGTCGCCGCCCGGGGCGGAGGGCCTGCCGGCGCCGGGAGACTCGTCCGCCGCTGACGCCGGCGCGGTGCCCGGGGCCATCGGAGCGCTGCCCGGGGCCATCGGATAGGCGTCGGAGATTTCCACGTTCTCCGGGGGCTCGGCGGCCTCGAAGTCGTCCGCGGCCTCGAAGTCGTCTGCGGTCTCGAAGTCGTCTGCGGCCTCGAAGTCGTCTGCGGCCTCGAAGGTGCCGGTCTCCTCGGAGGGCCCCGCGTCCTGCGCGGGCTCGGGGCCGGTGGATACGAAGGACACCGCGTTCAGCTCGTCGACCGGGACCGCCCCGGCCCGCAGCAGCTTGGGTATCACCCCGGTCAGATCGACGATCGTGGACGGCACGCCGCCGGTGGCAGGCCCGTCGTCCAGGAACACGGCCACCGTGTCGCCGAGCTGGTCTACGGCCTCGTCCACGGTGGTGGCGGCGGGCATACCAGAGACATTAGCGCTGCTCACCGCCAGCGGCCCGGTCTCCTTGAGCAGGTCAAGAGCCACCGGGTGCAACGGCATCCGGATCGCCACCGTGCCCCTGGTGTCGCCCAGGTCCCAGCTCAGCATGCGCTGGGCCCGGCACACCAGCGTGAGCCCGCCCGGCCAGAACTCAGCGATCAGGTCCCGGCCGGCGTCGCTGAGCTCTTCGACCAGCGCGGTCGCCGCGCGGACGGTCCCGACCAGCACCGGAGGCGGCATGTCCCGGCCGCGCTGCTTGGCGGCCAGCAGGCTGGTGATCGCGGCGGGCGAGAAAGCCTCCGCGCCGATGCCGTAGACCGTATCGGTGGGCAGCACGATGAGTTCGCCGCGGCGCACCGCCTCGACGGCGGCCTTCAGGCCTGCCGCGCGCTGCTCAGGGTCGGAGCAGTCGTAGCGGTCGCTCATGGCTGCCCATCCTGCCATCCCCGCACGGCCGTGACGAACCTGTCGCGGCCGGCCAGGTCGTGGTGTTGCGTGATGTCCAGCCAGCCCTCGCTGGACGCGAACACCGCGCGGACGGCCGCGCCCTGGGGGGCACCGTGCTCGACCGCCACCCGTCCGCCCGGCCGCAGCAACCGCCGGGCCGCCCGCTGCACCGCCCGGATCGCGTCCAGGCCGTCGGCACCGCTCCACAGGGCGGACGGCGGGTCGTACTCGCCCACCTCGGGCGGCACGGCCGCACCCAGCGGGATGTACGGCGGGTTGCTGATGACGAGGTCGGCGGTGCCGTCGAGGTCACCCAGGGCGGTAGCCAGGTCGGCGCCAGCCAGCCGCACCCGCCGTCCCGGGCCTGGGTCGCGGTCGCGGTAAGCGGCGGCGTTCCGCTCGGCGTAGGTCAGGGCCAGCGGATCGGCTTCGACGGCGTGCACCTGGGCGCCGGGCACTTCGAGCGCGATGGACAGCGCTATCGCGCCCGAGCCGGTGCCCAGGTCGACGACCACCGGCTCGGCCACGTCCGTCTCGCGGAGCCGGTCGATGGCCCAGCCGGTCATTACTTCAGTCTCCGGGCGCGGCGCGAACACGCCGGGGCCGATGCTGAGCTCGAGATGCCGGAAATGCGCGACCCCGGTGATGTGCTGCAGTGGCTCGCGCGCGGCGCGGCGGTCCACCGCCTGCCAGAACCGTACGTCGAACGCGCCGTCGGGAACCGTGTGCAGTTCGCCACGGCGCACCCCGTGCACGTGCGCGGCGATCAGCTCGGCGTCGGCTCGCGGTGACTCGACCTCCGCCTCGGCCAGCCGGGCCGTAGCGCGCCTGATCTCGTCGAGCAGCAGGTTCACCCGGCGCGCTCCCGCTGGCGGGTCTCGCCATTGGTCCGCGCGGTCATGTCCGCCTCGGTGAGCGCGCTGATCACGCCGTCCAGGGCGCCGTCGAGAACCTGGTCGAGGTTATAGGCCTTGTAGCCGATCCGGTGATCGGCGATCCGGTTCTCGGGGAAGTTGTAGGTGCGGATGCGCTCCGAACGGTCCACCGTGCGTACCTGGTCACGGCGCTGCGCGGCCGCCTGCGCGTCGGCTTCCTGCTGGGCCTGGGCCAGCAGCCGGGCCCGCAGGATGCGCATGGCCTGCTCCCGGTTCTGCAGTTGGCTCTTCTCGTTCTGGCAGGAGACGACGATCCCGGTGGGCAGGTGTGTGATCCGCACAGCCGAGTCCGTGGTGTTCACGCTCTGGCCGCCGGGCCCGGAGGACCGGAACACGTCCACCCGGATGTCGTTCGGGTCGATCTGCACATCGACCGGGTTGGCTTCCGGCATGACCAGCACGCCAGCGGCCGAGGTGTGGATGCGCCCCTGAGACTCGGTCACAGGCACCCGCTGCACGCGGTGCACGCCGCCTTCGTACTTCAGCCGCGACCAGACCCCCGGCCCGGCGTGGCTGGCACGGGACTTGACCGCGACCGTCGCGTCCTTGTACCCGCCGAGCCCGGTCATGGCGGAGTCGAGTATCTCGGTCTTCCACCCCTGCCGCTCGGCGTACCGCAGGTACATCCGCAGCAGGTCGCCGGCGAACAGCGCAGACTCCTCGCCGCCCTCCCCCGCCTTGACCTCCAGGATCACGTCCCGGCCGTCGTTGGGGTCCTTGGGCGCCAGCAGCTCGGTCAGCCGCTGCTCAAGCTCGGCCTTGTGCTGACCGAGCTCCTCCGCCTCGGCCGCGAACGACGGATCATCAGCGCCCAGTTCGCGCGCAGCCGTTTCGTCCGCGGCGGTGCGCTGCCACTCCTGATAGGCGTGTACCAGCGGGCTGAGCTCTGCATAACGCTTCCCCAGCGCGCGGGCTCGCTCCTGATCGGCGTGCACCCCCGGATCGGCCAGCGCCTTCTCCAGCTCCGCGTACTCGGTTACGAGCCCGCCGAGCCTGTCAAACACTGCAATCCTCCTGGATACGAGCGTGGATAGTACCGCTCCTGCGCGCACGTTGGGCGCGGGAGTCCCGGTCGATCCCGCGCCGTTCGGCTCTGCCGTCAGGCGCGGGGTCGAGTGGTACTCTCGCGGCGCTACTTGCCGCCCGTGTCCTTCTTGGCGTAACGGCGCTCGAACCGGGCGACGCGACCGCCGGTGTCGAGGATCTTCTGCTTGCCCGTGTAGAACGGGTGGCAGCTGGAGCAGATGTCGGCGTGGATCTCGCCGCCGGGCGCCGTGCTCCGGGTGACAAAGCTGTTGCCGCAGGTACAGGTCACCTTGGTGACCACGTACGCGGGGTGAATGTCAGGCTTCATGTGAAGTCTCCTGGCTCGGGCGGCAGCCGGGTCGCCAGCCGTCTGTCCGCGATCGGCCGGGCGCTGGGTCGCCGGGCCGCTGACCGCGAGGCCGACTGGCGTGAACCGGCACCGCAAACTCGGTCCCAGTGTGCCAGACAGTGGAACGTGTCACGTCCCCCGCTGATTCCCGAAAGTTACTGGTTGAGGGTGGTCTTCTGGACCTGAAGCAGGAACTCCGCGTTGCTCCTGGTCTCCTTCATCTTGTCCATGAGCACCTCGAGCGCCTGCTGCGGCTCGAGCGCGTGCAGCACCCGGCGGAGCTGCCAGACGATCTTAAGCTCCTCCGGGGACATGAGCAGTTCTTCCTTCCGGGTGCCGGAAGCATCCACGTCCACCGCGGGGAAGATCCGCTTCTCGGCGAGCTCGCGGCGCAGCCGCAGCTCCATGTTCCCGGTGCCCTTGAACTCCTCGAAGATGACCTCGTCCGCCCGCGACCCGGTCTCGATCAGGGCGGTGGCCAGGATCGTGATCGAGCCGCCGTGCTCGATGTTGCGGGCCGCGCCGAAGAACCGCTTCGGCGGGTACAGGGCAGTGGAGTCCACGCCGCCGGACATGATCCGGCCGCTGGCCGGCGCGGCCAGGTTGTAGGCGCGGCCGAGGCGGGTGATCGAGTCAAGCAGCACCACCACGTCGTGGCCCATCTCGGCCAGCCGCTTGGCCCGCTCGATGCCGAGCTCGGCGACCGTGGTGTGGTCGTCGGCCGGGCGGTCGAAGGTGGAGTAGACCACCTCGCCCTTGACCGACCGCTGCATGTCGGTGACCTCCTCAGGCCGCTCGTCCACCAGGACGACCATGAGGTGGCACTCCGGGTTGTTCTTGGTGATCGCGTTCGCAATCGCCTGCATGATCAGCGTCTTGCCCGCCTTGGACGGGGACACGATGAGCCCCCGCTGGCCCTTGCCGATCGGGGCGATCAGGTCGATGATCCGCGTGGTCATGTTGCCCGGATCGGTCTCCAGCCGCAGCCGCTCCTGCGGGTACAGCGGCACGAGCTTGGAGAAATCGGCGCGATCACGGGCCTGCTCCGGCTCAAGGCCGTTGACCTTGTCGAGCCGGACGAGCGCGTTGAACTTCTCCCTGCGCTCGCCTTCCCGTGGCTGGCGCACCGCGCCCTCGATCACGTCGCCCTTGCGCAGGCCGTGCCTGCGGACCTGGGACAGGGACACGTACACGTCGTTCGGGCCGGGAAGGTAGCCGGTGGTCCGGACGAACGCGTAATTGTCCAGCACGTCGAGGATCCCGGCGATCGGGATGAGCACGTCGTCCTCGGCGATGACCGGCTCGGCGTCGCCGGGGCGCTCGCCGCGGCGCTGCCGGTTGCGGTTGCGGAACCGGTCCCGGTTGCGGCGGCGGCTCTGGCCCTCGCCGTCATCATCGCCCCGGCCTCCGCCGCCCTGCTGGTCAGCGGACTGGCCGCGGCCGGCGTTCGAGCCGGAATCGGAGGCCTGGTCGCGGCGCTGGTCGCCGCCGCCCTGGTCGCGGCGCTGGTCGCCAGCCGCGTCACCACCGCGGGGGCGGCCCTGGTCCTGGCGGCCGTTGCGACGGCGCCGGTCACCGCGCTGGCCGTCCCCTGACGACCTGCCGTCGTCGTTCCGGTTGCCCGCCTGCTGACGTCCCGAGTCCGGCTGGCCGCCGGTGACGGGGGCCGCGTCGGCTCGGTCGAACGGCAGTTGCTGGCCGTCGGTGGCCGGTGCGGAAGCGGCCGGGGCGCCGAGGCCGCCGGGCTGCGCGCCGTCGCCGATACCGCCGGATTGCGCGCTGCCGGAGCCCAGGCCCTGGCCCGAGCCGACTCGCGCTGAAGGGTCAGATTCCATGGTGTCTCGCTCAAGGTGACGGGGAGCGCCGGCTCCCGCGGGCGCGCCTCGCTTCGTCGAGTTGTCCTGTCGCGTACCGGGCTGCGCCTGCGCCGTGGCCGCCACGGCCGCGCCACCCTGCCGTTCCTGGATCGCCGAGATGAGCTCGCCCTTGCGCATCCGGCCGGTTCCCTTGATGCCCATCGACTGCGCCATCTGCTGCAGCTCGGGCAGCAGCTTCGAGGCAAGCCCGCCGCCGCCGCGCCGCGATCTGCCATCCCCGGCGGCCAGAACAGGCGCCGCGGCACTCGCGACCCCGTCCGGGCCCGCCGACGTGGCGTTCGCGGCATCCGGGGCAGCGACCCCGCCCGGGCCACCGCTCGCCCCGGACGGGACGTTGGCCGAGGGGACGGCGTCGTGCGAGCTGGTGAGGAATTCGGTGGTATCGCTCACAAGGGATCCTTCCAGGGGCGGGCGTCGGCGCCGCCGACGACCGGTGGGCCCGGTTTCGCGGCCTGGCGGCTTTGCCAGGCCAAGGTTCTGTATTTGTCCGCCATCAGCACGTTCTCCCAGCGCCGGGCCATCGCACGCTCACGCGCCACCGAGGTCCCGTCACCAGGGCAGACTCGCGCTGCATCCAGATGAGGGGGCGTCATCGGTGCTCGGCTTCGCTGACCCGAGCCACCGTTCGGTTCCCCCGGACCCCAGCTTCCGCTCGATCGGCCAGGCTGCCTCCAGGCCACGCTGGGTATGGAGGAAGATTAAACGACCGAAGCGATAACGGGGTGCCGCAGTCCGGAAGCGACTTCGTGGACCGGGCAACAAGGAACTGGCGAGCACCTGTTCCCATGTCGGGGCATCTGGTGCGGTACCCAGCCTAACACCAAGAGAGCCCACAGCATTCCCTTAGAGCGGTCCATGTTCTGCGAACGAGATCCCGGCAGCCCGGCAAGGCGTGGCTAGCATGGCCTGCGTGAGCTCGCTGAAGCGAACTTTGCGCAGGTCAGGTCCGTGCCGTCCGCGCGTTTGCGCCGATTGGGGGGCGGTCGCCCGGCGGGACGGACGCGATGGTCGCGCCTTGCCTGTCTACGTCCAGGGGGCTTACGTGCCACTGCCTACCCGCTTGACTCGCGATTGAATCCACTTTGGCCGGCCCGAGAGTTTTGCCGCGCACGGTGAGCGCGAGCACCGAGGGCCCGGCGCCGGACAGGACCGCGGCGATCCCCGCCCCGCGGAGCCGGCCGATCAGGTCGGCGGTGGCTGGCATCAGCGGCGCCCGGTAGGGCTGGTGCAGCACGTCCTGGGTGGCGTCGAGCAGGAGGTCAGGAGCCTGGGTCAGGGCGGTGACGAGCAGCGCGGCCCGGCCCGCGTTGGCGGCCGCATCGGCGTGCGGGACGGTCGATGGGAGCGCCCGCCTGGCCGCCGTGGTCGGCATCGACTCCACGGGCACGCAGAGCACGGGCACGATGGCCGGCAGCGGATCCAGCCGGACCGCCCGGGGGCCGGTACCGGGATTCCAGACGATGGTCAGCCCGCCGGCCAGGCAGGCGGCCGCGTTGTCTGCGTGCCCCTCGAACTCTGTGGCCAGCGCGAGCAGGCCGTCGTCCGGCAGCGGGGCCGACCCGCGGCAGGACGGCGCGGCGCCAGGCCCGGACCGCTCCGGGCTCGGGGTATCGCACGGCGCGGCGCCAGGCCCGGACCGCTCCGGGCTCGGGGTATCGGACGACGCGGCGCCGCTCTCAGACGGCTCCGGGCTGGGGGCGCCGGCCAGGGCGCGGGCGGCGAGCAGGCCAGCCACTACGGCTCCGGCCGAGGAGCCCAGCCCTCGCCCCTGCGGGATCGCGTTCGTACAGCGCAGCGCGAGCCCGGGCGGCTGCCCGCCCGCGGTCGCCGCGAACGCCACGCGCATGGCCCGCACCACCAGATGGCGCTCGCCCGCCGCGGCATCCTCCGCTCCCTCGCCGGACACCTCGACCGCCAGGCCGGAGCCGGTGACTTCGGCTTCCACCTCATCGTGCAGCGCCAGCGCCAGGCCGAGGGCGTCGAAGCCGGGCCCGAGGTTCGCGCTCGTCGCCGGGACGCGGACCCGCACGCAGCGCCGCGGCCAGTTCATCGCTGTGCCTCCCCCGGCGTCAGGCCAGTTCCAGGGCGGCAGCGGTGGCCACCGCGTCGGCCGGGACGATAACCGGCGTGGGCGCGGCGGACACCGCCCAGTCCGGGTCCTTCAGCCCGTTGCCCGTGATCGTACAGACGACGCGGGAGCCGGCCGGCAGCGTGCCCTCCGCGCTGGCCTGCAGCAGGCCGGCCACGCTGGCCGCGGAGGCCAGCTCGCCGAACACCGCCTCCTGGCCGGCCAGCAGCCGGTAGGCGGCGAGGATCTGCCGGTCGGTGACCGAGGCGATCAGACCGCCGGACTCGTCCCTGGCCGCCTCGGCCGCCTGCCACGACGCCGGGTTGCCGATCCTGATCGCGGTCGCGATCGTCTGCGGGCGCAGCACCGGCGCGCCGGTGACGATCGGCGCCGCCCCGCTGGCCTGGAAGCCGAACATCCGGGGCAACCGGGTGGCCAGGCCGGCCTGGGCGTACTCGCGGTAGCCCATCCAGTACGCGGTGATGTTGCCGGCGTTGCCGACCGGCAGGCAGTGCACGTCCGGCGCGTCGCCGAGCTGGTCCACGATCTCGAACGCCGCGGTCTTCTGCCCCTCGAGCCGGTCCGGGTTCACCGAGTTGACCAGGGCCACCGGGTACTCGGCGGAGAGCTTGGCGGCCAGCTCCAGGCAGTCGTCGAAGTTGCCCTCGACCTGCAGCAGGCGGGCGCCGTGCACGAGGGCCTGGGCCAGCTTGCCCAGCGCGATCTTGCCCCGGGGCACCAGGACGGCGCAGGTCAGCCCGCCCCGGGCCGCGTACGCGGCGGCGCTGGCGCTGGTGTTGCCGGTGGAGGCGCAGATCACCGAGCGGGTGCCCCGGCCGGCCGCCATGCTGATGGCCACGGTCATGCCGCGGTCCTTGAACGAGCCGGTCGGGTTCATCCCCTCGACCTTGAGGTACACCTCGCAGCCGGTGCGGCCGGACAGCACCGGCGCGGGCAACAGCGGGGTGCCGCCCTCGTGCAGCGTGACGAGCGGCGTGCCGACGGTGACCGGGAGGTAATCGCGGTACGCGGCGATCACGCCGCGCCACGGTCCGGACATGGGCTAATCCTCCTCGCCCTCGACCCGCATCACGCTGGCCACCGAACGCACCGCGGGCATCGCCTGCAGTTCGGAAACCGTGGCCGCGAGCGCCGCGTCCCTGGCCTGGTGGGTGACGATGACCAGCTGGGCGGCTTCCCCCCGGCCCTCCTGCCGGACCGCCTTGATCGACACGTCGTGCCGGGCGTAGGCCTCGGCCACCTGGGCCAGCACGCCGGGACGGTCGGCCACGTCAAGGGCCACGTGATACGCGGTGCGGGTCTCGCCCATGGGCAGCACCGGCAGGTCGGCGTAGGTGGACGCGTCCGGTCCGCGGGTGCCGGCCAGCCGGTTGCGGGCCACCGCGACCAGGTCGCCGAGCACCGCGCTGGCGGTCGGCGCGCCCCCGGCGCCCGCGCCGTAGAACATCAGCCGCCCCGCCGACTGCGCCTCTACGAACACCGCGTTGTAGGCCTCGCGAACGCCGGCCAGCGGGTGCGAGCGGGGGATCATCGCCGGGTGCACGCGGGCCCCCACGCCTGCCTCGGTGCGCTCGCAGATGGCCAGCAGCTTGACCACGCAACCGAGCGTCCTGGCGCTTTCGATGTCGGCCGGCCGGACGCCGGTGATCCCCTCGCGGTGGACGTCCGCGGCGGTCACCGGGCTGTGGAAGGCGAGCCCGGCCAGGATGGCTGCCTTCGCCGCGGCGTCGAAGCCCTCCACATCGGCGGTCGGGTCCGCCTCGGCGTAGCCGAGTCCCTGCGCCTCCTCCAGCGCGTCGGCGAACCCGGCACCGGAGGTGTCCATCCGGTCCAGGATGTAGTTGGTCGTGCCGTTGACGATGCCCAGCACCCGGTGCACCGCGTCGCCGGCCAGCGACTCGCGCAGCGGTCGCAGCAGCGGGATCGCGCCGGCCACCGCGGCCTCGTAGTAGAGGTCGGCGCCGTGCTCGCGGGCCGCGCCGTGCACGGCGGCGCCGTCCTCGGCCAGCAGCATCTTGTTCGCGGTGACCACGGACTTGCCCGCCTTCATCGCGGCGAGCAGCAGCGAGCGGGCTGGCTCGATGCCGCCGATGACCTCGATCACGATGTCGGTGTCCGGCCTGGAGACCAGCTCGACGGCGTCGGTGGTGAGCAGCGCGCGGTCGATCCCGGTGGCGCGCGGCCGCTGCAGCCGCCGGACCGCGATCCCGGTCACCTCGACCGGGGCGCCGATCCGGGCGGTCAGGTCGGCGGCCTGCTCGCGCAGCAGCCTGACGACCTCCGAGCCGACCACCCCGCAGCCCAGCAGGGCTACGTTCAGCGGCTTGTTCTCGGTCGGTTGCGCCACGCTGGCTGCTCCCCTCACCCCGGTGCCCGGTCCCGTCACCCGGCATCCAGCCGGAGCAGGTCCTCGATTGTCTCCCGGCGCATCAGCACCCGGGCCGCTCCGTCCCGCACCGCCGCCACGGCTGGCCGCGGCACGTGGTTGTAGTTGCTCGCCGCCGACCGGCAGTACGCCCCGGTGGCCGCCACCGCGAGCAGGTCGCCCGGGGCCAGGTCGGCGGGCAGCCAGGCGTGCCGGACGACGATGTCCCCGCTCTCGCAGTGCCTGCCCACCACCCGCGACAGCTTCGGCGCGGCCGCGGACTCGCGGGACGCGAGCACGCAGGTGTACCTGGCGTCGTACAGCGCCGTGCGGATATTGTCGCTCATCCCGCCGTCCACGCTGACATACGTCCGTACTCCCCCGTCGAACGGCATGTCCTTGACCGTGCCCACCTCGTACAGGGTCACGGTGCCCGGGCCGGCGATCGCCCGGCCGGGCTCTACGATCAGGCGCGGCCGCCGCAGCCCGGCCGCGCGGCAGGCGGCCTCGACGGTCCCGGCCAGGATCTCCGCGATCGCGGCCGGGTCGGCCGGCCGGTCGCCGGGCGTGTACGCAATGCCGAACCCGCCGCCGAGGTCCAGCTCGCCGATCTGCCGCCCGTGCTCGTCCCTGATCGCGGCGGCCAGCCCCACCATCAGCCGCGCCGCCGCCTCGAAATCCCCCGGGTCGGTGATCTGCGAGCCGATGTGCGAATGCAGCCCGGCGAGCTCCAGATCCGGGCAGCCGAGCACCCGGCGGACGGCTTCGGCGGCCGCGCCCGAGGCGAGCGGGAAGCCGAACTTCTGGTCATCGTGCGCGGTGGCGATGAACGCGTGCGCGCCGGCGTCCACGCCCGTGGTGACCCGGACCAGCACCCTCGGCCGGGCGCCGGAACGCTCGGCCAGGTAGGCGAGCCGGGCGATCTCCTCGTAGGAGTCCAGCACGATCCGGCCCACGCCCGCGTCCAGGGCGCGGGCCAGCTCGGCCACGGTCTTGTTGTTGCCGTGCATGGTGATGATCTCGCCCGGCAGGCCGGCCGACAGCGCGGTCTCCAGCTCGCCGTCGGTGCAGACGTCCACGCCCAGCTCCTCCTGGGCCGCCCAGCGCAGCACCTCGCGGCAGCAGAACGCCTTGGCCGCGTAGCAGACCGCGTCGCCGGCGCCGAACGCGCCGCGGAAGTCCCGGCACCGGGCGCGGAAGTCCGCCTCGTCACAGGCGAACAGCGGGGTGCCGAACCTTGCGGCCAGATCCCGTACGTCGAGCCCGCCGATGGCGATCGCGCCGTGCTGCCTGCGGGCGGTGCGCGGCCAGATGTCCGGGGTGAGCGCGTTCAGGTCAGACGGCGGCGCGGCCGGGTGATCGTCCGGCCCTGGCCCGTTCGGGAAAAGATCCTCGGCTGGGCGGGCGACGCTGGTCATCGGGCTCCTTGTGTCTCACAGCCGGTCGGGCGCGGTGATCCCGAGCAGTCCCAGGCCCGCCGCGATGGCCGTCCCGGCCGCCGTCACCAGCCACAGCCTGGCCCGGGTGGCGGGCTGGTCCCGCGGCGCGCGCAGCCCGCCGTACGGCAGTGCCGGGCGGCTTTCCCGGCAGTCCTGGTAAGCGCCGGCCAGCCCCTCCAGGTACCGGGCGAACTCGGCCGGCCGTCGGATCCGCGCGGCCCAGGCCACCCGTTCGGGGAGCCAGGACAGGGCGTCCAGCAGCGCCCGCTCGGCTGGGTGGGTGAGCAGGCACGGTACGAACTGCGCCGCAGGCCCGGCGCCGAGGCCGAGGTCAGCGGCCTGACGGAGGGTGGAAGCGGCGTGTGCGTGCGCGTAACGAACAGCATAAACGGGATTAACGAGATGATACCGAACGGGCAGTTCCGCTCTTTCTCCGTCACGCCAGCCGTGCGACCTGCTGACCAGCGCGTACCTGACCGCATCGGAGCCGGCGTCAGCGAGCGCGGCCGCTACCGGGCTGCGGGGTGCGGGTGCCGGCCGGGGAGCCAGCGGCCGCCGCCGCGGAACCAGCTCGGCACCGGCCTTCCCCGCCAGCCGGGCGGTCACCGCCGCGGTGACCGCGGCGTGCGCCTGCGCCCAGCCGGGCGCGCCGGCCAGGTCGGCGGCGGTCGCCGCGGCGGGGACCCGCAGACCGCGCAGGATGTCGCTGCGCGCGCAGTCCAGGGCACCCGGCATGCGCACGGCCAGTGCGGCCAGGGCGTCGCGGGTGACGATGACGGTGAGGCGGCCGGCGGCCGGCGTGGCTTCGGCGATCCAGTCGAGCCTGACCAGGCTGGCGGCCAGGATGGCGGCGACCCGATCTGGCGCCTGGCCGGGCGCGGCCAGCAGGTACGGGAGCGTGGACGCGTACCGGCCGGGGCCACCGCCGAGGACGGCGGGCACCGGGCGCAGCGTGCTGGTGTCGTCCGGCCGGGTGCCGGCGCCCCGCTGGCCGCTCGCCGGGCCTGGAGGCGGGATCTCGCCGGCCGCGGCCGCCTGCCTGGCCGCGGCCCAGACCGCGTGCCTGACGTCGGCCGTGATCACGCTGTGCAGGCTACCCGGGGGTCAGCTGAGTACTAGGCCTGGCACACAGGACGGGGCTTTCTTGATCGATGGAAGCCTGCCGGCGTGCGGTCAGCCCACGGTGGCGGGCGGCCCGCTGGCCAGCTCGCGCACGACCCGGATCATCTCGCCCGGGTCGAACGGCTTGGTCAGGTAGGCGTCCACGCCGATCTGCTGGCCCAGCCTGCGGTCGGCCTCCTGGGCCCGCGCGGTAATCAGCACCACCTTGACGTGGCTGGTCTGCGGGTTCTTGCGCAGCTCCATCGCGGTGACCCAGCCGTCCAGCCGCGGCATCATGACATCCAGCGTGATCACGTCGGGCTGGACCTCGGCGACTTTTTCCAGGCAGTCGCGGCCATCGACAGCGGTGACCACCTCAAACCCCTCAAGGGTGAGATTGACGGCGATGAGCTGACGGATGACCTCGTCGTCATCGACAACCAGCACGCGGCCAAGTCCATGAGTCACGGCGCGAGGTTATCGGCTCTGGCCACCTGATGTGCGCAGATCGGCTGCGTGTCCGGCGATCCGCGCTCCTGATACTCTTGCTCCGGCCCGGTCGAGCGCTGCCTGGGCC
>DASXLW010000136.1:0-4426 GCA_036496025.1 Streptosporangiaceae bacterium
CGGACGCCGGCGTCTCGGTCACCGACGCCGACGGCCTGGCGTTCTACTCGCTCGCCCGAGCCGGGTACGGCGAGCAGATGGAAGCGGGCGAGCTGGTGGAGACGCTCGGCATCCGCGAGCTCAAGTTCTCGGCCGCGCTGATCGGTGGCGGCGGCGGCTCGGCGGGCGCCATCGGCCTGGCCCGCGCCGCGATCGTCGCGGGCGACGCCTCGATGGTGGTGACGGTGATGGCGCTGCTCCCTGAAGGCAAAATAGTATAAAGAGAATACTGATTGTTTGATGTGGATGTGCTACTGGTACGCAGCCACGCCGGGAAGGGCGCGGTCTGACAGGGTGGCAGCATGAACGACGACGCTGACGACTACGACGAGTTCGGGATGCTGGGCGACAACGCCGCCGAGGCGGGCCTGGCGCTGAGCGCCATCCCGCCGGTCACCCGGACGTCCTTCACGCAGGCCGGCGGCCAGACTGTATCCGCCCTCGCCTGGGGGGACGTCCCGCCGGAGCTGGTGCTGCTGCACGGCGGCGGCCAGAACGCGCACACCTGGGACACCGTCGCGCTGGCGCTCGGCCGCCCGCTGCTGGCGGTCGACCTGCCCGGCCACGGGCACTCCGGCCGCCGCCAGGACCGCGACTACGGCCCGTGGCGCAACGCCGAGGCGGTCGCCGCTGTCATCGGCCAGGCTGCGCCCGCCGCCCGGGCCGTGGTCGGGATGTCCCTCGGCGGCGCCACCCTCATCCGGCTGGCGGCCACCCGCCCGGACCTGGTGCGGCGCGCGGTCATCATCGACGTGACGCCGGACAGCGGCGTCCGCTCGCGCGCTATGAGCCAGGCCGAACGCGGTGCGGTTGCCCTCGTCAGCGGCCCGCCCGGCTACGACTCGTTCGAGGCGATGGCGGCCGCGGCGGTTGCGGCGAGCCCCGGCCGTCCCCGGTCCGCGGTCGAGCGCGGGGTGCGGCACAACGCCCGCCGGCTCCCGGACGGTCGCTGGACGTGGCGTTACGACCTGTTCGGCGAGCGCCCGGCGCCGGTGGCCGACCACACGGCGCTGTGGCCGGACGTGTCGGCGATCACCGCGCCGGTAATGCTGGTGCTCGGCGCCGACTCGCAGTTCACCGGCGCGGAGGACGTGGCCGAGTTCCGGCGCCGGCTCCCGGCCGCCCGGGTCGAGGTGGTACCGGGCGCCGGGCACGCGATTCAGAGCGACCAGCCGCTGGCACTGGCCCGGCTGATCGAGGATTTCATCCTTTAGCATCCGGAACGGCCGCGGCTGACTCCGGCACCGCCAGTCTGCGGCCGTCGGCCGGGTGTCGGCCCCACTAGTTGAATCGTATTACTAAACTTTATAAGGTGCTTGTTAGGCAGCCCGGCGTGATGCGAAGGCTGGTTCCGGAGGGAGTAACGTGACGGACCGGCCGCCCCTGCTGCGCCCCGACGACCACGCCGACCGGGCACCGGACAGCACCGCGGTGGTCGTGCCGGCCGCTGGCCGGCGGATCTCCTACCGGACCATGGTTGACCAGTCCAAGCGGCTGGCGAACGTGCTGCGGTCCCGCGGGCTCCGGCCGGGTGACCACGTCGCGATCTTCATGACCAACGTGCCCGAGTACTTCGAGGTGGTGTGGGCGGCCCGGCGGGCCGGTTACTTCTACACCGCCATCAACTGGCACCTCACCCCGGGCGAGGTGCGTTACGTGCTGGAGAACTCGGAGTCGAGGGCGCTCATCGTCTCCGCCGACCTAGCCGACGTGGCCTGTCAGGCCGCCGCTGACCTCCCGCGGCTCAGCCTGCGGCTGCTCATGGGTGCGGACCGCCCCGGCTGGGACGATTACGCGGCGACGCTCGCCGAGGCCGGGACCGCCCTCCTCGGCCCTGAACTCGAGGGCCAGGCGATGCTCTACTCCTCGGGAACCACCGGCCGGCCGAAGGGAATCGTCCATGCCAAGATCGACACCGGACGGCGGTTCGGCGATGTGGCAGGGGACATCCTCTGGGTCAACCGCTACGGGCTCGGCCCTTCCACCGTGACGCTGAACGTGGGCCCGCTCTACCATGCCGCGCCGCTGGTGTCGGCCATGTCCACCCACCGGCACGGCGGCACCGTGGTGCTGCTGCCGAAGTTCGACGCCGAGCAGGCGCTGCAGGCGATCGAGCGGTACCGGGTGACGTACGCGCAGTTCGTGCCGACGATGTTCATCCGGCTGCTGCGGCTCCCCGAGGAGGTGCGCCGCCGTTACGACGTCAGCAGCCTGCGGGCGGTCGCGCACAGCGCCGCGCCCTGCCCTGTCGAGGTCAAGCGGCAGATGATCGAGTGGTTCGGCCCGGTCATCAACGAGTACTACTCCGCCACCGAGGCGGCCGGCCACGTCTCCATCCGCAGCGAGGAATGGCTCGAACATCCCGGCTCGGTGGGCCGGGTGGCCGCCGGCTCGGTGGCGATCACCGACGAAGCTGGGCGGGAACTGCCGCCCGGCCAGGACGGCGTCATATGGTTCACCCGCCCGGCCAGCAAGTTCTCCTACCACCGCGATCCGGAAAAGTCCGCCTCGATGTACAACGACAAGGGCTGGGCGCGGATGGGCGATATCGGCCACCTCGACTCCGGCGGGTACCTGTTCATCACCGGCCGCTCCGACCACACGATCATCTCCGGCGGCGTCAACATCTATCCCCGGGAGATCGAAGACCTGCTAATCGAGCATCCGGCGGTCGACGACGTCGCGGTCATCGGCGTGCCCGACGACGAGTACGGCGAATCGGTCAAGGCGGTCGTCACCTTGCGCGATGGCTACGCGGCCGGCGATGCGCTCGAACGCGACATCATCGGCTGGACCCGGGCGCGCCTCGCCCACTACAAATGCCCCAAGTCGGTCACGTTCGTCGACTCGCTGCCGCGCTCGATGGCGGGCAAGATGATGAAGCACCGGCTGATCGAGCAGCTGAAGCAAGCGCCATGCACCTGACGCAGCTAGCCCGCACGTACGGCGACAAGCCGGCCGTCATCATGGGCGGATCGGGCGTCCGCCTGTCCTACGCCGAGCTGGAACGGCAGTCCAACCAGATCGCGCAGCTGTTCCGCTCCCGCGGCCTGCGCCCTGGCGACCACATCGCCGTCCTCATGGAGAACCGGCCCGAGTTCTTCCCCGTCGTGTGGGCGGCTCAGCGCTCTGGGGTGTTCTACACCCCGGTGAACTGGCACCTGTCCGCGGCCGAGGCCGCCTACATCGTGGCCGACTGCGGTGCGCGCCTGCTGGTGGCCTCCAGCGACCTGGAGGAGCTGGCGGCGGCCGCCGCCGCGTCGGCCCCCGCGCTGGAGGGCAGGCTGACCGTCGGCCCGCCCGTCCCCGGGGTGGAATCGCTGGCCGGCGCGGTCGCGCCGATGCCGGACACGCCGGTACCGGACGAGGTTGAGGGCTATTACATGCTGTACTCGTCCGGGACCACCGGCCAGCCCAAGGGCATCCTGCCCGCGCTGAGCGGCCAGCCGTTCGGAACCGGCCTGAACATCGACCACACGATGAAGAACGTGTTCGGTTTCTCGCCGGACACGGTCTTCCTCAGCACCGGGCCGCTTTACCACGGGGCGCCGGTCGGCTGGTCGCTCGGGACGATCCGCAACGGCGGCACCGCTGTTGTGATGGAGCGTTTCGACGCGGTCCGCGCGCTGCAGCTGGTGGAGCGCTACCGGGTGTCTCACGGCCAGTTCGTGGGGACGATGTTCGTCCGGATGCTGAAGCTCCCGGAGGCGGAACGGGCCGCGTTCGACACCTCCAGCCTGCGGCTGGTGGTGCACAGCGCCGCGCCGGTCTCGGTCGAGGTCAAGGAGCGGATGATCGCCTGGCTGGGGCCGATCCTGACCGAGTTCTACGCGGGCAGTGAAGGCAACGGGTTCTGCGTGATCGACAGCCCGACGTGGCTCCGCCGCAAGGGCTCGGTCGGCAAGCCGATTCTCGGCCAGGTGCACATCTGCTCCGATGACGGGGACGAGCTGCCGGCCGGCCAGATCGGCACCGTCTGGTTCAGCGGAACGAGACGGTTCAGCTACCACAACGACCCGGCCAAGACCGCTGGCGTGTACAACGATCAGGGGTGGAGCACCCTCGGCGACATGGGCTCGGTCGATGCCGAGGGATACCTGTATCTCGCGGACCGGCGCACCGACCTGATCCTCTCCGGCGGGGTGAACATCTACCCGCGCGAGATCGAGGACGCGCTCGCCCTGCACCCGGCCGTCGCCGACATCGTGGTGTTCGGGATTCCCGACGAGGAGATGGGGCAGCGAGTGCACGCGGTCGTGCAGCCCGCCGTCCCCGGTACCGGGACCCCGGCGCTGGCACAGGAGCTGATCGGCTTCTGCCGCGCGCGGATCGCGCACTACAAGGCGCCCCGGTCGGTCTCGTTCGAGGACGAGCTGCCCCGGGTGCC
>DASXLW010000137.1:0-54754 GCA_036496025.1 Streptosporangiaceae bacterium
CCACGGTCGCCCACACGGGGGCGGCGGGCGCGGCCGTGACCGGGGGAAGCTCGAAGCTGACCAACCAGCTCGCCGAGATGCGGCTGGCCACCGCGAAGTACGCGACGAACCTGAACCGGGCCAAGGCGGCCGGCTACCAGGACATCACGCCGATGATGCCCAACATGGGGATTCACTACATGAATCCGAGCATCACCGGGTTCGACATCACCAAGCCGCAGATCCTGGTCTACGAGCACCACGGGAGCGTCTGGCAGCTCGGCGCCCTGGAGTGGGTGTTCCCGAGCATGCCCAAGACGCCGCCGCTGAAGAATGCGACGTTCGGCTTCTTCCCGGCCGCCTGCCATTACAAGGACGGCACGTTCATCCCCGACGAGAACTCCAAGACCTGCCCGACGACCAACCCCAAGACGGGGTCGGCGTTCAACTTCTGGCATCCGGACCTGACCACGATGCACGTGTGGGTCTGGTACCCCAACCCGGCTGGGCTGTACTCCAGCACCAACCCGCTGGTCGCTCCGTTCAACGGCGGCTGAGCCCGTGGCCTCGGGCGGGAGGACGTGCCGTCACCGGCCGTCCTCCCGTCCGTTCCAGCGGCCGCAGAAGCAGGTGACGTCATGCCCGGAATGAATCCTGAGGTCAATGCCGACCACCCGACCATGGTCGCCGCGTTCCAGGCCGCCCTGGCGCGCCAGGGACTGATCGTGCTGCTGGTCTTCGCGATTATCGGGCTGGCCTGGCTGGGCAGGCGGGTCCGGCCCGGCGCTTGGGCTCGGCGGCCAGCGCCGGCCCGGGGTGGCACGGTGCGCCCGCCGGGCCCGGGCAAGCCGGGCGCGGGCAAGCCGGGCCCGGGCGGGCCGAGCGCGGGCGGGCCGATCACGAGCGAGGCGGTCCCGGGCGGCCCCGGCGCGGGCGGGCCGATCACGGGCGAGGCGGTCCCGGCCGAGCCCGCCGGACGCCGGGTGCTGCGGATCGGCTTTGGCCTGCTGTGGCTTTTCGACGGCGTGCTTCAGGCCCAGCCCAAGATGCCCGCGGGTCTCCCCTCGCAGGTCATCCAGCCTGCCGCCGCGAGCTCCCCGCACTGGGTGCAGCATCTGGTGAACTGGGGCGTGACCGCCTGGTCGCACCATCCCGTCCAGGCCGCCGCCGCGACGGTATGGATCCAGGCCGGCATCGGAATCTGGATGCTGGTCGCGGCGCGCGGCACCTGGTCGCGGCTGAGCGGGCTGGCCGGGATGGGCTGGGGGCTGGCGGTCTGGGTCTTCGGCGAATCCTTCGGGGGCATTTTCGCCCCCGGCCTGAGCTGGCTGACCGGCGCGCCGGGAGCTGCGGGTTGCTACGTGGCGGCCGGCGCGCTGGTCGCGCTGCCGGGGCGAGCCTGGCAGACCCCGCGGCTGGGCAGGCTGACCGTGGCCGGGCTGGGGCTGTTCCTGGCCGGGATGGCCGTGCTGCAGGCCTGGCCGGGGCGGGGGTTCTGGCCGGGGACCGCGGGTGGCCGGCCTGGCCCGCTCGCCGGCGCGGTCCGGTCGATGTCCGCGGTGCCGCAGCCGAAGTTCCTGTCGGACTGGGTCGCCGGTTTCGGCTCGTTCGTCACCGGCCACGGGTTCGCGGTGAACCTGGTCGCGGTGACCACGCTGGCCGCGATCGGCCTGGCGTTCGTGACCGGGCGGCGGCCGCTGATCCGGCCGGCGATCATCGGCTTCACGCTGCTGTGCCTGGCGGACTGGGTGCTGGTCCAGGACCTGGGGTTCTTCGGCGGCCTCGGCACCGACCCCAACAGCATGATCCCGTTCATACTGCTGGCCAGCGCGGGTTACCTGGCCCTGACCCGCGTTCCCGCGGCGGCCCCGGCCCTGGCTTCTGCGGCCCCGGCGGCGGCACCCGCGCCCCGAGGGCAGTGCGCGTAGCGGCCCGGGCCCGGCGGCAGCCGTTCGGGGTCGTCGTCCCTGGCGGCGGCTGCCGCCGGGCCCGGGCGTCAGTCAGCCTCCTCTCAGGCACGCATCGGGCGGGCGGCGGGCGGCATCATCCGTGGATGGTGAAGTCGGCACTCAGGCTGGCCGGCGTGCCGATCTGCACCTGGTATGAGCCCAGCTCGACCTGCGGGCTGGCGTCACCTTCGATGTCACCCGGCGTGACGGCCAGCTCGGAGACCGGGAAGGCGACGTGCACGGTCTTGACCTGCCCGGGATTCAGCGTCACCCGGGTGAATCCCACCAGCCGCTGTGGTGGCACCACCACCGGGCTGACCGGCTGGTGGACGTACACCGGCACCACGTCGGTACCCGCCCGGCTGCCGGTGTTGGACACGGTGAACGTGGCGGTCACCGTGCCAGTGCGGGACACGCTGCCGGTCGCCGAAAGCCCGCTGGTGCCGAACGTGGTGTACGACAGCCCGTAGGCGAACGGGTAGAGCGGGTTGTAGCCGCTGCCCTGGCCCGAGCCGGTGTAGGGCAGCTGATCGAAGACCTTCGGCTGGTCGCCGAGCGGCGAAGGGGCTCCGGTGTTGAAGTCGCCGCCGGGCGCGGCCGCGTCGGACGGCCAGGTCACGGGCAGCTTGCCGCTCGGGTCCACCTTGCCGAAGATCACGTCGGCGACGGCCCGGCCGGCCTCGGTGCTGCCCTGGTAGGCCATGAGGATCGCGTTGGCCTGCTCGGCTGGTCCGAGGCCCAGCGGCCGGCCCGCGATCACCACGACGACCACTGGCTTGCCGGTCTTCTCCAGGGCACTGACCAGGCTCTTCTGCGAGGGCGTCAGCTGTGGCGCGGGATTGTCCCCGAGCCCCTCGGCGTAGGCCTTCTCGCCCACGGCGACGACGACTGCATCCGCCGACGCGGCATCGGCCACCGCCGTCGCCTTGCTCCGGGCGTAGGTCACGTTGCTGTCCTCGCTCCGCAGGCCCTTGAGGACCGTGGTGCCAGGCGGGATCTGTCCGGGCGGCCCCTCGCAGCACACGTGGCCGCTGGTGTACGCGCCCTGCCAGCTGACGCTCCAGCCACCGAGCTGCCAGGCCATGTTGTTCGCGTTCGGCCCGGTCACCACCAGCTTGCTCGACGGCGACAGCGGCAGCGCGTTGTTCTGGTTACGCAGCAGGGTCATCGACTGGCGCGCGGCGCTCAGGGTGGCGCTGCGGCCGGATTCCACCGCCGCGTCGGCCTTGCTCGCGTTCACCAGCGGGTGGTTGAACAGCCCGAGCTGGAACTTCAGCGTGAGAATCCGGGACACGGCCTGGTTGATCCGCGCCATGGAAATCGCGTGGCTGGCCACGTCCTGCTGCACGGCGGCCTGCCACTGATCGGCGTTGAACGGCAGCATGGCCACGTCGACGCCGGCGTTGATGGCCAGGGCGGCCGCGCCGGCCAGGTCGGAGGCCATGTGGTAGGTGGTGGCCAGCGCGGGCACGTCGCCGTAGTCGCTGATCACCACGCCCTTGAAGCCGAGCCGGTCGCGCAGCTCGGTGGTGAGCAGGAAGTGCGACGCGGTGGCGGGGATCCCGTTGACCGAGCCGGAGTCCACCATGACCGTGCCGGCCCCGGCGTTGATCGCGCCCGCGTACGAGGGCAGGAAGGTGTCCTGCAGGTAGCGGAGCGGCAGCTCGGCCTGCACCCGGTCGTGCCCGTTGATCGACTCGGAGTACCCGGCGAAGTGCTTCACGGTCGCGGTCACGCCCAGCCCGCGGGCGGGAATGCTCTGCACTCCGCGGACGTACGCGGAGCCCATCGCGCCGGCCAGAGCGGGCTCCTCGGCCCAGGTCTCGTAGTAACGGCCCCACCGGTTGTCCCGCGCCAGGTCCTGGACGGGGGCGAAGTCCCAATTCCACCCGGTGGCGCGCAGCGCGTTGGCGGTGACTGCACCGGCGGCGCGGGCGTCGGACGGGTTCCAGGTGGCGCCGGTCCCGATGGACTGCGGGAACAGCGGCGCCTGCCACGGGTGCCCGAAGCCGTGCACGGCGTCGACGCCGAAGATGACCGGGATGTGCAGCCGCGAATGCTGCATCGCGTAGGACTGCATGGTGTTGTACTCGTTGGCCCAGTCCTGTCCGGTATTACCGGTGCCGCCCTTCCCGGTCGTGTCGGGCGGGATGTCCGTCCCCCCGGCCAGGATCGAGCCGACGTGGTTGGTCACCAGGATCTTCTGCTCGCACACGGGGTTCGGCAGGTTGAAGCCCCCGGTGCTGGTGCAGTTGTCGCTCTTGTCGGTGACCTGCGTGGCCTCGATCTGCACCATCTGGCCGATCTTCTCGGGCAGCGTCATCCGGCCGAGCAGGTCAGCGACGCGGGCCTGGACCGTAAGGTGCGGATTGCGGTAGGCCGGGATGCCACTGGCCGAGGCGCTGGTCGCGGTCACCGCGGATGCCGATCCGCCGATGAGCAGAGCGATGACCACCACCACTGCGGCCACCGGCCCGCGGCGGGCTGACCTCGCCCTCGGTCGGCCGGATCTGCCGCTGCCCCGCTGAACAAGATCACGGATGCGGTCTTTCATGGGCACTCCTTCACCAGCGTCGCCGCGCAGCCCGATGCTCGCGGCTAGGTGTAATCGGCGCCGCGCCGAGCGTGACCGGGACTCGGCGCGAAGACACCACTGTGCGTGAGCTTGTGTGCCCGTTCCGCTATCGCACTATGCGCACGGAAGAGACCGAAATGCCGCCGCCGGCGCAGGCATTGACAGGCGGGCGCGCGGTGCGCTGAGGTTCGTAAGGTGAACTGTCGTGCGGTCAATGGACGCTGCAGGTCCCGGTCACCGGCTCCGCACACCGCGGACAGCGTGGCGGCTCGGCCCGGGACGGTCATCTGAGAAGGGGTCCCACCATGAGCACATGGAATGCGATGACCTACGAGGGGAAGGACACCATCTTGCGGGTGATCCGCGAGGAAGCCGAGCAAATGTTCGCGCTAGCCGAGGCCCCCGGCGCCTGGGAGGCTCCCACTGCCTGCGAGAACTGGCAGGTACGCGACGTCATCGGGCACCTGGTGGACACCACCGAGGGTTACTTCAAGGCCTTCGAGACGGCCCGGGCGGGCGGTGCGGCCCAGGCGCACGGGCTGCCCGTGATGCACGAACTGGCCGGCGACGCGGGAAAGGCGTTCCGTAATCTGTCGCAGGCCGAGATGATGGGGCGCATCCGGAACGATCTTGACAAGATGATGAGCATCCTGGAGCCGCTCACTGCGGGGGAATGGGGCAGCCTCATGATCCCGCACGCCTACATGGGGCCGGTACCCGCGTTCGTCTACGCCGGCGGCCAGCTCATGGACTACGGGGTCCACTCGTGGGATATCCGCGAGGGCATCGGGCGGGCGCACGCACTGTCGGCTGACGCGGCCGACCTGCTGGTGCCGTTCATGTTCATCATCTGGCAGTCGACGATCCGGGCCAGCGCCGACCTCAGCCCGTTCACGATCGGCGTCACCGTCACCGGCCGCAACGCGGGCAGCTACCGGGTGAGCATCTCCGACCAGGGCATGGCCTACGAGCCCGGCTCCGTGGACGACCTGCCCGCAGTGATCGACTTCGACGCGGGCAGCCTGGTGCTCACCGCATTCGGCCGGATCCGCGGCGGCAACGTCCGCGGCGATCAGGCACTCGCGGAGCGGTTCCTCAACCTGTTCTACCGGATCTGAGAGCAGGCCGGACCGCCTGCGCCCGGCGCCTCTACACGAAGTGCAGCTCGGCGTGCTGCGGCTCGCCATCGACGAGTGCATCGCAGGTCGGGCAGTACCACCGTGCCTCGACCGGGGTGCCGCACGCCGGGTGCCGGGGCGCGTCGGCCGGGTCGGCGTGACTGGTTCCCCAGTGGGCCAGCAGGCGCAGCGCGCCGGCGAGCTCCCGGCCTTCGGCGGTCAGCTGGTAAGTAGCCCGGGGCGGCCGCTCGGAGTAGGGCCGGGCCACCAGCAGCGCTTCGCGTTCGAGCCGCTTGAGCCGGTCGGACAGGATGTTCGCCGCGATGCCCGGGATCTGCCCGAGCAGGTCGTTGAACCGGCGCGGCCCGGACAGCAGCGCCTCGACCACCAGCAGCGTCCAGCGGTCGCCGACTCTGGCCAGCGCCTCGGCGAGTGGTGACGAGCCGTGCTCGGATTCGGCCATGCGACCGATCGTAGCGGGTTGACATCGGAACAGAAGATAGTAAATTGCAAGTCACTATCTACTTGGAGGTGGCGGCGATGGCAATCCTCGACGAGATCCAGGCCAGCATCACGCAGCTAGCCGAGAGCGCGGGAGCCTCGGTGGTAGGCATCGGGCAGCGATGGGGGGCCGGCTCGGGCGTCGTGCTCAGCGAGGGCCGGGTGCTGACCAACGCGCACAACCTGCGCGGCGATCAGGCCACGGTCACGTTCGCTGACGGGCGCACCGCCGAGGGCAGCGTGGCGGGCCGCGACATCGACGGCGACCTCGCCGTCATCGACGTCGATACCGGCGGCGCTCCGGTGCTCCCCTGGGCCGACGGCGCGGCCACCGCGATCGGCAAGCCGGTGTTCGGCCTGGCCAACCCGGGCGGGCGCGGGCTGCGGGTGACGTTCGGGTTCGTTTCCGGCACCGAGCGCACCTTCCGCGGCCCCCGCGGCCGGCGCATCACCGGCAGCCTCGAACACACCGCCCCGCTGCTGCCAGGCTCCTCCGGCGGGCCGGTGCTCAACGCCGAGGGCCAGCTACTCGGGATCAATACCAACCGCCTCGGCGAGGGCTTCTACCTGGCCATACCGGCCGACGAGGCGCTGCGCGGCCGGGCCGAGGCGCTCGCCCGCGGCGAAACCGCCGCGCCGCCGCGGCTCGGGATCGCGATCACGCCCGGTCACGTGGCCAAGCGGATGCGCCGCGCGGTCGGCCTGCCCGAAACCGAAGGCCTGCTCGTCCACGAGGTTACCGAGGACAGCCCGGCCGCGCGCGCGGGCCTGGCGCGGGGCGACCTGATCGTCGCGGCCGGGGGCCGGCCGCTGCGCACGCCGGACGACTTGTTCGACGTCCTCCAGGCCGGGCCGGGCGGCACCATCGAGCTCAGCATCGTGCGCGGCACCGACGAACGGACCATCCAGGTCTTGTTCGCCGATGACGGCCAGCCCGGCCAGGAGGCATAGGCATCGCCGGCATCGCCGGGATCGGCGCCGGTCCCGGCGATGCCGGGATCGGCGCCTCGGCCACCGGGATCAGGCCGCGCCACTATGCGGCAAACCCGCCGTCTACCGGGATCGCCGTCCCGGTGACATAGCGGCCGCCTTCGCCGGCCAGGTGGGCGACGACCGCCGCGATATCCTCCGCGGTGCCGTAACGGCCGAGCGCCGGGATGCTGCTCAGGAAGCTGGCCGCCGGGCCGTCGGCAGGATTCATGCCGGTGTCGATGAGGCCGCCGTGCACCAGGGCGACGGTGATCCCGCGGGGGCCCAGGTCGCGGGCCAGGCCCCGGGTCAGGCCGGTGAGAGCGGACTTGGCCATCGCGTACAAGGTCATGCCGGGGGCGGGAACGCGGTCGGCCAGCGCGCTGCCGATCGTGATGATCCGGCCGCCCTCGCTCATGTGCCGGGCGGCCGCCTGGCTGGCGACGAAGACCGCCCGCACATCGACGGCCCACAGCTGGTCGGCCTGGTCGACCGTCGCCTCCTCGAGAGGGCCGCCGGTGAAGACCCCGGCATTGTTCACCAGGATGTCGAGGCGGCCCAGCTCCGCCGCGGTCTGCTCGACCGCCGCGACGACGGCGCGGGGGTTCGCGCTGTCCGCCCTGATGACCAGCGCCCGCCCGCCGTCAGCATCGATCTGCTTGGCGACGGCGCGCGCCTTGTCGGCTGCCGTGACGTACGTGAAGGCCACCGCGGCACCGCCTAGTGCCAGCCGCCGCGCGATCGCGGCTCCTATCCCGCGGCTGCCGGCGGTCACCAGGGCCACCTTGCCTGCGAGTTCACTCATGTCAGGCTCCAGCCGTCCGGTAGGACAGGACGACGACGCCGGTGGTGAAGGTCTTGGCCGAGACCAGCGTCAGCGGTGTCTTATGGCCGTTGCTGAACTGCGGCAGTCCGGCACCGGCCACGTCGCGGTAATCCATGGCCCAGAGCGGCGGACGGTCGACGACGCCATCCGCTGACACGAGGGTCGACTCGATGATCTTTCGCATTGCTGCCTCCGTTGTGCACGGTGTCGGTGCTGTGCCAGGGAAGACCTGCGAGCCGCTGAAGAGGAATCGTGAACCGGGGACGCACCGCTGCTGCGTCGGGAACCCGACTCGTGTCCGGGCCGGCGATTCCCCGGCGCGCACCGGCGAGTCTGAACAGGTGCAGGCGTTTACCGCGGGCAAGGTCTAGGGAGATCGATGATGGCGCAGCGGGCATACACGCGGTCGGACCGGCGGGAGTTCACTCGCAGCACCGAGCCGTTCCGGCGTGAGCTGCTGGCCCACTGCTACCGGATGCTCGGCTCGGTGGACGATGCCGAGGACCTGGTACAGGAGACATACCTGCGGGCCTGGCGGTCCTTTAGCAGCTTCGAGGGCCGCTCTTCGCTGCGTACGTGGCTGTACAAGATCGCCAGCAACGCCTGCCTCACGGCCATGCAGCAGCGCACCCGCCGCCCGCTGCCATCCGGCTTGGGCGCCCCGGACGAGGATCCCAGCGTGCCGCCGACCACGGCAAGTTCCGATGTCGCATGGCTGCAGCCCATTCCGGACGCGGCGGTACAGCTTGACCGCGGCGATCCCGCGGCGATAGCCGTCTCGCGCGAGAGCCTGCGCCTCGCGCTCGTCGCTAGCTTCCAGTACCTGCCGCCGCGGCAGCGGGCCGTCCTGCTTCTGCGTGACGTGCTGGCCTTTCCCGCCGCCGAGGTCGCTGAGATACTCGACACGACCACGGCCGCCGTCAAGAGCGCGCTGCAGCGGGCGCGGGCCCGGCTCGACGAAGTCGCCCCCGCCGCCGATCAGGTCGCCGAGCCCACCGAGCCCGAGGCCAGGGCGCTGCTTGATCAGTACATCCGGGCGTTCGAGACCTCCGACGCGGCGGCCCTGAAGCAGTTGCTGCGCCGAGACGCCACGCTGGAGCTGCCGCCGTCGCCGGCCTGGTTCGCTGGCGGGCACGCCATCGCCGAGGCGGTCAGGGGCCTCGGCTCCCCCGGCGACTGGCGGATGGTGGCCGTGGCGGCCAACGGACAGCCAGCGGCGGCGGCCTACCACCGCGAGCCAGACGGGAGCTACCGCGCCTACGCGATCGTCGTGCTCACGGCCACGGCCGCGGGCATCGCACGGCTGGTGGTATTCGCCGATCCGGGCCTGTTCCGCTGGTTCGGCCTGCAACCGGTCTACCCCGGCCCAGGCCGCAGTGGATCATGAAGCGAACAGGGGGCGCACGGCGCGATGGCGCGGACCCGTGGGAGGCCATACTGGGCGGATGGGTGAGCACGCGCACGGTTCCGGGCAGGTATTCGGCCAGGATTTCTGGGACGAGAGATACCGTTCGGCGCAGCGGGTATGGAGCGGCGATCCGAACCCTCAGCTAGTCGCTGAGGTCACCGGCCGCCCACCCGGCCGGGCGCTCGACGTGGGGTGCGGTGAGGGGGCCGACGCGATCTGGCTGGCCCGCAGCGGGTGGACGGTGGTCGCGATCGACATTTCCGGCGTCGCGCTGGAACGAGGCGCTCAGCACGCCCGCGACACCGATCCGGACCTGTCGGCCCGCATCGAGTGGCGGCAGGCGGACCTGCTGGCCAGCCCGCCCGAGCCGGACGCGTTCGATCTAGTCTCCGCGCAGTTCATGCAGTTGCCGCCGGAGCCGCGCGCCCGGCTGTTCACCGGCTTGATGGCCTCGGTCCGGCCCGGCGGGACGTTGCTCGCGGTCGGCCACCACCCGTCGGATCTGGCCACCGGCGTGCCCCGTCCCCCGATGCCCGAGCTGTTCTACTCCCCCGAGGAGATCGCGGCGCTGCTGGACGACTCGTGGACGGTCGAGGTCAGCGAGGCCCGGCCGCGTTCGGCCCGCACCCCCGAGGGGACCGAGGCCACGGTGCACGACACGGTGCTGGTGGCCGCGCGCCGGCCTGCGGCCTGACCGCGGCGGTGGCGGCGCGTCCGTTAGGAAGGACCGGGCTACTGTCCCGCCAGGTGGGAAGACAAGTCGCCGCGCATCGGCTCGGCTCCGCTGTCGGCGCTCGCTCCTAAGCTGTGGCGCATGGGTTTTTCGGGCTGGTCCCCGGGAGCGGTCGAGTTCTTCGAGGGTCTTGAGGCCGACAACTCCAAGGCCTACTGGAACGCGCACAAAGCGCGTTACGAGCAGTTGGTGCGCGATCCCATGGCCGAACTGCTCGGCGAGCTGAGCGGGGAGTTCGGCCCGGGGCGGATCGCCCGGCCCTACCGGGACATACGGTTCCGGGCCGACAAGTCGTCGTACAAGACCGAGATCTACGCAACCTTGGACCGCGGCGGATACGTGCGGTTCAGCGCGGACGGGCTGACCGCCGCCCTCGGCTACTACCTGATGACGGCCGCCCAGCTGGAGCGGTACCGGCGTGCGGTGGCCGACGAATCCAGCGGTGCCCGGCTGGCCGGGCTGGTGGAACGGCTGCGCGGTGAAGGGCTGGAGGTCGGTGGCGGGCAGACCCTGAAGACCGCTCCGCGCGGGTACCCCGGCGATCATCCCCGGATCGGGCTGCTGCGCTATAAGGGCCTGATCTGCTGGCGGCAGTGGCCGGTGGCGCCGTGGCTGGGCACCGCCAAGGCCAAGCACCGGGTGGCGGGCTTCCTGCGTACCGCGGCGCCGCTGCACCATTGGCTGGACCAGCAGGTCGGGCCGGACCCGGCCTGATCTCCCGGCCACGTCCTGACCCGCTGCTTTGCGGCCGGGGTGCCGGCCCGGCCGGGGCGCCTGTCTGGCCGGGACGCCGACCCGCCCGTGCGTCGATTCGGCCTGTCGTCGTTCGTCTAGGGGTAAGGAGCCGGAACCGGGCCGGCCGCGAGGAAGGAAGCGCTATGCGGAAGCTGGCAGTCATCGAGTTCCTGACCCTGGACGGTGTGATGCAGAGCCTGGGGTCGCCCGACGAGGACCGGGAGGGCGGCTTCGAGTACGGCGGCTGGTCCGCGCCGTACGGCGACGAGGTGCTCGGCCAGGCCGCCGGGAAAGGGCTGGCGGCCACGACGGCCTACCTGTTCGGCCGCAAGACCTATGAGAAGATGGCGGCGCACTGGCCCTTCGAGCCGGACAGCAACCCGATCGCGGCCCACCTCAACGCCACCCCCAAGTACGTCGCGACCCGGACGTTGACCAGGCTGGAATGGGCCGGTTCGAACGTGCTCAACGGCGACCTGGCGACGACCGTCAACGACCTGAAGCAGCAGGCGGACGGCACCATCGCCGTGCTAGGGAGCGGGGTCCTGGTCCAGGAGCTGATCGAGCACGACCTGGTGGACGAGTACCGGCTGTTCGTGCACCCGCTCGTGCTCGGCACCGGGAAGCGGCTGTTCCGGCAGGCCCCCCGGCCGATCCCGCTGCGGCTGACGGGTTGCACGCCGACCAGCACAGGCGTCCTGCTCCTCAGCTACCAGCCCGTGACCCGGATGCAGGCATCGAAGAGCGCAAGTAATGAGGGGGCGTTTGACAGACCCACGGAGCAGAATGACTAGACCCGGCGGGACATAATTCAAGGGTGCCGGGGCGCTGCGCCGGACAAGCAGCAGAAGGCAAGGAGAAGTTGTGAGGAAGCTCCACGGGAACCCCTGGGCTGTGTTGCTGGTCGTCTCGCTTGGGTTCTTCATGACCCTGCTGGACCTGACGATCGTCAACATCGCGATCCCGAACCTGATCACCAAGCTGCACGCCTCGCTGGATGACGTGCTGTGGGTGATCAATGCCTATGCCCTGGTGCTTGCCGTCCTGGTCATCACGGCGGGCCGGCTCGGTGACCTGATCGGGCCGCGGGTCATGTTCTCCAGCGGTGTGGCGGTGTTCACCGCGGCCTCGGCCGCGTGCGGCCTGGCCCCGAGCCCCGGCTGGCTGATCGGCTTCCGCGCCGTTCAGGGGCTGGGCGCGGCCATGCTCATGCCGCAGACCCTCACAATCATCACGAACACGTTCCCGCCGGAGCGCCGGGGCGCCGCGTTCGGCGTGTGGGGGGCGGTGGCCGGGGTGGCCACCATCGCCGGGCCGACGCTGGGCGGGCTGCTGGTCACCGCGTTCGACTGGCGCTGGATCTTCTTCGTGAACCTGCCGATCGGCGTGTTCGTGCTGCTGATCACCCCGGTGATCATCCCGGATTTGCGCCTGGGCCGCAGGCACCGGATCGACATTCCCGGCGTGCTCCTGGCCAGCGCGGGACTGCTCGCGATCTGCTACGGACTGGTCGAGGGGCAGAAGTACAACTGGGGCAAGATCACGGGGTTCATCAGCATCCCGCTGATCATCGGCCTGGGGGTCGTGCTGCTGATCGCCTTCCTGGTGGTCCAGAAGCTCACCCAGGACCGCGAGCCGCTGGTGCCGTTCGCCGTGTTCCGGGACCGGAACTACTCGGTGGTGAACTGGGTGTCCGGCGTGCTCGCCATCGGCATGATGGGGATCTTCCTCCCGCTGACCATCTACTTCCAGTCCGTCCTGGGGTTCTCGGCGCTGAAGGCCGGGCTGGTGATGGCGCCCGCCTCGGTGGTTTCGATGTTCGTCGCCCCCGTGGCGGGCAAGACGACCGACAAGATCGGCGGCAAGTACATCCTCATGTCCGGCCTGACCCTGTTCGGTGCCGGGATGGGCTGGCTGGCGCTGATCGCGCAGCCGAGCTCCAGCTGGCTCGTCTTCCTCGCACCCCTGATCTTGGCCGGACTCGGCATGGGCTGCATCTTCGCGCCGATGGTCACGGTGGCCATGCGCAACATCGACCCCCGGATGGCGGGCGCGGCATCCGGGGTGCTGAACACCGTCAGGCAGGTCGGCCTGGTCATCGGCACCGCCACCGTGGGTGCCCTGCTGCAGAACAGGCTCGTCTCCTCGATAGCGAGCCAGGCCAGCACCCGGTCGGCCGCACTGCCGCCGCAGCTGCGGCACCGGTTCGTGGCCGGGATGGCCAGCTCAGCGAAGAACGGCATCCAGGTGGGCGCCGGGCAGAGCGGCGGCAGCACCCACCTGGGCCGGGGTCTGCCGCAGCAGATCGTCGCCGAGGTCGCCCACATCGCACACGACGTGTTTACGTTCGCGTTCGTGACGGCCATGCGGCAGACGATGATTCTGCCGGTCGTCCTGCTCGCGGTCGGCGCGCTGAGCTGCCTAGCGATAAGGGAGGGCAAGCGCGCGCCACGGCAAGAAGAGCCCGAGGCCGCCAAGGCCGAGACCACGACCACAGCCTGACCCTGCCCGGCCGGTCGCCGCTCAGGCGGCAGACGCGCAGGCGGCAGACGCGCAGGCGGCAGACGCGCAGACAGCAGACGTTCAGGCGGCAGACGCGCAGGGGGCAGACGTGCAGCGGCACGCGCCGCGAGCAGGTTGCCGCGCGCTAGCCGCCGGGGCGCGCACGGTCAGACGGGGCGCGAGACGCGACCCTGGTGAGCACGGCGGTCCGGTTGCGCCTGGCCCGGCGCCCCCGGCGGCGCTCCTCTTCCTCGGCCGACGGGTCGTCCGCGTCGCCCGACAGGAACAGTTGCACGAACATCGGGTGCATGGCGTCCTCCTCAGTCCCGCGGACGGCTCCTGGTGCCGGCACTGCCCGGTGCCAGCCCCGCCAGACCCGTCCTGCTCCAATTGGCGGTTATGACTTCAAGAGGGGCGAGCTCACTATTTGAGACACCGGCGGCCACCGGAAGTCATCGCCGGACCCGGGCCCGGCGGCCGGCCAGTCCGCGTTCGGCCAGTTCACGGGCGGTAGCCGGTCAGCACCCCGGCTCGACGCGCCGACGGCTTCGCGACCGGGCGAGCCGCCGGGCGGCCGCTGTGGCCGGCGGAGGCGGGCACTCGCGCTCCCGGAGCGGCGTGCGGGCGGTAGTGCTGGTGCCGGTCCTGCGGGAGCCGGACGCGGACCGTCACGCAGTCCGGGGCATAGTCGATGCCCGCCTCGGCCCAGTGGCTGAGGATCATGGCGAGCACCCGGCGGTTGCCGGGCAGCACGTCCATCGTGAGGAAGGTGATACCGCGCGCCTGGGCGCTGGCGAGCAGGGCGCGCACGAGTGCGGAGCCGACACCCCGGCCCTGCCAGGCGTCGGCGACCACCACGCCGATCTCGGTGATCGAGTCACCGTCCGATCCGGCCCGATCCGCGGCCATCGCATGCCCGACGATGCCGCCGCCCGCGGTGGCGACCACCGCCTCGACGTTGCCGATGCCGCCGGACAGGCGGCGGAGCATGTCGGACGTCGGCGTGACCGGGGCGAAGAATCTCCGGGAGCGGGTGCGCGCGGACAGCCCGCCGAAGAAGTCACCGAGCGCGACCAGGTCCGAGGGCTCCGCCCGCCGGATCTCGGCGGCGTGGCCGGGAGTCCGGGCGATCTGGGTTCCGTTCACAGACTCAGGATTCCGCTGGATTGCTGAGTCTGTCAACTGGATTTAGCATGTTGCCATGGGACGACCCTGGATCATGGATTACGACTCGGCCAACTGCGCGATCGGCGCGGCGGTGGACATCATCGGAGAGCGGCCGACGTTCCTCGTGCTACGCGAGGCCTTCAACGGCGTGCGCCGGTTCGATGACATGCGGCGCCGCACGGGACTGCCCCGGCAGGTGCTCAGCGACCGGCTCGCGCGCCTGGTGCACGAGGACCTGCTGCGCAAGGTCCCCTACCAGGACGCCGGCCAGCGCACGCGGCACGAGTACCGGTTGACCGGCAAAGGCCTGGATCTGTACCCGGTGCTGGTGGCGCTGATGGAGTGGGGAGACCGGCACGCGCTCGGCTCGGCCGGCCCGCAGGTCTTGCTCAGGCACCGCGACTGCGGGGAGCCCGTACGGCTGCAACTGGCCTGCGAGGCCGGGCACATCCTGGAATCCGCCCGCGAGGTCACCCCGGTACCGGGCCCCGGCGCCCGCAAGACCGCCTAACTACGTGGAGCTCCGCCGACAACGCGAAGCATGAGGACTGCTATCGCGCTGCCAATGCTCCGCGCTAACCGAAACACGGATGGCCAGCTTCATCGTCCGGACTTCCATGCTTCCGCTGCCGGCATGCTCAGCCCGGCCACCTTGACCTCCCCCACCGCCCCGAGACGGCTCGCGGCCGCGGACCCCGCAGCGTTCGCCTGGGCGACTGCTTCGGTCAGCGGTGCTCCGCGCAGGAGTGCGCCGATCATCGTGCCGGCGAAGGCATCGCCGGCCCCGGTCAGGTCGCGCACCTCGACCTGCTGGACGCCTTCCCTCACCTGGGTCACACCGTCCGGGGCGGCTACGAGCGCGCCGTCGGCGCCCAGCTTGACCACCAGCCGCGACCCCCATCCCGCTGCGGAGGCGACCGCGCCTTCCAGGGTGTCCTGCCCGGTCAGGCGGCGCAGCTCCTCCTGATTGGGAACGAAAACCTCGGCCAGCCGGACACACTCGACGATGGCCTCGGGATCCTGCTCTACCTCTTCGAGATTGACGTCGACCACGGCGCGGGTGCCCAGCTCGCGGGCCTCGCGGAGGAGATCGATGACCCGGGGGCCGGCATGCAGGTAGCACCAGGCGGGCCGCTCCCGGCGCAGCACCTCGCGCCAGCGGCCGATCTCGCCGGGCTCCGCCGCCGGGCGCCGCGGCAGGTGGGTGACGAAGGCGCGGTCGCCATCAAAGTTGAGCACGACCGAGATGCCAGCCGTCCGGCGATGCACCCAGGTTGACGGGGACAGGTCGACGCCCTCGCGGGCGCAGAACTCGGCGACGACGCTGGACCCGAGGTCGTCGCCCAGGAGCGTACACAGCCCGGCCCGCGCTCCGGTTTGCGCCGCCGCGGTGGCGCTGGTCACCGCTCCGCCGCAGGAGATGGCGAACTCGTCGGTGAAGATCTCCTCGCCCGGCTTGGGCAGCTGTCGCACGGGCCAGAAGACGAACTCGAGGAAGACCGAGCCGAAAGAGATCACGTCCAACGCGCCGGTCCTCCTGCTGAGCCGGTCCTGCCTGGTTCGGCTTCCAAGGTCACGTGCCTGGCAGCGCGCCGTCACGGTGGTCCCCGCTCGCTGCCTCCCTCGGAGCATAGGGCCATGGCCCCTGAGCCTGCGCCCCGGTCGCTGGCCGGCAGACTGACGGTGCGAACCACGCGCGGCTCCACATCGCGTACAAATGGCCTGCATCCGGGCTGCACCGTACCGGGGTGTGCTGGCAGGCAGAGCGGACGGCCACCTCGTCGGTAATGGGCCATCCGCTGGGCAGCAGGGGCGGTGCCCGCCTCAAGACCAGACCGGTCGGCTACCTTCACTGCTCGGGGTGCGACCGGTGCTGGCGGCGGCGGTACGGGGGCGTAACCGCAGCCCGCGGCGCCGCCCGGCTGCCGGCCGGCCGCCCGGCGATCGACCCACCGTCAGGCGGCCGGCCCGGGTTTCCCCCCGCCGCCGGCGCCTCGTCCCGGCGGCCGGTCCCCGCCCGCAAGACATCCTCCGGCGCGCCGCTGCGGCGGCACCCCGCGCCGGGTGGTACCCGGGCCGCCGGGCGTACCCGGGTCGCCGGGCCCGGCGCGGATATACTTGCGCAGGCCTCTCTGCCCTCGGGTTCGGGCAGGTGGCCCCGGCGCCGGGGGACTGATCTGATGCTCGTGGACGATCTCCGCTCTCTCAGCCTCTTCGACGGCCTGACCGATGATCAGCTAGCCGAGTTGGCCGAAGGCGGTACCGAGGTTCGGTTCGAGCCCGGGCTCGTGCTGTTCCGTGAGGGTGAGCAGGCGGACTACTGGTGGGTGCTCGTCGAGGGGGCGATCGACCTGCTGCGCCGCGTCGGCACGGAGGAAACGGTGGTCCGGACGATGGACGTGCCGGGCTGGTGGGCCGGCGGGTTCCGTGCGTTCGACGAGCATGGCTTCTACCTTGCGACCGGCCGCGGGGCCAGCGACGGCCGGATTTTCCGGCTGCCGGCCAAGGTACTGCGTGATCGGCTTACCGCGTGGTTCCCGCTCGGCAGGCACCTCATCGAGGGACTGTACGGTACCGCTCGCTCCATCGAGTCAACGGCACGACAGCGTGAGGCTCTGGTCACGCTGGGCAAGCTCTCGGCGGGCCTGGCGCACGAGATCAACAACCCGGCGGCGGCCACCATCAGGGCGGTCGACGAGCTGGAGACGACGTGCCAGACGCTGCTCTCGTCCCTCACCCGGCTCGCCGATGCCGAGCTATCGCCCCGGCAGTTCGCCGCGCTGGACGCGCTGCGCCGTGAGATCAAGCCTCAGGCAGCGGCCTGGAACCCGCTGGACCTGGCCGACCAGGAGGACGCCCTGTCGGCCTGGCTGACCCGGCACGACGTCGGTCACGAGTGGATCATCGCTCCGGCGCTCGCCGCCGCCGGTGTTGACCTGGCTTGGTGCGAGCGGGCCGCCCAGGCGCTCGATGGGCCAGCCCTGGAGCCCGGCCTGGAGTGGGTGGCGAGCACGTTCTCCGCGGCCACGCTGCTGTCGGACATCAAGGAGTCGAGCCGGCGCATCTCCGAACTTGTCGCCGCGGTCAAGTCGTACTCGCAGATGGACCGCGCGTCGGTGCAGCGCATCAACGTGACGGACGGCCTGGAAAGCACTCTGGTCATGCTGGGGCACAAGCTCCGCGGCGGTGTCACGGTCGTGCGCGACTACGGCACCAACGTCCCCGAGATCGAGGCCTATGCCGGCGAGCTCAACCAGGTATGGACCAACCTCATCGACAACGCCATCGACGCGATGGGCGGCGCCGGCACGCTGCGGGTCGCGACGCGGGCCGAGGCAAGCGAAGTCGTGGTCGAGATCGCCGACACCGGCCCGGGCATGTCACCGCAGGTGGCCGCCCGCGCGTTCGACGCCTTCTACACAACCAAGGACGTCGGCAAGGGCACCGGGCTCGGTCTCGACATCGCCCAGCGCATCGTGGTGGAGCGCCACGGCGGCACGATCAGCATCGATTCCCGGCCCGGCGAGACGGTGCTGCGCGTCCGCCTGCCGGTGCGGCCGCCCAGGACCCCCCGGTGACGAGCATCATCTCGGTCATGCTGGTCTACAGCGCTGGCGACCCGTAGCATCAGGCCGGGCCGCATGCGCCGGCTCGCGGATTCCGATCGGAGTGACAGCCCTGCCTCAGCCAACCCGCCAGGACTTCGAGAACCTTCTCGCCTTTCGCGTCAGCCTGCGCCGCTTTCAGCGATGGAGCGAAGACCAGGCTGGCGCGGTGGGCCTGACCCATGTCCAGCACCAGCTGCTGGTCGCGGTCAAGGGTCATCCTGGCCAGGCTGCGCCGACCATCGGCGATCTCGCCGGCTACCTGCTGCTTCGCCATCACAGCATGGTGGAGCTTGTGAACCGGGCGGAGGCGGCCGGCTTCGTGCGCCGCAGGCCCGACGCGGCCGACGCGCGCGTGGTCCGCGTGGAGCTCACCGAGAAGGGAGACCGGCTGGTAACCCAGCTGACCCGGGCGCACCTGGCCGAACTGCATGACCTTGCGGCCGCCTTGCACGATCTGATACCCGATGAGGAAATAACGGAAGCACCCCCACCCCCACCCGCAAGCGCAGAGGGCAGCGGCTTACCGGCCGGGCGCGCCTAGCGCCCGGTGGCAGGCCGGATCTTCGGAGAGGTCAGCCATGCTGAGAACAGTGTTTCCCGTCGGCCGCGGGGGCCGGTACGCGCTAGCCGCGGCGAGCCTGGCCGTGGCGCTGAGCGCAGTCGGCGGCGGCAACGCGATGGCCGCCGGCCATGCCCCCGGGGCATTACTCCCGGTTGTGGTCCGCACCGATCACGGCCTGGTGCGCGGATTCCACCAGCATGGCGCCCGCGAGTTCCTCGGCATCCCCTATGCCGCCCCGCCGACCGGCGCGAACCAGTGGCGGCCGCCCCAGCCGCTGCGGCCGTGGCGCGGCATCAGGCCGGCGACCAAGCCGGGGCACGACTGCGCGCAGGTGGGCAGCATCGCCACCGGCGTGCTGACCACCAGCACGTTTGAGAACTGCCTGTTCCTTAACGTGTACACCCCGCCCCGGGCGGGGGGCCGGCTGCTGCCGGTGATGGTCTGGATTCACGGCGGCGGATTCACCGGGGGCGCGGGCCGGATCTACGACGGCGCCATGCTCGCCGCCCGCGAGCACGTCATCGTGGTGACCATTAACTACCGGCTGAGCGCGTTCGGCTTCCTGGCGCTCCCCTCGCTGGACCACGAGAGCACCGATGACTCCAGCGGCGACTACGGGCTGATGGACCAGCAGTCCGCGATGCGCTGGGTCCAGAACAACGCGTTCGCCTTCGGCGGGAACCCGCGCAACGTGACGATCTTCGGCGAGTCCGCGGGCGGCGCGAGCGTCTGCGCGAACATGGCCTCGCCGACCGCGTTGGGCTTGTTCTCCCGTGCGATCGCGGAGAGCGGGTGCATCTTCCCCGCCAAGACCAGGCGGGCGGCGCAGCGGCAGGGCGCCACGCTGGCCAAGAAACTGGGCTGCACGAACCCGGCCACCGCGGCCGCGTGCATCCGAACCAGGCCGGCCAAGGCGATCCTGAAGGCGGAACCCTCGGCGGGACTGTCCTGGGGCCCGGTCGCGGGCGGCTTTACCCTGCCGGTCAGCCCGATCAAGGCATTCCAGACCGGGCGCTACGTGCACGTCCCGCTGCTGCAGGGGAGCAATCTTGACGAGGGAGAGTTCTTCGTCGGGATCGAGTTCGACCTGCTGGCGGGCCATCCGCTGACCGCCGCGCAGTACCCGAAGGTGGTCAAGGGCCAGTTCGGCGCCACCGCGGGGAAGGCGGTCCTCGCCCACTACCCGCTGGCGAAGTTCCCGTCTCCCGACCTCGCCTACGCCCAGATACTCACCGACTCGCAGTTCAGCTGCCCGGCCCTGCTGACCGACATCCTCACCCAGCACAGCGGGTCCTACGCCTACGAGTTCAGCGACCCGCACCCGCCCAACGACTTCCACGTCAAGTTCTCGTTCCCGCTCGGTCCTGCCCACAGCACGGAACTGCAGTACGTGTTCGGCCGAATCCCGTTCCTGGACACCATCCCGCCGTTCACGCCGGGCCAGTTCGCTCTGTCCGCTCAGATGATGGGCTACTGGACCCGCTTCGCCGCCACCGGCAACCCCAACGGCGGCGGGGCACCGCACTGGCTCCGGTTCGGCGGCGGTCAGCCGCAAATCCAGGAACTGGTGCCCAAGGCGACCGCACCCGAAGCCGAGGCCGTCTTCGCGGGGGCGCACCAGTGCGCGTTCTGGGCCACGATCGAAGGCGCGGCTCGCCGCGGCGTGGGCGCGGCCGGCGTACCCTCGTTGAGCACGCGCTGATCCTCGCGCCGCGCGGTAAGCCCCGGCTGCGGGCTTACCGCGCGCGGAGGAAGTCGAGCACCCGCTGGATCAGCAGCGCGGTGGCGTCCCGGTCGTAGCAGGGCAGCGAGCTGTCGGCGAAATAGTGCTGGTCGCCCGGGTAGAGGAACAGCTCCCCGTCCTTGGCCTGGTCGATGAGGTCGCGGGCCGCGTCGATGTCGCCCTCGCCGACGAAGATCGGGTCGGCGTCCATCCCGTGCACCTGCACCGGCACCCCGTCCGGCCAGGCCGGGGCGAACTCCGACACCGGAACGCACGCGTAGAAGAGCAGCGCTCCCCGCGCGCCCGGCCGCGTCTGCGCCAGCATCTGGGCGGGCAGCACGCCAAGCGAGAAGCCGGCGTACACCAGCCCGGCGGGCAGCCCCTCGACCGCGCGGACCCCGCGCGCGATCATCTCGTCGGGAAAGCCGATCTGCTCCGCGTACCCCAACCCCTCCTCGATGCTGCCGAAGGTGCGGCCATCGAACAGGTCGGGCGCATGCACGGTGTGCCCGTCGCGGCGAAGCTCATCGGCGAAGGCGACGACGCCGGAAGTCAAGCCCTGCGCGTGGTGGAAGAGCACTACTTCAGCCATCCCGCTCTCCTTCCTCCATCCCCCGCGCGAGACGATCGGGGCATTCGTCGCGGGACTCTACCCCACCCGGCCGACACGAGGAGAGGACCAGCGGGCACGCGCCGGGGTAGCGTTGCGTGATCAGCTGCTAGAACCAGGCTCTGAGTCGAGGGGGCCGGACGCGATGTCCGAGGAGAAGATGGCTGGGCTGGTGCAGGATGCCCTGGCTGCGCGCGGGATCGCGGATCAGGTGCTCGCGGCCGGCCAGTTCAACCCGCGCGGACACACCGGCGGCCTGTTCGCCGGCGGCCTCGCGGGCGGCGAGGCCGGAACCTTACTGGGCCAGGCCGGGGAGGCCGTGGGCGTGGGGGCGGGCTCGGTGGCGGGAATGCGGGCCGCGGACGCGCGCTCGGGCCTGCCCGCCAGCATGCTCGTCGGCGTCTCGGCCACGATGGTGTACGGCTTCGCCGCCGCCACCAGGCACAGCGAGCCCACGTCGCTGGTGTTCCAGATCCCGCGCGCGGGCCTGACGGTCAAGGTCCACCAGCGGGTGAACGTGCGCGTGCTGGAGCTGATCGACGGCAGCAGCGGCTCACGCATCGAGCTGGAGGGCAACCGCCTGCCCGTTACCCATACGAAGGACGTCATCCACGTGCTCGACAGCGGGGAGTCTTAGCCGGCCCCAGCGAGCGAGGGCCGCGCAGAGCGCCAGCGTGTCGATGCGTCGCAGCTCCCGGAACCTGGCCGGGTGCATCATCGGAGTGACCTGCGCGTTGATCGAGACCACTACCGACCTGGTTGGCTGGCCGTCAGCGGGGTATCGGGTCGGCATGGCAGAACGCGCCAGCGCGGGGGCCGCGGATGCGGTGATCATTGGCGCGGGCCCGAACGGGTTAGTAGCGGCGAACGTGCTCGCGGACGCAGGGTGGCAGGTGGTCGTATGCGAGCAGCAGCCGGAACCCGGCGGCGGCGTCCGCAGCGGACGGGGGCCGGCGGCCGGGTTCGTCTACGACCACTGCAGCGCGTTCTACCCGCTGACGGCCGCGTCCGGTGTCCTGCGGTCCCTCGAACTGGAGCGCTACGGGCTGCGCTGGTCGCAGGCGGAGCACGTGCTCGCGCACCCGCTGCCCGACGGCCGTGCCGCGGTGCTGTCGCGCGACGTGGAGCAAACCGCCTCGGCCCTTGAGGCGCTGGGCGCCGGCGACGGTGCCGCCTGGCGGCGCCTTTACGCGCTGTGGGAGCAGACCGGTCCGCAATTGCTGGACGCGCTGTTCGTCCCGTTCCCGCCGGTCCGGTCGGGTGTACGACTGGCGGCGAAGCTGCGTGGCCCCGGAATGCTGCGGTTCGCGCGCTTTGCCCTGCTCCCGGTGCGCAGGCTGATCCAGGAGGAGTTCACCGGCCCCGGTGCGCTGCTGCTGGCGGGCTGCGCGCTGCACGCGGATCTGATGCCCGAGTCCGCGGCCAGCTCGATATTCGGATGGCTGCTGACCATGCTCGGTCATCAGTACGGCTGGCCGGTGGCCGAGGGCGGCGCCGGGCAGATCACCCTGGCGCTGCTGCGCCGGCTGACCGGCCAAGGCGGAACGGTCCGGTGCGGTGATGCCGTTCGGCAGGTCGTGGTCCGTCGTGGCCGGGCGGTCGCGGTGCGCACCGCATCCGGCGAGCAGATCACGGCACGGCGCGCGGTCCTCGCGGCCGTGGCGGCGCCCCGCCTCTACGGAGAGCTGGTCAGCTGGGACCACCTGCCGTCGCGGTTGCGCGAGGATATGCGCCGGTTCGAATGGGATCACGCGACGTTCAAGGTGGACTGGGCGCTGCGTGAGCCGGTGCCGTGGCGCTCGCCCGCGGTGGCCGGGGCGGGAACGGTTCACATCGCCGGCGGCCTGGATGAGATGACCGAGTACTCGGCCCAGATCGCCACGGGACGCGTGCCGGAGCATCCGGTCGTGCTGACCGGGCAGATGACGACCGCGGACCCCAGCCGGTCCCCGGCAGGCACCGAGTCGCTGTGGGGATACACCCATGTGCCGCAGCGGGTGCGCGGCGATGCGGGCGGAGATCTCACCGGCGGATGGAACGAGAAGGAGCGGGAGGTGTTCGCGGACCGGATCGAGGCGCAGATCGGGCGCTTCGCCCCCGGATGGCAGGAGCTGATCATCGGCCGCCGGATCACGGCTCCGGGGCAGTTTGAGGCCAGCGACGCCAGCATGATCGGCGGCGCGCTCAACGGCGGTACCAGCGCGGTGCATCAGCAGCTCATGTTCCGTCCCACGCCCGGGCTGGGACGACCCGAAACGCCGATCGCCGGCCTGTACCTGGCGTCGTCATCGGCTCACCCGGGGGGCGGGGTGCACGGTGCCTGCGGCGCGAACGCGGCGCGGGCGGCCCTGAGCGCCGCCCGCGCCCGCCTGCAGCGGGTGGCGGCCGCCGGCGTCCGGTCCTCTATCGGGCGGTGAGCGGTGGCGAGAGCCCGCCGATGCTCTCCCCGGCCTTGCGGCGCCCCGGCGACCAAACCCGCTGGAGGTACGCTGACCATGACGATTCCGCATCGCGGGCTTCGCGGGTTGGCGCTTCCGCCTGGTAACGACGCGAGCATCAAGGGGCGAGGATGGCACAGGCGGTAGACAAGACCGGCCCAGCCGCCGAGCAGGCGGATACGGGCCAGGCGCTGACCGCCACGCCGGCGGAGCCGTCGTCGGCTGACCCGCCGCCCGGCCCGCTCGCGGCCGCCGGTCCCGCGGCCGGCCACCCTGATATCCGGATACAGGCTGCCGCGCAGCCCCGGCTGCGCGCCTGGTTCAGGCGCCGGCCCGGGAACGTCGCTCCAAAGCCGCCCGCCCTGCCCGATGCAGCGGTGCTGGAGCCGGGCATCGAACTGTCCGACGATGATCCGCTGGCCGGCTACCTCATGAAGGTGTCCGGCACTGTCGATATCCGGGAACTCGAATTCGACTCGCCGGCCCTGTCCGCGCTGAGGGCAGCGGGGGCGGTGCTGGTGGTGCCGCTAATCTCCGCCGGTACCCCGATTGGCCTGCTCAGCCTGGGGCCGCGGCTGTCGGAGCGGGAATACACGGCCGAGGACCGGCACCTACTCAACGCGCTGGCCGGGTATGCGGGACCCGCCGTTCGGGTCGGCCAGCTGGTTCGCGAGCAGCGCGAAGAGGCCCGGGAGCGGGAACGGACCGAGCAGGAGCTCAAGGTGGCCCGGCTCGTCCAGCAGCAATTCCTGCCCAAGGCCCTGCCCGACATGCCCGGCTGGCAAGTCGCCATGTTCTACCGCCCGGCCCGGACCGTCGGCGGAGACTTCTACGACTTCATCCCGCTGCCCCGCGGGCAGGTCATGGTCGTCGTGGGTGACGTCACCGACAAGGGCATCCCGGCCGCGATGGTCATGGCCAGCACGCACGCACTGATGCGGGCCGCCGCGCCGCGGCTGATCAGCCCGGGCGCGGTGCTCGGCCGGGTCAACGACCTGCTGTTCACCGACACCCCGGCGCACATGTTCGCCACCTGCATGGCGCTCCTCCTGGACGCCGGCACCGGCCGGGTTACCTTCGCCAACGCCGGGCACGACGTGCCGTACGTGCGCACCGCTGACGGGGTGGCCGAACTGCGGGCCAAGGGCATGCCGCTGGGACTCATGCCCGGCATGACCTACGAGGAGAAGGCCTTTACCTTCCGGCCCGGCGACTGCGCCCTGCTGTACAGCGACGGCCTGTCCGAGGCGCACGGCGCCGGACGGGAGATGTTCGGCTTCGGCCGGGTCGCCGCGCTCGTCGGCGCCGGCGCTTCCGGCCAGGCCCTGATCGATCTGTGCCTGACCGAACTGGACGCGTTCACCGGCCCTGGCTACGAGCAGGAAGACGACATCACCCTGCTCTCGCTGGTCCGCGCGGCGGGTGCCGATCCCGGCGCGGCGCCATGACCTCGATCGCCCGCCCCGCGCCGCGGCGGCTGGCATCCTTCGCGGTGCCGAGCGTGCCGGGCAACGAACGCGTCGCGCTGACGCAGGTCGCCGAGACCGTGGCCGGCCTGGGGCTGTCGCCCGCCCGGCTGGACAAGCTCAAGACCGCGGTCGCCGAGGCGACGATGAACGCCATCGAGCATGGCAACGACAGCCGCCCTGAGCTGCCGGTCAGGGTCGAGGTGTTCCAGTCGGGCGCCGAGATCATCGTCACCATTGCCGACCGGGGCGGCCGCAGCGACGACGGCACCCCCGAGAACAGTGCCGAGGTACCTGACCTCGACCGCAAGCTCGACGGCGAGCAGGGTCCCCGCGGCTGGGGGCTGTTCCTCATCCGCCACATGGTCGATGCCATGGCTATAACTACCCAAGGCGAGAGGCATACCGTCCGGCTTATGATGCGGATCGGCTCCCAGGACGCTGGCGGGGGGGAGGACTAGGTGGCTGAGCCAACAACTACCATGCACGTCCGGCAGGTCGGTGACCGTGCGGCGGTGATCGATATCAAGGGTGATGTCACCGCCGCATCAGAGCCGGTGCTCATGTCGGCCTACGAGCAGGCCGACCGGCAGGGCGCCAGACGGCTGGTGCTGAACTTCCGTGGCCTTGAGTACATGAACAGCGGCGGCATCGGCATGCTGGTGACCTTCCTGATCCGCGCCAACCGGCAGCGCCAGGAACTCGCCGCTTTCGGCCTGAGTGATCATTACCGGGAGATCTTCGAGCTCACGCGGCTGGACGAGGCCATCACGATCTACGACGACGAACGGTCGGCGCTCAGCGACGTCGCGAGCTGAGAGGAGGGGAACGATGACCAACCACGCCGGGCCGCCGGATACCCCCCCGACCGAGCAGAGCCCGCGGGCTACCGGTCACCCGGCGGAGGGGGACGCGGCCGCCACGCCGACACGGCCGTTGCCCAGGGACGCCGGAAGCTGGGCGTCCAAGGTGGATCGCCTGACCGAGACGCGCGTCGGCGCCCCCGCGGCCAACGTCGTCGGCCGGCGCCTCACCGGCCCCGTCCAGGGTTTCGGGAAGATGTGGCGGAAGACCTACCGGATGAATATCGGCGCCGGCATAGCGCCGCGGCGGGCCATCGCCACCTGGAAGGAGCACTTCGCCGAGTTCTGGCCGCAGACAAGCACGTTCGAGCCCTCGCTGACCGGGATCAGCCCTGGCGAGGTGGCCCTGCTGGACGTCGGCATCGGCGGCGGCGCGCGCCTGTCCACCGGGGTGTTCGTGCTCTACGCGGACGAGGTGTCCTTCACGCTGATGACACCGCAGGGGCACATGTTCGCCGGGTGGATCACCTTTTCCGCTGAACGCGCACCGGGCAGCGACGCGCACCAGGCTACGCAAGCGCAGCCGACCGTGGTCCAGACCGAGGTGCTGATGCGGGCCAACGACCCGCTGTACGAACTGGCGATGGCCCTCGGCGGCCACCGCAAGGAAGACGAGTTCTGGGTTCAGACGATGACCGCGCTGGCGAAGTACCTCGGCGCACCGCCGGTCGAGGTGCACACCCGCATGGTATGCATTGACCCCAGGCGGCAGTGGGGCAACGCCGGCGCCGTTTGGCACAACTCGATGGTGCGCACCGCGCTGCAGGCCATGGCCGCGCCCGTCACCGCGATCGCCCACCGTCGCCGGCGCGCGCCAGCCCCGCCAGCCAGACGGTCGTGAGCCCGGGCGATGACTCTCCCGATCATCGGTCCCCGTCGCCGGCCGTCGGCCGCTGTCCTGCTGGGCGCCGGCCTGGTGTTGCTGGCCGCCGTGCTGGTCGGCCTGTCGTTGCTCGCCCGCCTGCCGGAGTATCCGCTCCAGCCGATCATGATCGCGATACCCTCCGCGGCGGTCGGCGTGCTGGTCGCCCGGCGCCAGCCGCGCAACCCGAACGGCTGGCTGCTGATCGGGATCGCGGCGGCCATCCTGCTGAGCACCGGGGCCGGAGCGTACTCACTGCTGGTCTACCGGCTCGGGCGAAGCCTGCCCCTCGGTCCGGCCGGGCTGGTGCTGTACCAGCTCTGGTCGCCCGCTCTCGCGCTGTTCCTGCTGGTGATCTTGCTCTTCCCGGACGGGCAGCCCCCGTCGCCGCGCTGGCGGTGGGTGGCGTGGGGGTACGGCCTGCTCTGCGTGGTCTACCTGGGCCTGCTGATCGGGGTGGCCATCGACGCGGTCGACGGGCACCGGATCCGCGTCGATGGCTACGGTGGGCTGACGGTCGTCGACTACCCGGTTGGCCGGTTCGCCATCGCGCAGAACGTCATCCTCATCGTGATCCTGGTGCTCGGGGTCTGCTTCGCCGGCCGCCAGTTCGTGAGCTGGCGACGCTCGGCCGGGGTCCGGCGCGAGCAGCTGAAGTGGCTCATGTTCGGGTCCGCCGTCGCCATCGTCTGCGCCGCGCTGAGCATCCCGGGGCAGACCACTCCCTCCGGGATCTGGGCCGACCTGAACGGCGTGCTCAGCATCGGCTTCATCGCGCTGCCGGTCAGCATCGGCGTCGGGATCCTGAGGTACCGGCTGTACGAGATCGACCAGGTGATCTCCAGGACGGTGGCGTACGCGATCGTCACCGGGCTGCTGGTCGGCGCGTATGCCGTCCTGGTCACCACGGCGCACAGGGTGTTCCCGGACCGGTCGCCGCCCGTCGTCGCCGGGGCGACGCTGGCGGCCGTGGCCCTGTTCAACCCGCTGCGGCGCCGCGTGCAGCGAGTGGTGGACCGGCGGTTCAACCGGGCCCACTACGACGCCGAGGCGACGATAGCGGCCTTCGCGGTCCGGATGCAGGAGGCGGCCGACCTGGACGAGGTCCGCAGCGACCTGCTCGCGGTCGCCTACCAGGTCATGGAGCCTGCTCACGTCTCGATCTGGGTACGCAGCCGACCTGAGCCGCAGCCCCGCCGTCAGCCGTAGCCCCGCCGTCAGCCGCAGCCCCGCCGTCAGCCGTAGTGCCGCAGCCGTGGCCAGATCTGGGCCCACGGGTGCCGGGGCCCGGTGCACACGTAGACGTGGCCGCCCCATTCCTGGTTGTGCACGCCGTACGGGTTGGACAGCGTGGCCGCCGTCCGCACCCGGGTGAAGAACCGCCCGAGGTAGCCGGCGTAGCCGGTCACGTCGGCGGGGCCGGGCGCGACGGCCACCACCGTGCTGGCGTGCGGGTTGCCGGGCCCCCACCACCAGTAGGTGTTGTGCCCGCTCACGGCCTCGGGCAGGCCCGTCCCCCGGCCCAGTTCGTTGATGGCTCCGGCTTCGCCGTACTCGCCGGTGAAGATCACGGCGTTCGCTTGCTGACCGGGCGGCAGGGATACCCAGACCCGGCGGACGGTGCCGACCAGCTGCGGCCATCCGACGGACTCGGCCAGTTCCTGGTTCACCTTGTAGGCCCAGCCGCTATCGGCCACCGGAAGCACCGGCAGCACGATGGGCACGGCCACCGCGACACTGATCGCGGTGGCCAGCATGAGATTGCGCACCCGGCCTTGGCGGGCCGCCAGCAACCCGTCGATGGCCACGGCGCCCGCCGCGAGCAAGTACACGTACGCGCCGGCCAGATAGTAGATCTTCGCGCCGGTGGTCAGGGCGAAGAATACGAACAGCAGCCCGTAGGCCCAGGCCAGCGCCCGCCACAGCGGCCGGCCGGACCGCCAGAGGAAGCGCAGCCCGGCGATCCACACCCACACCAGCGCGATGGCCGACATGATCAGCTGTCCGATGACCCAGTTGCCGATGTTGCCGAGACCGCCGTTTTCCTGGTTCAGCACGCGAGTCATGGCGATCGTCGCCCAGTGGTGCTGTACCTGCCACCACAGGTCGGGAACGGTGAAGGCGATAGCGATCACGGCCCCCGCCGCGAACCAGCGGTTCCAGAGTATCCGGCGGCCGCCGCTGAGCAGTGCGCCGGCGAACAGGGCCAGGGCGAACAGGCCCACGCTGTGCTTGTTGGCCAGCCCCAGGCCCAGGACCACGCCGGCGGGCAGCCACCAGCGGCAGTCGCCGGTCCGCCCGATCCGGGCGACGATGAACGCCAGGCCCGCCCAGGCCAGCACGTCGAAGGCCGTCGGCCCGAACAGGTGATCGATGGCCAGCAGGGCGGGCATGGTGGCGGTCGCCACCGCGGCCAGCAGCTGCGCGCGCCGGCCACCGCCGAACTCGCGCGCGGTCAGCCCGGCGACCACCACCGTGGCCCACGCGGCCAGCGCCGGCCACAGGTGCAGGCCGGGCAGCGATACGCCGAACAGCCACAGCGACACCCGGGCCACCAGCGGCGTCAGGACCGGCTGATCAACGTAGCTGGCCTGCAGATGCCGGGCGCTGTCCAGGAAATACAGCTCATCGCGGTGGAAGCCGTACCGCGCCGACAGCGCCATCAGCACGGCGAACACGATGCCGCCCACCACGATCACGCGGCGGTCAAAGGCGGGCATCGGCGCCGCCGCGGCACTCGCGCCCGCCTCGGCGGGACGCTCGGTCATCAGGTCAGCGACCTGGCCTTGATCCCGGGCAGGCTCCGGAGTCGGCGACCCGTTCCGCCGCGGGCCCGGCCGCCATCCGGACTTGCGCGCGCCGGCGTCAGGCACCGGCCGGCGCTGGTCGGGCGGCCGGGAGGCGGGCGATCAGCGCCGCGGCTTCGGCCTGCATGTCGCGGGCGAGCTGATCGACGTCGGATAGCAGCGTGGGGTCCGCGACCAGCCCGAAGTTCAGGGAATTGGCGAGTGATATCACCGCGACGCGGAGCGCGTGGTGCTCACGGATCTCGGCCAGCGAGTAGAGTGCGCGCACCGGCGTGCCCAGCACCTGCACCGGCCGGCGGGGACCGGGAACGTTGGACACGTTCAACGCAAACGACCGGGGGTGGGTGAGGACCCGCTCGGCGAACCGCCGGAGCCGCGGAGCACGCGCGAGCTGGCGCATGAGCGTGTCGAGCTGCTGGGCGTCGTGACCCTGCTTGCGCGCTCTGGTGGCATCCCGGATGGCGGCGAGGCGCTCGACCGGATCCGCCGAGCCGAGCGGCAGGTCCAGGCAGAAGAACGAATCGCGGTTGCCCGGCTGGGGGACGTCATCGCCCCGCGCGGGCGGCAGCCCGTGCAGGCTCACCGGCACCTTCACCCGGACGGCGCCGAGGTGACCATGATGAGCCTCGAGCCAGCGCCGCAGCCCGCCTGCCACCACCGTCAGCACCGCATCGTTGATGGTGGCGCCGTCATTGGCGGCCGCCGCCTCGTGCAGCTCGTCGAGTCCGACGGTGGTGAAGGCCACCGTGCGCCAGGCGTCGATGTGCCCGTTGAACGGCGATCGCAGCCACGGCTGCGGCATCTCCCGCGCGGCGGTCCGCAGGCCGGCCAGGCGGTGGTGCACAGCCGGATCCCCGCGCCTCGGCGTTCGCGGCCGCCGGGCGGAGCCGGCGCCGCCACGGGCAGAGTCCGGTCCGGCGTCCCACAGCACCTCGCTGGCCAACCGCATCCCGGTCATGCCGTCCGCTAGGGCGTGGTGAATGCGCCAGATCAAGGCGCTGCCGCCCCCGGGCAGCTGCGGTATCACGTCCATCCGCCACAGCGGGCGTGAACGGTCCAGGCGCTGGGAGAAGATGCCCGCCACCGCGGTCCGGAATCGAGCCTCATCGGCCTCGGCGCGTTCTGATTCCACTACATGGGCGCGCACGTCCACGTGCGGGTCCGGCAGCCACCACGGCTCGCCGTCGATCTCGCCCAGGCGCATGCTCAGCTCGGGCGCCCGGGGCAGGCGGCTGCCGATCGAGGACCTCAGCAGGTCCAAGTCCACCGGGCCGGACAACTCGATCACCTTGCACGTGTGCCCGGCCACGGTCTCGTTCTCCAGCGCCAGGATGCTCAGGTCCTCCGGCGACAGCGGGCGCGCGTCCCGGTCCCCCGTCACGTAACCAATTAAGCACCGCTCGCGGCGGATAGGAAAGCTAATTAGGCACCGCTCGCGGCGGAGGGAAGCCCCCGCGGCCACGGAGCGCCGGGGATCCGGCCCGGGACCGCGCCTGCCAGGCCGTGGCCCCGCTGGGCTGCGACAGTGGACGGATGACAAGTATTCAGCCGGAACTGTGGGTCGAGCGCGCCAGCCAGGCCGTCACGTTCTACACCGCCGCGTTCGGGGCACGCGTCCTGCACCGCGTCGGGGAGGGCGACGACATCGTCGTGCAACTGGCCGTGGGCGAAGCGGCGTTCTGGGTGGCAGCGGCCGCGGCGGACAGGGACCGGCTCAGCCCGCGGGCGATCGGCGGTGCGACCAGCCGGACCTTGCTGGTGACCGACGACCCGGACGCCGTCCTGCGCCGTGCGGTCGAGGCCGGTGCCACCCAGACGTCTGCGGCCGGCGAGGAGCACGGCTGGCGGCTGGGCCGGATCATCGATCCGTTCGGGCACGAATGGGAGATCGGCAAGCCGATCGGGCCCTGGCCGCCGGCCTGACGCCCGCCCTGCTGGCCGTGGATCCGGCCGGCCGGGGCAGAATCGGCGGTATGAGCGTGCAGTTGAACCACACCATCGTCGCCTGCCGCGACCAGCAGCGGTCCGCGGCCTTCCTCACCGGGATCCTGGGCTTGCCGGCCGCGACCAGGTTCGGGCATTTCCTGGTGGTCGAGGCGGATAACGGCGTGTCGCTGGATTTCTCCGAGACCAGCGGGGATATCGCCGCCCAGCATTACGCGTTCCTGGTCGGCGAAGAGGAGTTCGACGCCGCGTTCGCGCGCATCAGCGAGCAGGCCCTGGACTACTGGGCCGATCCGGGCCAGACCCGGCGCGGGGAGATCAACCGCCGGGACGGCGGCCGCGGCCTGTACTTCCAGGACCCCGACGGACACCTGCTGGAGATCCTCACCCGGCCGTATGGCAGCGGCGGCTAGCCGGCGGCCCGTACCGCCGATCGGAGGCGCAGATGGACCAGGCACTCCCGGGGCGCTCCGGCCGCCTGCTCGGCCGGAGCCTGCTCACCCTGGCCAACGTGATCACCGCGGTGGCGCCGGTGACCGCGGACTGGAATGACTCGCACATATTCAACGAGCGCTGGCCGGGGCACGCCCGGTTCCACGGCGTGACCACGCTGGCGATGACCACCGCGCTGTCGTCGGCCAACATCTGGTCGCTCTGGTCCGGTGACGGCGACCAGGCCAGGGCCGGGTTCTTCGCGGCTGCCGTTCCGGTCGCCTACTGGGCCCCGTTCTTTCTGGCCCCCCTGGTCCCGGGCACGACGGTCGATGATCCGCCGCACCCGGTGGGACGGGTGGCAGGAATGCCGGTCAGCCTGCTGGGCGCGGCGGCCACCACCGTGACCGCGGCGGCCGGCTGGTTCATCGACCGCCGTTCCGCCCGCCGGGCCAACGATCCCACCAGGAACGAGGCGGCGCAGGAAGGCACGCATGAACGCGACCGGAGGCCATGACGACCCGCGATGGGATGCCTTCGTGACCACTGCACTCACTGGCCGACCTCGACCGCCTGACCAGGCTGCTGGTCATGGCCGCGGCCGAGAACGCGTGATCGCCGCGGCGATGAGGTAGTAGCTGATGACAACGCGGCCGCCCCTGGCGGAGCAACTGGACCTGGCGCCCCACCCCGAAGGCGGCTGGTACCGCGAGACCTGGCGGTCGCCGGTGTCGCTGCGGCCCGAGGGTTATGACGGGCAGCGCAGCGCCGCGACTGCGATCTATTTCCTGCTGCAGCCGGGCGAGCGAGCCCGATGGCACGTCGTGCGCTCCGATGAGCTGTGGCTGTGGCACGGCGGCGGCCCACTGGCTCTGCAGCTGGGGGGTGCGGGCGGCGAGCCGGCGACCGGAACAGATATCGTGCTCGGCGCTGACCTGGCCGCCGGCCAGCAACCGCAGGCCCTGGTGCCCGGCGGTGTCTGGCAGTGCGCCGCTCCTGCCGGCGAGGCGCCGGCCCTGGTCAGTTGCGTGGTCGTTCCCGGTTTTGACTTCGCCGACTTTCGCGTGCTGTGACCGGCGGCGCGCCACCCGCGTAGCCGCCTTCCCTCACCGGGGACGGGTCCGGTGGCCGGCGGGCGAACGGCCGCACGCCGTGGTAACCGATGAGCACCATCAGCGTGCCGGCGGCGATGCCGGTGATCGAGAAGGTACTGGTGAACTTGATGGTCAGGTTGCCGATGCCGGCGATGATGCCTGCCGCCAGCGGCACCAGGTTGACCGGATCGGCGAAATTGACCCGGTTCTCGACCCAGATCTTGGCGCCCAGCAGCCCGATCATCCCGTACAGCACCAGCGTGATGCCGCCGAGGACGCCACCTGGCGTGGCGGCGACGACCGCGCCGAACTTGGGGCAGAACCCGAACAGGATCGCGACCGTGGCCGCGATGTAGTAGGCCAGCGTGGAATAGACCCGCGTCGCCGCCATGACCCCGATGTTCTCGGCATAGGTCGTGGTCGGCGAGCCGCCCACCGCCGACGCCAGCGCGGTGCCGATGCCGTCGCCGATGAACGCCCGCCCCAGGTACGGGTCGAGGTCATCGCCGGTCATATCTCCGATACGGCCTTGACGTGGCCGGCGTTCTCCGCCAGCAGCGCGATCACGGACGGGATGACGAGCAGGACGAAGGTCGCCTTGAACGCCGGCAGGTGCGGGCCGGTGAGCGGCCCGAAGGTCGGGCTGACCACCGTCTTGGGCAGGCCAATCCACGGCGCACTGGCAACGCCGCTCCAGTCGATACGGGGCACGGCCATGCACTTGCCAGCGGCCGAGCAAGACTGGACGGTGGAGAACTGGTCCGCGATCCAGGCGATCAGGATGGCGCCGGTTACGTCGGCCGAGTTGCCGCCCTGCGCCCGGATGGCCTCCACCGCCGCCACAAACGACGCCGATGTACCCAGGTAGGAAGGCACCTTCCCGCTGACGATCAGCAGGAAGAGGATGGTCGCGATGCCGGACATCAGCACCGCGAGATTCGGGCTGAGCCCCATGATCGCCGGGAAGACGAACGTGGCCCCGAACATCGCGACCACGTGCTGGGCACCCAGGCCGGCCATCCGCAGCGAAGACAACCGTTCTGCGGGCCGCACCACCGCGCCCGGCGGCGGGGTCCGGCCACCATAGACAAGCTTCCAGCCCACTGCGGACATCGTCGGCAACGCCCTGCCCGGTTGCCTGCCTCCAGCCGACAGCCAACGCCGTCTGAGCGAACGGTAAGACCAGCCAGGCTCGCCAGCAAGGACGTCCAGGTGCGCCTTTTCCGATGGCGCCCGAGTCAGGGCAGGCGGTCACCGAGGGGCCGGGTGGTGATCTCGATCGTGTGCCCGTCCGGGTCGTCGAACCATGCGCCCCGGCCGCCGCGCAGGCTGGCTACCTGGCCGGGCAGCTGGTGCTGCGGCCCGGCGTAGTACGGGATCCCGGCGCTTCGGATGCGTGCGAACACGGCGTCGAACTCTGCCTCGCTGACCAGGAAGGCACAGTGATGGGAGCCGAACCCCACCGCGTCCACAAAGTCCAGGCTGACGCCGTTGCCGACCGTGACCGGGGCGAACGGTTCCCGCGGTGGCCCGGCCGGCACGTCGAGGATGCTGGCCAGGAAGGTAGCCGAGGCCCACTTGCTTCGGGCCGGGATGACGATCCGGCTAAGCTCGACGCCCATGACTCCAGCCTCGGGCTGAGTTTGCTGCGGGCCGGGATGACGATCCGGTTCAGCTCGACGCCCATGACTCCAGCCTCGGGCTAAGGCGGGTCCGGCGCATTGGGGCAGCGCCTTATATGCGGCGCCTTATCTGACGCCGTAGGAGCATCCCTGGAAACCTGCCCGGCTCTCAGGTCGAGCGGGCCTGGTCGCCGAGGCCGAGCCGGTAGGCGATGGCGGCGGCCTCGACCCGGCTCGCGACGCCGAGCTTGGCCATGATGTTGGAGACGTGCACGCTCGCTGTCTTGGCCGAGATGAACAGTTCGGCCGCGATGTCGCGGTTGCTGCGGCCGAGCGCGAGAAGGCGCAGCACCTCCAGCTCGCGGGCGGTCAAGCCGTACTCGCGCTGCGCGTGCTCGCCGGGTTCGGCGGCCGGAGCCGCCGGGTCACCGGCCAGGGTCAGGCGGGCCCGGCGCGCGAGCCAATCGGCCTGCTCCCGCAGCGGGCGGGCGCCGAGCCGGTCCGCGATCTCCGCAGCGCGGCGCACGTGCACGGCAGCGGCGGGACGGTCGCCGTCCGCCGCGGCCGCTTCAGCCGCCCCCATGAGGGCGCGCGCGAGCCGGTACGGGTTCCCGACCTGCTCCCACGCCGCGACCGCCTCGTCGCACTCTGACCGGACCACGGTTCCGGTGGCGCGATCCGCTTCCGCGGCGAAAGTCAGCGCCAGCCCGCGCAAGACAGGGCCGGTAACCGGCGACTCGGCCGCCCGGTGGCGGAGCTCGTCGAGCAGCCCCGGTGCACCTGCGGCGGCCACCTGAGCCGCGACGACCAGCATCGGCCAGGTGAAGCGCTCCGACCGGCGCAAGTCGGCGTCGGCCAGGCCGCGCTCAATCACCGCGGCCGCCTCGGCCACACGGCCCTGGGCGAGCCGCAGCTCGGCCTCCAGCCGGAGCGGCAACCAGGGATCCACCGCCGGCCTGACCCCGGGGGCCAGCGCCTCACGGGTGAAGGCCAGCGCCTTCTCCGCGGGTACGGTGTCTCCCTGGGCCAGCGCGATCGCGGCGCGCAGGCAGACCAGCGGAATCTGCAGCACCGGGGCGGGCGTGTGGTCGAGCGCATGCTCCACCGCGGACGTCGCCTCGTCCCATCGCCCCGCTTCGATCAGCGCCATGGCGAGAAGGCCGCCGCCGACGACGCCGTGGGTCCGGGCCAGCCCGATCGACTGGGCCACCGCGATGCCGTGCCGGGCCCGCTCGGCCGCCCGCTCGTACTCACCGAACGCCACGAGCACCGTGGCTTGCGTCGCGATGGCCTGCAACCGCACGCCGTGCGCGCCGAGCCGGGCCGCCGCTTCCTCCGCCTCGGCCAGCCGCGGCAGCTCGGCAGCGAGATCGCCCCGCCGCACGCGGCGGCCGGCCAGCAGGATGAGCGCCTGTGCCTCGATCCGGGCGTCACCGGCCGCACGCGCGATATCGAGCGCTTCGGCCGCGGCTTCCTCCGCCTCGTCGCTGCGCGGGACCGACAGCAACCGGCTCGCCAGCGCGCAGAGCACCACCCCCCGCACCGGATGGCCGGGCGGAGCGATACGCACCGCCGCGCTGAGGTCATCGAGCTCGCCGGCCCGGCCCAGCCCGGCGAGCATGGGGGCGCGCTGCCCGAGCAGCCGGGCGGTCCGCACCGGATCGCCTTCGGCCCCGGATAGAGCCACCGTGGCCAGGGCCACCCCGCGTTCAAGCTCGCCGGCCTCCACGGCCGCGGCCACCGCCGCGTCCACGACCACGGGACGGTCGCACCCGATGCGGCGGGCCGCATCGGGGACCTGCGCCCACAGCTCGATGATCCGCTCCAGCACGTCCAGCCGTTCGGCGTAGGCCAGCCGGGCTCCGGCGTCGCCGGCCGCCTGCCACGCCGCTTCCAGCGCCCGGCTCGGATCTCCGGCCGCGTGCCAGTGAAACGCCAGCTCGGCGGGGCCGCCGCCGTTCGCCGCCAGCACGTGATCGGATTCCAGCGTCTGCGCAAACCGGCGGTGCGCGGCGGCCCGCTCGCCCGGCAGCTGGTCGTCCCGGACCGCCTCGCTGATCAGCGCGTGCCGGAACCGGTAACCTCCCCCGTCGACCACCAGCACGCCGGCCGCCACCGCGGGCCGCAGCGCCGCCGACAGCGCACCGTCGTCCAGCCCGCTGGCGGCGGCCAGCAACTCATGGCTGACCCGACCGACCCCGGCCGCCGCCATCCGCAGCACCGCCTGCGTCGGGTCCGGCAGCCGGGCCACCCGGGCCAGCAGCAGGTCTCGCAGAGACTCGGGCAGCCCAGGCTGATCCTGACGATCCAGCAACACCTCGGCGAAGAACGGATTGCCCTCGCTGCGCCGGTAGATCTCCTCCACCAGGCTCGCGGTGGGCTCCACGCCCGATATGGCACCGATCAGCGAGCCCACCCCTCGCCGCCCCAGCCGGGACAGCTCCAGGCGCCGGGTCCAGGCGACCCGGTCCAGCTCCGCCAGCGATCCCCGCAGCGGGTGGGCGCGTTCCAGCTCATCGGACCGATAGGTCACCACGCACAGCAGCCCCCCGGCCGCCTGCTGGTTGTGCACCAGAAAGGACAGCAGGTCGAGGCTGGACCGGTCGATCCAGTGGACGTCTTCGATCACGAGCACCACGGGCTGCCGCGCGCACAACCCAGCGAACTGCGTGAGCACCTCTTCGAACAGCCGGGCCCGGGCGGTTTCGGTATCGGCCTGCACGTCCACCGGCAGCAGCTCGGCCAGGGTGTCTCCGTGCCCGCGCATAGCCGAGGTGAACGGGGTGAACGGCAGGCCGCCGCCGCTGAGGTCCACGCACCCGCCGTACAGCACCTCGGCGTCGACGCCGGCGGCGAACTGCCTGACCAGCCGCGTCTTGCCGATACCGGCCTCGCCGCCGATCAGTACCGTGGCCGGGGCACCCCCGCGCACCTGCGCCCAGGACTCGCGCAGAGCCGCGACCTCGGCGTCGCGCCCCACCAGCACCGGACTGACGGCAGACATCCCCCCAGGATGCCCGGTGGCCTGCGCCGCGTCATCCTCGGCGCCACGTCACCCCTCGCCGCCGGGCAGGCTACTGGCCCGGGCCGGGCTGGAGGGTGAGGCGATAGCCCACTCCTGGCGTCGTGGTGATCACCGGGGGGTCGCCGAGCTTGCGCCGCAGGCGGCCGATGGTGACGGTGACGGTGTTGGTGAACGGGTCGGCGAACTCATCCCAGACCTGCTCGAGCAGTTGCTCGGCGCTGAGAAAGGCCGGCTGCGCCCGCAGCAAGGCTTCCAGCACCCCGAACTCCTTGACCGACAGATCCACGGGCCGCCCGTCCCTGGTGACCGTGTGCCGCAGCGGGTCAAGCTCGATACCGGCCGCGCGCAGGGTACGGGCCCGCGCGGTGGGCTGGCGGCGGGCGAGGGCGTGGATGCGCAGGACGAGCTCGGGGAAGTGGAAAGGCTTGGCCAGGTAGTCGTCGGCGCCGAGGCTGAGGCCGGCGACCCGGTCCCCCGGCGAGCCGGCCGCGGTCAGCATCAGCACCATGGCCCGGTCGTCACGCTCAGTGATGATCTGGCAGAGCGTGTCACCATGGATTTTCGGCAGGTCCCGGTCGAGTACGACCACGTCGTAAGCGTTGGCGTCGAGCTTGGCCACGGCCTCCAGTCCGTCGCAGGCGGCGTCGACGGCCAGGCCCTGGTCGCGAAGTCCCTCGACCAGCACGTCGGCCAGGGAACGCGAGTCCTCGACCACCAGCACCCTCACGCGGGAACCTCCTGCCCGACGGCCACCACAGCCGTGCGGGCCAGCGGCAGCCCTATCGCCACCAGCAGGCCGCCCTCGCGCCGGGCGGTAAGCCGCACGGACCCGCCGTGCGCTTCCGCGATGGCCGCCACGATCGACAGTCCGAGCCCGGCCCCGCTGTCCGAACCGGTCCGGTCCGCGCCCAGCCGCCGGAACGGCTGCGTCAGCTGGTCAACCTGCGCCTGGTCGAGGACTTCCCCGCCGGTCTCCACGACCAGCCGTGCGGCCTGCCCATCGGTCACGGTGATGACGCTGACCCAGCCACCATCGGTGTTGTGGCCGATGGCGTTCTCGATCACGTTGTCCGCCATCCGGTGCAGCAATGCGGGGCTGCCGTCCACCCAGGCGCCATCGTGGCCAGCGGCATGGTGCACGGTCAGCTTGCGGGCCGTTATGGCGTCGGCCCGCGCGGCCAGCGACGCGGAGACGACGGAGTCGAGCGAGACCGGGGTGTGGCCAGGAAGGTCGCCGTGCTGCGCCCGGGCCAGCGCGAGCAGGCCGTCGAGCAGCCGGTCGACCTGGTCCAGTTCGCTGCGCAGCCGCCCGGCCAGGGCAATGGTCTGCGGCGGCACCGGGCCGGGCTTGGCCACCGCCACGTCCACCGAGGCCCGCATCGTGGTCAGCGGGGTGCGCAGCTCGTGCGAGGCGTTGGCGACGAACCGGCGCTGCGCCGCGAACGCGCCCTCCAGCCGCGCCAGTAGCCCGTCGATCGTGCCGGCGAGCTCGGTGAGCTCGTCGCGCGGCCCGGTCATGGTCAGCCGCTCGTGCAGGCTATCGGCGGAGATCCGCCGGGTTTTCTCGGTGATCGCGCGCAGCGGGCGCAGCGCCCGGCCCGCGATGACCCAGCCGAGCAGCACGGCCACCACGGTCATGATGCCCAGCGCGATCACCCCCGCGACCAGCAGGTTGTGCGACAGTCCTCCGGGCGCCAGCGCCCGCTCGTCCGCCAGCTGCTGCTGGAGCTGGTGGATCTGTGCGTGCGCCCGCGCCAGTGCGGACCGCGGGGCCTGCCCGTTCTGGACGCTGGCGGCTTGGACCGAGGAGCGGCCGACCACGACGCCGCCGCTGATAGCCAGCAGCACGGCGCCGGACACCAGGAACAGGATCCCGTACAGCGCGGTCAGCCGCAGCCGCACGGTGCGCTGCGGCAGTATTCTCATCGGTCGCCTCCCGGCGTGTAGTGCGGCCCGGCCTCCAGCATGCCCCGCCGCACCTAACAGCGGAATAACGGTCCGCGTTCGGCCCGTGTTAGCGCCACAGCCGTACAACTGGCCCCATGGAAGCAACGATCGAAGTAACCGGACTGCGCAAGCACTTCGGCCCGACGCTGGCCCTGAACGGGATGACGTTCACTGTCGTGCCCGGTCAGGTCACCGGCTTCGTCGGGCCCAACGGGGCCGGGAAGTCCACCACGATGCGGGTGATCCTCGCCCTTGACGCCCCCGACGCGGGCAGCGCCCTCATCGGCGGCCGCCCCTACCCCGCCGTGCCGCACCCGCTGCGGCACGTCGGGTCGCTGCTGGATGCCGGGGCGCTGCAGCCCAGCCGGACCGCGCGCAACCACCTGCTGTGGCTGGCCCATTCGCAGGGGCTGCCGGCGGGCCGGGTGGACGAGGTGCTGGACCGGGCGGGGCTGCTCCAGGTGGCCCGGCGGCGGGCGGGCGGGTTCTCGCTGGGTATGCGGCAGCGGCTGGGAATCGCCGCGGCGATGCTCGGCGACCCGCCGATGCTGATGTTCGACGAGCCGTTCAACGGCATGGACCCCGAGGGGATCGTGTGGATGCGGGGCTTCCTGCGGTCGCTAGCCGCCGAAGGCCGGGCGGTGCTCGTCTCCAGCCACCTGATGAGCGAACTCCAGGACACCGCCGACCACCTGGTGGTGGTGGGCCGCGGCCGCGTGATCGCCGACACCAGCATCAGCGAGCTGATCGCCGCGACCTCCGGTGACCGGGTGACGCTGCGCACTAACGCATGGCCGGAGGCGGCCACGGTGCTCGAGGATGCGGGGGCCGCCGTGACCCACGCCAGCCAGGGCACGCTCACCGTGTCCGGGCTGGCGGCGGAACAGATCGTTGCGCTGCTCGGGCGCAGCGCCGTGCCGTTCTCCGAGGTGTCGGCGCACCGCGCCACGCTGGAGGAGGCCTACCTGGAACTCACCCGCGACCAGGTCGAATACCGGGCCCAGGCGGTTGGGGAGGCGACCCGATGAGCGCCGGCGTCACGACCCGAGCGCGGCCGGGCCCCCCGGCCGCCCGCGCCGGGTTCGGGTCCGTACTGCGGGCCGAGTGGACGAAGTTCCGGACCGTACGCAGTTGGGTGATCGGCATGATCGTGGCCGCTGTGCTGATCGACCTGATCGGCCTGCTAGCCGTGCAGGCCGGCATCGGCTGCGGGAACGGCAGGACCGGTGCGGCCTGCCTCCAGCCGCTGCCGACCGGGCCGGGCGGTGAGGCGGTGACCGACAGCTTCTACTTCGTACGCCGGCCGCTGGCCAGCCACGGCAGCATCACGGCCCGGATCACCGCGCTGACCGGCCGGTACGTCTCAGGCGGGGCCGCGGGTCCGGGCCTGCCGGGCGGCGGCCTGCAGCCGGGAATCCAGCCGTGGTCCAAGGCAGGCATCATGATCATGGCCGGCACCCGACCGGGATCGGCGTACGCGGCGATGATGGCCACCGGCGGTCATGGAGTCCGGTTCCAGTACAACTACGCTCAGGACTTCCCCGGGCTGCCCGGCCGGGCGTCCGCGGCGTCCCCGCGCTGGCTGCGGTTGACCCGCTCCGGCGACATCATCACCGGGTACGACTCCGCTGACGGCCGCCACTGGACCAGGCTCGGTGCCGCCCGCCTGGCCGGGCTGCCCGCCACCGCCGAGGCCGGGCTGTTCACCACCTCGCCGCCGTACATGAAGGTGACCTCAGGTTTCGGCGGGAGCAACGGCCAGATCGGGCCCAGCCTGGCCACCGGGGTGTTCGACCACGTGGGCCTGTCCGGCGGGCCGGGTGGCCGGTGGGCGGGCCAGGACATCGGGGCCAACGGCCCCGCCTACTCCGGCCGGCAGATCGGGTTCCGCCAGGCCGGGGGGCGGTTCACGGTGACCGGGTCCGGTGACATCGCCCCGGTCGTGCCCGGGACGGGGCCCGGCCCCAGCGCGACCATCGAGGACCACCTCGCGGGCGTGTTCGCCGGGCTGATCGCGGTGGTCGTCATCGCGGCGCTGTTCATGACCGCCGAGTACCGGCGCGGCCTGATCCGCACCACGCTGGCCGCTAGCCCGCGGCGCGGCCGGGTACTGGCGGCCAAGGCCGTCGTGGCAGGCCTGGTCGCGTTCGCGGCCGGGCTGGCCGCGGCGGTCATCGCGGTCACGGTGGGGGTCCGGCTGTCGCGCGACCAGGGGCAGTACGTGCTGCCGGTGACCTGGCTGACCGAGGTACGGGTCATCGTCGGCACCGCGGCGGTGCTGGCCCTGGCGGCCGTCCTGGCCGTGGCCATCGGCACCGTGCTGCGGCGCAGCGCCGTCGCTGTCGCCGCCGTCGTCGTCGCGATCGTGCTGCCGTATGTGCTGGCGGTCGCGCAGGTCGTCCCGGCCGGCGCTGGCGAGTGGCTGCTGCGGGTCACCCCGGCCGCCGGCTTCGCCATCCAGCAGAGCATTCCGCACTATGCGCAGGTCACCGCCCAGTACACCCCGCCGGCCTACTTCCCGCTGTCCCCGTGGGCCGGGTTCGGGGTGCTGTGCGGTTACGCCGCGGCCGCCGTGGTGCTGGCCCTGTACCTGCTGCGCAGGAGGGACGCATGAGCCGCACCCTCCCGGCCCGCCGGGTCGGCCTGGCCGCCGCCGGCTCCGGCGGCTGGCCCGGCCTGCGGGGCGCACTGTACGCGGAGTGGACGAAGCTCCGCACGGCACCGGAGACGACCTGGCTGCTGATCGCCACCGTCGTGCTGACCGTGGCGGTGAGCACCGCGGCCGCGGCCGCCACCCGGTGCTCGCCCGGCACCGCCTGCCCGGCGGACGTGCCCAAGCTCAGCCTGACCGGGATCGAGTTCGGCCAGGCCGTGGTGGCCGTGCTCGCCGTGCTCGCGATCGGCGGCGAGTACAGCACCGGCATGATCCGCACCACCCTCGCCGCGATGCCCGGCCGGCTGCGGGTGCTGGCCGCCAAGGCCGTCGTCCTCACCGGCCTGGTACTGGCCGCCGGGACCGTCGCCGTGGCCGGGAGCCTGCTGGCGGGGCGGCTCATCCTGCCCGGCCACGGGTTCACCGCCGCGCACGGCTTCCACGTGCTGTCGCTGACCACCGGGCCGGTGCTGCGGGCCGCCGCCGGATCGGTCCTCTACCTGGCCCTCATCGCCCTGCTGAGCCTGGGCACCTGCGCCGTCCTGCGGGACTCCGCGACCGCGGTGGGGGTGGTGCTCGGGCTGCTGTACCTGTTCCCGATCATCGCCGCGCTGGCTTCCGACCCGCACTGGCGACGGCACCTGGAGCAGATCGGGCCGATGACCGCCGGCCTGACCATCCAGGCCACCACCGGCCTGCGCAGCCTGCCGATCAGCCCGTGGGCCGGGCTCGGGGTGCTGGCCGCCTGGGCGGCGGGCGCGCTGCTGGCCGGCGGCCTGCTGCTCCGGTTCCGGGACGCCTAGCCGGGCGGCCATCGGTCAGCGCCGAGCATGAGCACCGTGATACCGGTCCCAATGCTCCGCGTTAACGGGAGCCACCCGTGAGGCCGAAACGCCTGCGGCAGGGTGACGCGACGCGGATACTCGGCGCTGTGGCCGGCGAAACTCGCGATGCCGAACGCGTCAAGACCCGGCTTTCGTCGTGAAAGGGGAAGATCACGATGGGCTACTTGCGCGGCCTGAGCCGGGGGAAGCTCGCGGTCTGGACCTCGCTCGGCGCGGCCCTGGCCTGTACTGGCGCGATGGCCGTCCCCGGCGCCACCCGGGCGCAGGCCACCCCGATCCGGCATGTGGTCGTGATCTACCTGGAGAACCACTCGTTCGACAACCTGCTCGGCTTCTGGTGCGATACCCAGCGCGGGCGCTGCCCGGACGGCGGCCTGCCGTCGTTCGTGCAGCTGTCGAACGGCGCCGTCGTGACGCCCGGCACCACGCCGGACACCGTGCCGGCGATAGAGCACAGCGTCGCGGCCCAGGCCGCCGCGATCGACGGCGGGAGGATGGACGGCTGGCAGAACATCCCGGACGGCAGCTGCGCCGCCGCGGCCGGTTACCGCTGCATCAGCGGATACCAGCCCTCGCAGGTGCCCAACATCACCACCCTGGCGCAGGACTTCGCCATCAGCGACCGCACGTTCTCCATGGGAGATTCGGCCTCCTGGGCCGGGCACATGGACATGGTCGCGGCGTCCGCCGACAGCTTCTACGGCGACAACCCGCACCGGGCGAAGGGCATCGCTCACGGGCCCGGCTGGGGCTGCGACAGCAACAAGGTGACCCCGTGGGTCGCTCCCAGCGGCCGGGTGCAGTCGGTGCCCAGCTGCGTGCCTGCCCACCTGCCCGGGCTGCGGTTCGGCGGGGCGTTCGAGCAGACGCCGGTCAAGCCCATGTCCACGATCATGGACAGGCTGGACGCCGCGGGGCTGTCGTGGAAGTTGTACGGGGCCAACAGCACCCAGGATGGCTACGACTGGTCGATCTGCCCGACGTTCGCCCAGTGCCTGGACACCAGGCAGGCCGCCAACCTGGTCCCCGACTCCCAGTTCACCGCGGATGCCCTGCTCGGCTCGCTGCCCGCCTTCTCGGTGGTGACCCCCGGCGGCCCGGACTTCGCCGACAGCTGTCACAACGGGGTGAGCATCACTGCGTGCGACAACTGGGTCGGGCAGCTGGTTGGCGCGGTAGAACATGGCCCGGACTGGCGCTCGACCGCGGTGTTCATCACCTGGGATGACTGCGGCTGCTTCTACGACCAGGTGCGACCGGGCGTCAACCCGGACGGCACCGCCCAGGGCCCCCGGGTGCCCCTGATCATCGTCAGCCCGTACGCCAGGCCCGGTTATACCGACACCACCGCGACCACGTTCGCCGGGATCCTCGCCTACACCGAGCACACGTTCGGCCTGTCCGCGCTCGGGGTCAACGATTCCGCCGCGTACTCATTCGCCAATGCCTTCAACTACTCCCAGCAACCCGTCAAGCCGGTACGCATGACCCACCGTCCGCTCCCCGAATCGGCCGAGCGCATCCACCTCACCCGTGCCCTGGAGAACGATCCGACCTGATCTGGGCTCGATCCCTCGGCGACGGCGTCCGGTCTGGGACAATCGGAAGCGGGCCGGATGTTCGCCGCTCAAGGGAGGCGCGATGGGCCGCAAGCAGCGGATCGGTTACCTGCCGCTGGAGGCGATGGACGACGAGATGCGGGCGGAGATGGAGCGCTGCCGGCGCGAGGGCACCCCGCGGCCGGAGAGTTCGGCGGTGCGCGCCCACGTTCCCGCGTGCTTCTGGGCCTTCGCCAGATCGTGGGAGGCGATCTTCCGCGGTGGGGTCTGCGACCACGCTATCAAGGAACTGTGCCGCGCCTACGTGTCGCGCACGGTCAAGTGTGAGTACTGCGGCAACCAGCGCTCGGAGCAGGCGCGGGCACAAGGCCTGAGCGAGGCGCAGTACGACGATCTGCTGAACTTCGAGTCCTCGGACAGGCTCGGCGACCGCGAGAAGGCGGCCCTCGCGTACGCCGAGGCGATCACCTGGCGACTGGACGCCGACGACGCGCTATGGGAGCGGCTTTACCGGCACTTCTCCGAGCCCGAGCTGGTCGAGCTCGGCTGCTTCATCGCCCTGACCATGGGTCAGCAGAGCTGGCTGCGGCTGCTCAACATCGAGCACCACGAGGTACTGCCCGGGACCGCCGCCTCGATGGCGCCCGGCTTCGGCACGCCGCAGCAGCTCGCCGCGTCCAAGGCGGCCGGGGATTACTGGGCGCGGCCGGCCACTGATCCGCCGGCTGACATCCCCGCGGACAGCACCAGCCTCTAGCCCGGGAGCCGCCACTCCAGTCCGGGAGCCTGCGCGAGAGCTCCTGGTCACGCAGCGTGAAAGTGCCGCTCGCCACGGGCATGCCCGCTCACGGCCTGTATCACAGCTCGCCTGGTTGTCCTCTGCACATTCAGGAGGCTGTCATGAAACGCTTTTCTCTCCTCGGCCGGCTCGCCGCGATCGCGGCCTGGGCGGCGGGCGCCCTGCTGGCCATCAGCATCGGTGCAGTGCCCCCGGCCATGGCCGGAGTGATGACCCCGCTGGGCGGTGCTCCGCACGGCCGCCCCGGCGTGCCCGCACCGCAGCTTGACTCAGGCGGCGGGGGCAAGCACCCGGCGCTGCCCACCCAGGCGCACGCGATCGGCAGCGGCATGCCCGGCTGGCAGATCGTACTCATCGCGGCCGGGGCTGCCCTGCTCTGCACCGCGCTGGCCCTGATCGTCTACCGGTCGCGGGCCGCCCGGCGGCGAATGAGCGTCAGCGCCGCCTGAGGCATGACCGCAGCGTGGCGCGGCTGGCCGGCCGGGTCGAGATGACCTGGCCGGGCGGTTCATCCGGGGGGCTCACCGGGCGGATGCTCCCGGGGACGGCTGAGCCGGCAGTTGCGCCCGCCACACCCACTTCTTGTAGGCCCCGTAACGGAACACGGTGGCCAGCCCGATGCCGATGACCAGGAAGACGTTGTAGGAGAGCCTGTCGTGCAGGCCCAGTACGTAGGTGCATAGCCCCAGGCAGGCGAGCTGGATCGCCAGCCCGATGCCGTTCAGCACGAAGAACACGATGCCCTCGCGACCCACGCTGCTTCGCTGCCGGTGCCGGAATGTCCAGTAGCGGTTGCCCACGTAGGACACGGCTGTGGCCACGACGGTGGCGATCACGTTCGAAGTGAGCGGGCCGACGCCAGCCTGGAAGTGCAGCACGTTGGTGCCGACGCCGGCGATCAGGACGGCGAGCACGCCGACGATGGCGAACTTGGCCAGCTCGCCGAGCAGCAGCCAGCGCGCGCCGGAGAGCAGGCGGGCCAGTCCCACCTGCTCCAGCAGGCTGGTGGGACGCCGGTGAGCGGATGCCCGGCGGGCCGGGCTGGCAGGCGTCACGGTCCCGGTCGGCCAGGCCTGCTTGGGGTGCGCGCTCACCGGGCTGAGGGTAGGCGCGCAGGCTGGCCAGCGCGCGGTGAATCGCACATCTTGTGTGTCCGGCGCGGCTCGGTCGCCAGGTTGCGCGCCCGGCGGCGCGGGCTGCCACCGGATGCCAGCACGTGGCTACCGGCCCACGGGCAGCCCCGCGACATGGCGCGTCACCGTCACCGCCGGCCCTGCGTTCCCGCCCGGCGCCGCGATCTCTATTCCGGCTCCGCCGTGCTGGTCGCGGCCAGCCCGGAAAGGTCGATATCGAGCAGCGCGCGGCACACGTCGGTGATGTCGACCATTCCGGCGATGCCGTCGTCGTCGACGACCGGCAGGTGCCGGAAACGGCCGTTCGTCATGATCTTGGCCGCCTCGATGATGCTGGTCTTGGGGTGGATGACGGTCGGGCTCTCGGTCATCATGTCATGGATCCGCACGTCGTTGACGTCCCTCCCGTCCGCCACCACGTGCGCGATGTCAGCCTCGGTGACGATGCCGATCGGCTGGTCGGTCTGGGAGTCCAGGACCACGAGGGCGGACACGCCTGCGTGCTTCATCAGGTAGGCGGCCGCGGCCGCGTGGTCGTACTGCCCCACCGTGGTCACCGGGGGCCGCATCACATCCGCGACGGTGGCCGAGGTCGGTACTGACGGTTCCTGCTCAGAGGCCTCTGCCATTGTCTGCTCCTCCGGAGATTTTCGTTCAGGCCCTGGCGATCACACTATGCTCGCTCCACGCGGCGATTATGCGTCAGGGTTGGCGGTTGTAGCCGCCGAGGGACGTTCTGGCCGCGGCCACCGAAGGCCCGGCGCGGGGCTATTCTCACCGTCATGCCAACGTTGGCCGTCGTCGGAGCGGGGCCGAAGGGGATCGCGATCGCCGCCAAGGCCCGTGCCCTGGCCGCGGCCGGCCTTGACCCACCGCGGGTCGTGCTCGTGGACCGGAGCGCGGTGGCCGGGAACTGGAGCGGCCGGCAGGGCTACACCAACGGGCTGCTGGCGCTGGGCACGCCGCCGGAGAAGGACATCGGCTTCCCGTACGCGCACAGCTGGGGCGTGGCGTCGTCGTCGGTCACCGCGGCGATGGCGGACTACAGCTGGCAGCGGCATCTGATCGAACACGGCTCGTATGCTGACTGGGTTGATCGCGGCCGGCTCCGCCCGACGCACCGGCAGTGGAGTTTCTACTTGCGCGAGGTCGCCGACAAGGCGCGGGCTGAGATCGTGGCCGGCGAGGTGGTCGCCGTCGAGGCCGATGGGGACCAGTGGCGGCTGACGCTCCAGTCGGGGCCCGGGGTCCGGGCGGACGGCGTGGTGTTCACCGGCGCGGGCCCGCCGATCGGCGTCCCGGGCCAGCCGCAAGATCACCCGCAGGTGCTCGACGGGCGCAGCTACTGGCTGCGGCGGCCGATGGCCGGGCCGAAGATGGCCCAGAGCATATGCGTGATCGGCAGCGGCGAGACGGCGGCCTCCGTCGTCAGCAGCCTGCTGACCGGTTGGCACAAGCACTCGACGATCGACGTGCTGACCAGCCGCGGAGTCCTGTATTCGCGGGGGGAGAGCTACGACGAGAACCGTTACTACTCCGATCCGGGTGACTGGCCGGGACTGGCGTGGTCGCACCGGCGGGAATTCCTCGACCGCACCGATCGCGGTGTCTTCTCGCAGCAGGCCGAGGCGATCCTCAACGCCTCGCGCGGGTTCCGCACGCTCGCCGGGCGGGCGATGGCCATCGAGGCCGGCCAGCGGCAGGTCGTCGTCGCAATCGAGTACGAGAGCGAGCGCGAGCGGGTCGCCTATGACCTCGTGGTGGTGGCGATCGGCTTTCAGGCCCGGTGGTTCGAGACGCTGCTCGGCACCGAGGCGCGCCGCCGCCTCAGCGGCGCGCTGGCCGGGGCCGAGCTCGAACGGCAGATCCAGGTCGATCTGTCCGTCGCGGGGATGAGCCCGCCGCTGCACCTGCCGGTGGTGGCCGGGCTGGCCCAGGGACCGGGCTTCCCCAACCTGAGCTGCCTCGGCCTGCTGAGCGACCGCATCTTGCGCCGTTATGTCACGCCGGAAGTGGCGCAGAGCATCGCGCCGGAAAGGAGGGAGCGTGTCTGAGACGACGGACCAGGCGTGGGAGAGCGACGATGGCGTCCGCCGCACCGTGGTCATGCCGATCGCGCTGGCCGAGCGGCTCGCCGCCCAGGCCGAGCGGCGGGAACTGTCGGTCAGCGAACTGCTCATCGAATACGCCGAGGAAGGCCTGCGGCGCGACGCGGCAGACGCCTGATGCCAGTCGCGCAGCCGTCCAGCGTGCCGCGCAGCCGTCTAACATGCCGCGCAGCCCGTCGTGACGTGTGGCGCAGCCGTCGTAACGCGCCGCGCAGCCGTCGTAACGTGTCGCCCGGCCGTCGTAACGTGGCCGTCGTGACCACTGACAGCGGAGGGGCGGCGGCGCAGGCTCCGGACGTCCCCGGCCCCCCGGACCTGCCCGCGATCCCGGTGTCGGCCGGGGCGCTCATCTTCGACCCGGAGAACCGGCTGCTCATCCTGAAGCCGACCTACAAGTCCGGCTGGACCATCCCCGGGGGGGTCATGGAGGCTGACGGGGAGACGCCTTGGCAGGCGTGCCAGCGTGAGGTACGCGAGGAAACCGGCATCGAGGTGCGCCGCGGCCAGCTCGCGTGCATGGACTTCCGTCGCCCCCGCCCGGGCAAGCCGGGTGGCATCAGGTTCCTGTTCCGCTGCGACGGGGTCAATGACCGGGACCTGGCCGCGATCGTCGTCCAGCCCGAGGAAATCTCCGCATACCAGATCCTCGCCCTGACCGATGCCCTCCCGCTGCTCAGGCGCCCCATCAGACGGCGGGTACGAGCGGCGTGCGCAGGCCGCGGGCTGGTCTACCTCGAGGACGGCCTGCCGGCACCCGAAGTGGGCGCCCCGCGCCGCCAGCGCCGCTGAACGCCGATCTGGTCCGTTTGGGGCACGGTTGTCTTCGGCCGTCGCCCGAACCAGTCGACGCGGCCGGACCCGGGCGGTCACGAGGGTGGCTGCGTACGCCGGATTCGCGCCCCTGATGCTGCTATTCGCCCCAAAGATGCACCGCGATATCGCCTAGTGGATGGCTGCGCGGCAACGGCGACTGTCTGCCTGGGCCACGGCGCCGTGGGAGCGTCGTACGGCGCCGCGGCGTACAGATAGCCAGGAGGCGCTGTTCGCGGACTGAGCAGGGTCAGGGCTCCGCTGATGATGGCCAGCGCGCTCCCGGCAATCAGCACGTAAATTCCCATCCCGGGACCGTGCTGGGACGCGTTGCCGACGATGTGGCCGACGAAATTGCCGGTGACCGGCTTATTTATTTCGGACATGACCCCGAGCGCCAGTGCTATGCATACGCCGCCGATCACTACCACCACCGCGCACAGCGCGCGCAGGTACGGGATCAGGGACATAACGCCCAGGACTGCAACCGCCAGGGCAGCGATGACGAGCACCTTGACCGCACTGATGTCAAGGGCACCAGAATTGTCGACCCGGACATCAATCCAATAATCGAAGGCTATCGGCGACGTGGTGCGGACCCAGGGCAGCTGACTGGAGATGAGCATCAACACAGACGCGCTCAGCGCAACGGTCAAGCCTGACAAGCGAAACGCGTTGAGCCGGCGTCCTGCCATAATCACCCCGTCATCATGGCATTCAGGAAGATCATTTTATAACGAAGGCTCGCGGCTGTAAAGCATTAAAACGGCCAAGGGGATCCGCGGCGACATGGGGAGCGCCGCTTCGGCGGCGCTTATCCCGGAGCGAGAAACCCGGCAGGCCGGCTCGCTGACCCTCCGTTAGCGGGCCCCTCCGCTGGCGGCCGCTGCGCCGGCGGCCGCTGCGCCGGCGGCCGCTGGGCTGGCACGCCCGGCGGCGGCATTACCGGAGGGGAACTGGCCCGCTCTGACCTTGGTGGGCGCCTTGAGCAGGCCGAGCAGGACGTCGAGATTGGCCGTGAACGCCTCGATCCCGAGAACGGGCCTAGGCGGCGGGTCGGCGTCGAGCAGGCGGGCGGATCAACGGCAAGCTCAGGTCGTGAGCCGGAAATCCAGGTCCGGCACGAGCTCGGCCACATCCATCTGCGCCCTCTGCAGATGGCCGGAGTAATCCCAGTTCATCGCCTGCCAGCGGGTGAACTGGTCAAGCACCCAGATGCCCGACTGCCGGCTGCCGTTGCCCGACTTGCCGTTGCCGCCGAACGGGAGGTGGGCCTCAGCTCCGGAGGTGGAGTTGTTGACGCTGACCATCCCGGCGCTTATCCCGCGCCGGAAGGCGAACACCTCCCGCGGGTTGCCCGAGTAGATGGAGGAGGACAGGCCGTACCCGGGCTCATTGGCCAGTGCGATCCCTTCCTCGAGGCGGCCGTAGGTCATGACGCCCACGATCGGCCCGAACGTCTCCTGCCGGAACAGCGCGTCCCCGGGCAGCAGGCCGTCCACGATCACGGGGTGGTAGAACAACCCCGCCTCCGGGTCGCCGGCGAAGCCGGCCCGAGGGTTGGAGCCGGAGATCTTTCCCACGCCGCTGGAACCGAGGATCTTGTGGTGCGGCTGGATCCAGCCGAGGTACTCCTCGTAGCGACGGGCGAATTTCTCGTCCAGCATCGGCCCGTAGACCACGTCCTGGGCGGGGTCGCCGACGCGCGCCGCCGAGACCGCGCTGCCGAACCGCGCCAGGAACTCATCGTGCACGGACTCGTGCACGATGACCGTGCCCAGCGAGGTACACCGCTGCCCGGCGGTGCCGAAGCCGGAGAACAGAGCTCCCTCCACGGCCAGCTCGAGGTCGGCGCTCGGCGTGATCACCATCGGGTTCTTGCCGCCGAGTTCCAGGCACGGGCTCTGCAGGTGACGCCCGGCGAGCTCGCCGATGCGGGCCCCGACCTCGGTGGATCCGGTAAAACCGATCTTGTCGACCGTGCCGGCGGCCAGGGCCTCACCCAGGCCCTCGAAGGTCGCCGCGCCGTCGGCGAACACGATGTTGAGCACGCCATCGGGCAGCCCGGCCGCCTGGAGCAGCTCGAACAGCGCCATCGCCGAGGCGGCGGCGTATTCGGCAGGCTTCCACACCACGGTGTTGCCGGTGACCAGCGCGGGGACGAGATACCAGGACGGCACGGCGACCGGGAAGTTCCCCGCCGTGACCACGGCCGCCGTGCCGACCGGGACCCGGAAGGTGAACAGCTGCTTGTCCGGCATCTCGCTCGGCACCGTCTGGCCGTAGAGGCGGCGTCCCTCGCCCAGGAAGAAATCGCAGGTGTCGATGATCTCCTGAACCTCACCCAGCGCCTCTGTCATGGGCTTTCCCAGTTCCCGGGTGATGAGCCGGGCCAGGCTTTCCTTGTTGGCCTCGACGATGCGGCTCATGGCGGCGATGGCCCGCCCCCGGACCGGGGCGGGCACGTCCGCCCAGGAAGGCTGGGCCCGCTTGGCCGCCGCGCACGCCGAGGCGAAGGTGGCGCCGGTGGCCAGGGAGACCTCGGCGACCACGTCCTCGAGTCGTGACGGGTTAGTTGAGGTCAGGACCCCGGCAGCGGCGCCGGCAGCCGGCCGGCCACCGACGATCGAAGCGATCTTCCTCGTCATGCTGGTCTCTCCCTGCTGGCTTGCGCCCACGTCGGGGTTCAGTTGGTTTCCCGCGCGGCGGCACCTGGGACCTGCTCCGCGGTGAGCCGGTCGAGGGAGCGCTCGACCGCCTTGCGTCCGACCGCCAGTTCGTCCTCGGTGATGGTCAGGGCCGGACGGAAACGGATGGACCGCGTCCCGGCCGGCAGCAGCAGGATCCTCTCCCGCTCCCGCAGGATGGCCAGCAGCGCGTCGCGCTCGGCGGTGCCCGGCAGGTCGAAGGCGCACATCAGCCCGCGTCCGCGGACATTCGAGACCAGGCCGGGGAACCGGGCGGCCAGCTCCTCCAGCTCGGCCAGGAGCCAGTCGCCGGTGGCGGCGGCCTGGTCGAACACCCCGTCGCGCTCGATGATCTCCAGCAGCCTGCGGGAGCGGACCATGTCCACCAAGCCCCCGCCCCACGTCGAGTTGATCCGGCTGCTGACCTGGAACACGTTGTCCGGGACCTCTTCCACGCGGCGCCCGGCCATGATCCCTCCGAGCTGGACCTTCTTGCCGAAGGCTACGACGTCGGGCTCGAGCCCGAGCTGCTGGTAGGCCCACGGCGTGCCGGTCGCGCCCACGCCGGTCTGCACCTCGTCGAGCACGAACAACGCGTCGTTTTCCCGGCACAGCCGCTGCATGGCCAGCAGGAACTCCGGCCGCATGTGGTTGTCGCCGCCCTCACTCTGGATCGGCTCCGCGATGAAGCAGGCGATGTCGTCCGGGTGATCCCCGAATGCCGCCTCGGCCTGGCGCAGCGCGCGCTCCTCGGCTGCCACCGTCTCGGCCAGATGCTCGCCGAGCGGGAACCTGACCGCCGGCACCTCGATCCGGGGCCAGTCGAATATCGGGAAGCGCTCCGTCTTCACCGGATCGGTGTTGGTCAGCGCGAGCGTGTACCCGCTACGGCCGTGGAACGCGCTGGTCAGGTGCATCACCTTCGTCCCCAGGGCGGGTGAGCGGCCGCGTGACTCGTTGCGCCGGCTTTTCCAGTCGAAGGCGCATTTCAGCGCGTTCTCGACGGCCAGCGCCCCGCCTTCGACGAAGAACAGGTGCGGCAGCGCCGGGTCGCCGAGTACCCGGGCGAACACGTCCACGAAGTCGGCGTAGTGCGCGGTGTAGATGTCGGGGTTCGTGGGCTTGTTCACGGCCGCTTCGGTGAGCTGGGCCAGGAACTTCGGGTCATCGGTGACACCGGGCGGGTTAATGCCCAGCGGCGCCGAGGCGTAAAACGAGTACAGATCCAGGTAACGCTCGCCCGTCTCGGCGTCGGTGATCCAGGAACCGCGGCTGCGCCCCAGGTCCAAGACGAGATGGAACCCATCGGTCAGCACATAGCGCGCCAGGCGCCCACGGACATCATCGTCGCGGTCCATCGCCTCTCCCCGGCCGGGCCGGCCGCCACGGGCGGGGCCGGCTACGAATCCTGCCCTCAGAGGCTATGACGTGCCTGCGTATGCGCCAACTCGTGGCCGTACCGCCGGCGCTGCCGCCCCCGGTACAGCGATCAGCCGCCGACGCGAGCAGGCATCTGCGCGGGCCAGTCCGCGCAAGCCGGCGTTTCGCATCACACCGGAATGATCACTCCCATAGGGTGAGGTCACGGCCCGGTCCGGACGGCATCGTAGCGGCTGAGAGGAGACCCGCCGTGCCCGCGAGAGCCTCGCGGTGTTCGACCGCGGACCGCCGCAACCGGCAGGGCTGGTGGGATAGTTCTGCCGCGCACGCCAAGGAGACACCATGCCGCTTGCTTCTACTTCCTATTCCTATCCGCTACTGGGCGCGTTCTGGACGATCTTTGAGATCTTCCTGTGGGTGATCTGGTTCTGGATCCTGATCACCGTGTTCATCGACATCTTCCGCAGCCGTGACCTGTCCGGCTGGGCCAAGGCGCTGTGGTTCATCTTCGTGCTGTTCATCCGGATGATCGGCGTCCTGGTGTACCTGATTGCCCGGGGCGGCAAGATGCACCAGCGGGCCGAGCGTGACCAGCAGCAGGCGGAGCGGGAGTTCCGCGGCTCCGTCCAGGAGACCGCCGGCCCGGCCACTCCGGCGGACCAGCTGGCCAAGCTGCCTGACCTGCGCGACCGGGGCGTCATCAGCGCCGGGGAGTTCAACCGCGAGAAAGCCAAGATCCTGGCCTGAGCGGCCAGCCAACCGCGGTCAGCAATTTCAAAGGCGTCACTGAGCGCCTGGCGGTAGAGCCCGGAATGAGGCCAGTTGCCGCAGGGTCGTCCAGTCGAGGTCAGGTTTGGGCGGCTGGACCCCGGGCCGGTCCCTGGGGACCCGGACCCGCAGCGCCTTCGGCCGGACGGTGCAGCGCACCGGCGTCGGCAGCAGGACGGTCTCACCGTCGATGCCGACCGCGATCTCGGGCACGTCGGCGTCTACCACGATCTCGGCGGCGGTGAGCGTGATCACGCCCGGGCCGCGGGCGCCGCGCAGCAGCCCGGCGGCCTGCAGCGCGTTGTTCACCGTTACCGCGACCACGCCGAGGGTCCCGGTGTCGAGCCGGGCACGGCGGCCGAGCCCGGCGATGTCGGTCAGCTCGTACGGATCGTTGCTCACCAGCAGCGCCTGCGGGCCGGTGATCATGGTGTCACCGGCGCGGGCGGTCAGCTTGGCGCCGCGGTGCCCGCTCAGCAGGTCGGGCAGCACCTGCAGCGTGGTGCCCCGCTTGTCGTCCCGGTACGCGGGGTTCTCCACCACCTCC
>DASXLW010000138.1:0-23519 GCA_036496025.1 Streptosporangiaceae bacterium
GGCCAGCCGGGTCCGGTCGGCCAGCAGTCCCAGCACCTCGGCGGCCACCGCCAGCCTCGTGCCGTCGTCTGGCTGTTGCGCCTCATGTGCATCTGATAGGTGCATGCGTGCGCTCATATGCACATAATATAGAGACCCGGACGGCCCGCTGTCCAGGCGGCGGCCGGCCCACAGCACCGCGACGGGAAGCCGAGACCATGTGACCGAGCACCACACGTCCCCCCGGCCGCACCACCATGACCAGGGCGGCCATGACCCCGACTACGGCGGTCGCCCGCACGAGCACGCGCCGCACGGCGGCCGTGACCCGGACCGCCAGGCCCGCGGGGCGGGGCATCTGCACGAGCGCGCGCCGCAGAGCGGGCATGACCAGGATCGCCGGGCCCGCGCGGCCGGGCACCAGCCGGCCCGCGGGCGGGGACGGTGGGGCAGCGCCTGGCACCGGGCTGCTCATCTAGTCACCCCGCACAGTCACGAGGCGGCGGACCAAGTCGACCAGGCCATGGAGGCTTCCGCCGAGGGCCTGCGCACGCTGCGGATCTCGCTGGCCGTGCTGGGCCTCACCACGTTGCTGCAGGCGCTGGTGGTGGTCGCGTCCGGGTCGGTGGCCCTGCTCGGCGACACCATCCACAACGGCACCGACGCCCTGACCGCGATCCCGCTGGGCATCGCGTTCGTCCTGGGGCGGCGGGCGGCCACCCGGCGCTTCACTTACGGCTTCGGCCGCGCCGAGGACCTGGCGGGCATCGTGATCCTGGTCGCGATCACCGCGTCCTCGGTGCTGGCCGCCTATGTCGCGATCGACCGGCTGGTCAGCCCGCGGGAGGTCACCCACCTGCCCGCGGTGGCCGCCGCTGCGGTGATCGGCTTCGTGGGCAACGAGTCGCTGGCCCGCTACCGGATCCGCGCCGGGCGCAAGATCGGCTCCGCGGCGCTGGTCGCCGACGGCCTGCACGCCCGCACCGACGGCTTCACCTCGCTGGCCGTCCTGCTCGGCGCGGGCGGGGCGGCGATCGGCTGGCGCCTGGCCGATCCGATCGTCGGCCTGGTGATCACGGCGGCGATCCTGCTGGTGCTCAAGGATGCGGCCCGCGAGGTGTTCCGCCGGCTGATGGACGCCGTCGACCCCGGCCTGGTCGACGCCGCGAGGACGGCCGTGAGCGAAGTCCCCGGCGTGCTGGCGGCCGGCGAACCGCGGATGCGCTGGATCGGTCACCAGCTGCGGGCCGAGACCACGATCGTCGTCGATGGCTCGCGCAGTCTGCGGGACGCGCACCGGGTCGCCGTCGAGGCCGAACACGCCCTGCTGCACGCCGTCCCCCGGCTGACCGCGGCCGTGATCCACGCCGACCCCGCCCCGGCCGGCCACGAGGATCCGCACGCAGCGCTGGCCCACCATGGCCTGGCCGGGTCGGCCGGTGCCGCTCAGCATGCGTGATCATCGTCACTTCGCGCGCAGTGCGACCACGTTATGTGCGGTTTACCGGTCGCGTGGTCAGAAGGCGTGCGAAGTGGGAACGATCATGGACTTGCGAACCGGAGGGGACCGCGCGCGGAGTGCGTTGATTATGCGTGATCGAGTGCCATCGGGTAGACAATCGGTCTGTGCGAATACTCGTGGCCGAAGACGACTCCGCGCTGCGCTCGGTGCTCGAGCGCGGACTGCGCGAGAGCGGCTACGTGGTCGACGCCGTGGCGGACGGGGATGCGGCGCTGGGTTACCTGCGCATTTACGACTACGAGGTCGCCATACTCGACTGGCGGATGCCCCAGCAGTCCGGGCTCGACGTGCTGCGCGAGGTGCGCCGCCGGGGCTCGCCGCTGCCCATCCTGATGCTCACCGCCAGAGACAGCGCCGGCGACCGGGTGACCGGACTGGACGAGGGCGCGGATGACTACCTGGTCAAGCCGTTCGACTTCGGCGAGCTGCTGGCCCGGCTCCGGGCCCTCCAGCGCAGATCCCCGGCCCTGCAGACCCCGCGCCTGGCCATCGGGAGTCTCGAATTCGATCCGGCCTCCCGGGAGGTCCGCATCGGGTCGGCCCGGCCCAAGCTCACCGGCACCGAGCTGTCCATCCTGGAGATCCTGATGCGCCGCTCGCCGGCCGTCGTGCCCCGCCAGTCGATCGCCCTGCACGTGTGGGCGGAAGAGGCCGACGCGCTCGGTTCGAACACCATCGACGTGCACATGGTGCGGCTGCGGGCCAAGCTGGCGCTCGCCCCGGTACAGGTCGAGACGATCCGGGGCATCGGTTACCGGCTGGTGCCGACATGACCCGGCGCGGCCAGGAAGCTCGCGTCGGCCGGCCACGGCGCGCGCATGCGGTCCGGGTGGCCGCCGCGGCCACGCTGATCATCGCGGTCGTCTACGTGGCCGCGCTGGCCATCTTCAACGCGGTCGCGGCCAACCGCCTGGTCGCGGGGGTGGATACCCAGCTGAGCGACACGCTCAAAGACGCCCAGCGCGGCGCCGGGCTCGCCGATGCGGCGCTGCCGGACGGCGGGGACGAGGACGTGGCCTCACCGCCCATCCTGGTCTGGCGTCTCAGCCCCACTGGGCGCATGCTGACAGCCAGCCCGGCCGCGCCGCCGCTGCCAACCGGCTCCTGGCTGCTGTCGGGCCGGCCGGACACCGTCCAGCTGGGCACCGGCACCTTCCGGCTGAGGGGGCGGGAGACCCGTCACGGGTGGCTGGTCGCCGGCCAGAGCCTGGCCAGCACCGCGCACATCCAGCGGGTGCTGCTGGCCGCGGAGACGGTCGCCGCGCCGGTGCTGCTGGTCACGGTGTTCCTCGCCGCGCTGGTAATCGGGCTGAAGGCGTCCGGCCCGGTGGAGCAGGCCCGTCGCCGCCAGCTGGAGTTCACCGCCGACGCGTCGCACGAACTGCGCACACCGCTGTCGGTCATCGAGGCCGAGACCGGGCTGGCCCTCAGCACCCCGCGCGACGCCGCCCACTACCAGACCGCGCTGCAGCGGGTGAGCCGGGAAAGCCAGCGGCTGCGCAGCATCGTGGACAACCTGCTCTGGCTGGCCAGGTTCGACTCCGAGCCGGCTAACCCGGCCAATGAGCCGGTGGACGTGTTCACGATCGCCGAGATCTGCGCCGACAGGTTCTCCGCTGTCGCCCGCTCGCGCGGGATCGACCTGTCCGTGCGCCCCGAGGGGGAGCCGGAGGCCTGGATCACCGCCCCGCCCGAATGGATGGACCGGCTCACCGGCGTACTCGTGGACAACGCCTGCCGTTACGCCGCGGGTGCGGGCCGCCCCGGGCCGGCCGTCCGGATCGTGATCGCCAGCCAGGGCAACCGGGTCAGCCTCACGGTCGAGGACAGCGGGCCGGGCATCCCGGAGGACGAGCGTGCCCGGCTGTTCGACCGCTTCTACCGGGCCGGCGCCGCCGACGGCAGCGGGTCGGGTCTCGGGCTGGCCATCGCCGACGCCGTGGTCCGCTCAACCGGGGGCAAGTGGCGCGTCGGCGACAGCCCGCTAGGCGGCGCCAGCATGCAGGTGACGTGGAACCGCGTTACCCACCGCTCCGGTCACCGGCGGCGCTGGCACGTCACCGGCCCGCGGACGGTATCGACGACCGTCCCCGATACGGTGCCGACCCCTGCCACGGCGCCACCCGACCGAGTACCAACAGCCCGAGCAACAGCCCGACGACGAGGCTGGCGGCGATCGTCCACTGCCGCAGGCCCGCTCCGGTGACACTCCGGCGGGTCCGGTGCACCCAGTCCCGGGGGGCCACCCGCGCCGTGTCCAGCAGGTGACCGAGCACGTGCACGGTCATCGCGGCCAGCCACAGCAAGAAACTGGCCTTGTGCAGGAACAGCATCTGCGAGCGGAGTGCCGCTCCAACGAACACCAGAGCGATCCCGCTGGCCAGGACGGCGAAGGTCAGCAGCACGACGAACGGCCCGAGCATCCGCAGCAGGACCGGCGGCGGTCCCTTCTCCCGGAATTCGTCCGCACCCAGGTAGTAACGTGCGAACCGGTAGACGGTGCTGCAGGTCTTCACGAGCACGGGAGGGACCAGCAGCATGCCGATGAAGACGTGCACGGAGATCAGCCCGCGGATGCGCAGGATGGTCACCCCTTCGGCGGCCAGCAGCACCAGCAGGACAACGGCCGTCCCCGACGTCAGCCGGGCGTTGGCTTCCACCGGGTCGTGCACCGGCCGGCGGGCCCGGCGGCCGGTATGCCCGGTTTGCATCCTGTCCATCGGCAGTCACCCTAGGAAGCGGTCCTTACGGGAACGTGAAGCGGCCGGAGGCGGATGGTGAGATTGCACGCGAATCCTGCGGTTCTCTGTATCCTCATGCCTCTACCGAACGTACGCGTGCGGCTCACAGCGCCGGGAGGTCCGCGTTTATGACCAGGGTCCCGGTGCGGCGTGCCACCGCGCGGCAGGGCCGGCGGTACCGGCGGCTGTCCCGGGCGCCGGCGGCCGTGGTCGCGGCCGCCGGGCTGGCGTGCCTGCTGACCGTCTCGGCCTGCGCGACCGGGGCACCCCGGCCCGCGCCGTCCAGCCACCCGCCCGCCGCGACGGCTCCCCCGGCCACGACGGCCGCGATCGCCCCGAAGCCGAAGATCGTGCCCGAACCGGTGCGCGTGACCGCCGGGCGCGGATGGTTCACGCTCACCCCGCGGACCCGCATTGTCGTGCCGCCCGGCTCGGCGTCGGTGCTGGCCGTCGGCCGCGATCTGGCCGGGTACCTCCGCCCGGCCACCGGCTACCCGCTGCCCGTGGTCAGCGGCGGCCCGCAGACCGGGGCGATCACGCTCGTTCTCGGCCGCCAGGCGGGTCCGCGCGCCGATCCGCACGGGGAGGCCTACCGCCTCGACGTCACCCCGGCCGGGGCCACGCTGGCCTCCCGCACCGCGCACGGCCTCTATGACGCGGTCCAGACGCTGCGCCAGATGCTGCCGCCCTGGATCAGCAGCCCCCGGCCCCGGCCCGGCCCGTGGTCGATGCCGGCGGCTCGGATTACCGACTACCCGCGCTACGCCTACCGCGGCGTGATGCTCGACATCGCCCGCCACTACGAGCCGCCGTCCGCCGTGGAGCGGCTGATCGGCCAGGCCGCCGCCTACAAGATCAACGTGCTGCACCTGCACCTGAGCGACGACCAGGGCTTCCGGCTGGTGATCAACGGGTTCCCGCGGCTGAGCAAGATCGGCGGGCAGGGCTCGGTCGGCACCGCGGGCCGGGCCGAGGACCCCGGCGGTTCCTGGACCCAGGCCCAGTACCGGGCGGTGGTGGCGGACGCGGCCGCGCACTTCATCACGGTCGTGCCCGAGGTGGACTCGCCCGGGCACGACAACGCGATCATCATGTCCGAGTACGGCGACACGGCGAACCCGCGGCTGCACCACCCGCAGGACATCAACTGCGGGCTGCACAACCCGCCGGCCTGGGACTATGCCGAAGATGTCGGCTACAGCGCGATGTGCCCCGGCAGCAGGAACACCTGGGCCATCATGAGCGCGATCATCGGCCAGCTCGCTGGGCTGTCGCCCGGTCCCTGGTACGACGTCGGCGGCGATGAGGTCCCCGCCTCGGTGCTCAGCCAGCCGGCCTACGCCTCGTTCATCAATACCGAAGCGGGCCTCGTGCGCGCCCGCGGCAAGACCCTGATGGGCTGGGCCGACATCGCCGGTCCGGGCACCCGGGTTCCGCGCGGCTCGGTGGCCGAGTACTGGCAGCCCGCATCCGGCATCACCGCGCAGGAAGCGGTCAGGAAGGGCATGCAGGTCGTCATGGCGCCCGCCAACCACGCCTACCTGGACCAGAAGTACGTGGCCGGCGCGCGCGGCAACGCGCCGTCCGGGCTCGGCCAGACCTGGGCCTGCCCGGTCGGCTGCGACCTCAACCAGGCCTACGACTGGGATCCCGGCAGGCTTGTCGCGGGGGTGACCGACCGGAACGTCATCGGGGTCGAAGGCGCGGTGTGGTCGGAGACGCTGGCGGCCCTGGCCAGCGTCGACTACATGACCTTCCCCCGGCTGATGGCCCTGGCCGAGGTGGGGTGGTCGCCGAGCGCCAGGCGGGCCGTGCACAGCGCCGCCCACGCCAGCTTCCTGCGCCGGGTCGCGGTCCAGGGCGCCAGGCTGATGGCCGCCGGGGTCAACTTCTACCCGTCCACCGAGGTGGCCTGGCGCCTGGCGGCGATCGGCGCGGCGCTGACCGCCGGGAGGCATGGCCGCCTGGCCGGCCCCGTGGCCACGGTGGCCGCGCCCGGCCTGACCCTGGGCGCGGTCAGCGCCACCATTCACTGGGGCGACGGCACCGCCACCCGGTCCGGAGTGACCGGCAGGCCGCCGTCCGGCACCATGCTGAACAGCATGTACACGGTGCACGGCCAGCACAAGTACGCCCGTCCCGGGCTGTACCACGGCACCGTGACGGTGCGGGCACCGCACAATTCCCCGGTCACGGTGCCCTTCACCGTCCGGTTCGCCTGAGCCGCGGGCAGCGGTCCATGCCCGGCTCAGCAGGTCCGGCGCCAGCGGGCGCCGCGGGCCAGGGGGCCGTGATCGCCGCCGATATCGGCGGCACGATGATCAAGGCCATGGTGGTTGCCGCGGACGGGCGGGTGGTCAAGCAGGCACGCGTCCCGACCGGCGCGCGCGACGGCGGGGCCGCGGTGCTGGCCCGGCTGGAAGACGTCGGCGCGCAACTGGTGCGCGCCGCCCGCGCCGCCGGGATCGGCCAGCCGGCCGCGTTTGGCCTGGCCGTCCCCGGGATGGTGGACGAGGCGGCGGGCGTGGCGCGGTCCGCCGCCAACATCGGCTGGCACGATGTGCCGCTGGCCGACCGGCTGGGACGGCGGCTCGGCCTGCCCGTGGCCCTCTGCCATGATGTGCGGGCCGCGGCCCGGGCCGAGGCCACCTTCGGACCGGCCGCCGGGGCGGGTGACTTCCTCCTGGTCCAGGCGGGCACCGGGATCGCCGCGGCGCTGGTACTGGACGGCCGGCCCTACGCGGGCGCGCACTCGCTCAGCGGCGAGATCGGCCACGTGGCCGTGGCCGCGGGCGCTGGCCGCCGGTGCGGCTGCGGCGGCACCGGCTGCCTGGAGACGGTGGCCTCGGCCGCCGCGGTGGCCCGCAGGTACCGCGAGCTGTCCGGCCGCCGGGTCACCCGCGCCGCCACCGTGGTCCGCCTGGTGACGGCCGGTGATCCGGCCGCCCGGCGGGCCTGGGACGAAGCGGTCGGCGCGCTCGCCGGCGCGCTGGCCTGGTGCCAGGGCGTCCTGGACCCCGGACTCGTGGTCATCGGGGGCGGGCTGTCCCTGGCCGGGCCCGTCCTGCTCGAGCCGCTGGCCCGCGAGCTGTCCGGCCTGCTCACCGTCCAGCGGATCCCCCGGCTGGCCGCAAGCACGCTCGGCGACGGGGGCGGCTGCGCCGGTGCGGCGCTGGCCGCGCGGTCGGCCGCCGGACTGCCGCCGTGGCCCCGCCTCGGCCCCGCGCCCTGGCCCGGGTGAGGCCGCCCCGCGTGGTCCGCGCCCTGGCCAGGCCAGGGTCGTGTCACCCGGGGCTCGGCCGGGCCCATGGGACAATTGTCCCCATGACCGACTGGGCGGTGCGCCCGCCGGACACCGCGGATCGCCTGGCCGAGCCGTGGCGGCGGTGGCACCGGCAACGTCCCCCGGCCCAGGTGCTGCACCTGGACTCGGCGGCCGCTGGGCGCAGCTCGACCGCTACGCTGCGCGCGGCCGCGGCGCACGCGGAGCGGGAGGCCGAGGTCGGCGCGTACGTGGCCGAGGCGGAGGTGCAGCCGGTCCTGGACGCGGGGCGGGCCGGGCTGGCCCGGCTGCTCGGCGTCCGGCCGGAGGGCGTCGCGTTCGTGGAGAGCGCGAGCGCCGCGCTTGAGGCGCTGCTCGTCTCCTGGCCGCTGCAACCAGGCGACACCGTGGCGGTGCTGCCGAGCGAGTGGGGTCCCAACCTGGCCGCGTTCGGTCATCACGGGCTCCGGCTGGCCGAGCTCGCGGTCTGCGGCGACGGAACCCTCGACCTGGACCGCCTACAGGACTTGCTGGCCGCCTCGCCGCCGGCCTTCGTTCACCTCACGCAGGTGGCGTCGCACCGCTGCCTGATCCAGCCGGTGGCCGAGGCGGCGGCGCTGTGCCGGGCGGCGGGCGTACCGCTGTGGGTGGACGCTGCGCAGGCGCTGGGCCACGTGGACACCGCCTGCGGCGCGGACGTGCTGTACGCCACCAGCCGGAAATGGCTGACGGGTCCGCGCGGCGTCGGGGTGCTGGCGGTGTCCGATCGCTGGTGGGACACGCTGCAGGTGCGCACCTCACCGCTCGCAGTGGGCAGCGCCCCGCCGGGAACGCCCCCGGTGCGGCTGCTGGAATCGCATGAGGCCAACGTCCCGGGGCGGGTCGGCCTGGCCACGGCGGTGCGCGAGTACCTGGACACCGGGCCGCAGCGGGTATGGTCGCGGCTGGCCGAGGCCGGCGCGCTGACCGGGGAAGCACTCGACGGCCTGTCCGGCTGGGCTGTGCTCCCGCGGGGTGGCGGCTCGTCGGCCATCACCGCGCTGCGCGCGACCGCGGGCCAGGACATCGGCGACACCCGGGCCAGGCTGCTGGCCGGGCACGGCATCGTCACCACCGCCGAAATCCCGGCCCGGGCCCCGCGGGAGATGACCGAGCCGCTGCTGCGGATCAGCCCGCACGTGGACTGCACTCCCGAGGACCTCGGCCTGCTCCGCGACGCCCTGCTGGCCGCGGGCTGACTTCCGTCAGCGGCGCTGCGTCGGTTAGCGCGAGGGATGCACGACCAGCGCGCTGCCGCCGTACAGCCGCACCGGCTCGGCGACGGCCTCGTCGCGCCCGTGACCGAGGACCTGGAGCGCGGTCGCGTCGCCCGGATAGTGGTCCAGCGGCAGTATCGGGCCGGTGGCCAGCGTGAACTGCTCGCCGAACTGGCTGGTCAGCTGCTGCGCCAGGGCACTGTGGTAAAACGCGGGCTCGGCCAGCGACGTCGGCGAGTTCCGCTGGCTCACCCGCGGTGCCGCCAGCGCCGCGGGCAGCGACATCCCGAAGTCCACGTGGTTCAGGATGATCTGGAGGATCGTGGTGATGATGGTCGAGCCGCCGGCCGCGCCCACGGCGAAGTCCGGCTTCCCGTGCCGCAACACGATGGCTGGCCCCATGCTGGATCGGGGCTGCTTCCCGCCGGCGGGCAGGTTGGGGTCGTAGGCCCCCGGTGCGGGCGGCGCGAAGTCAAAGTCGGTCATCTCGTTGTTCAGCAGGAAGCCGTAGCCCGGCACGGTCTCGCCGCTGCCGCCGAAGAAATTGATCGTGTTGGTGTAGCCGACGACGTCACCCCACTTGTCCACCGTGACGATGTTGTTGGTGTGTTGTCCCTCGTTCCCGGCCGGGGCGGGAACGTCCTGGTTGCGGCACTTCTGGTAGGGCGGGGTGGGGTCGCCGGGCGCCGCCGGGGAGACCAGGGCCTTGTGGTGTACCAGGCAGCGCCGGGTCGCGGCGAACGCCGGGTTCAGCAGCGACCGGACCGGCACGCCGACGTAACGCGGGTCGCCGACATAGGCGTCACGGTCGGCGTACGCCAGCCGGGAGGCCTCCAGGTAGTGGAAAAGCGCGGTCGCCCTCGGCTCGGTGCGCAGGTTCCATCCGTTCAGGATGTTCAGCGCCTCGCCCACGGTGGTGCCGCTGCTGGACGGCGGGGCCATGCTGTAGACGTCCAGCCCCCGGTATCGGACGTGGGTCGGCGGCTGGACCGCGGCCCGGTAGCCGCGCAGGTCACTCATCGTCATGATCCCGGGCAGCTTGACGATGTGGTTGCCCGGGGAGAGCGCAGGATGATCATCGGCGTGGACGATGGCCCGGCCGAGCGGCCCGTCGTACAGGTAGGACGGGCCGTAGCGGGCCAGCATCTGGTAGGTCCTGGCCAGGTCGGGATTGCGCAGCAGGTACCCGGCCGGCAGCGCGTGCCCGGCCGGGGTGAGGAAGAGCTTGCGGCTGGCGGCGTATGACCGCAGCTCGGGCAAGTCGGACTGCTCGAGCTGACGGAAGTCCGCGTCCACCCGGAAGCCGCGATTAGCGACCCCGATGGCCGGCCGCAGGTCCGCGGCCAGGCTGTGGCGGCCATACCGTTGCACCGCCTTGGCCCAGGTGGCCACCATGGAGGGCACCCCGGTGGCCAGCGGCTGATCGGAGGCGTAGAAGTAGTCGAGCGGCTGGCCGGTCTTGGGGTCGGTGAACATCGCCGGGGTGCACGCCCTCGGACACGTCTCGCGGCCGTTGATGGTTATGACCTGGTGCGTCTTGGCCAGGTAGATCACCATGAAGCCGCCGCCGCCCGGGCCGGCCACGAACGGGATCGTCACGCCCATCGCGGCGGCGGTCGCGACCGCGGCGTCGATCGCGTTGCCGCCGCGGGCGAGTACGTCGATGCCCGCCTGGCTCGCGCCCAGGCTCATGGACGCGACGGCGCCGCCGGTGCCCACGGCGACCGGCTGCTTCTTGTCGCCGGCCAAGATCCGGCCGGCGGACGCCCCCGCCGGAAACGACAGGCCCAGGAGCGCTGCGGCCAGGGCAGACGTGACAGGGATGGCCATCAGGCGACGATGCATCGGTACCTCACGACGGTCGCGGGCGAGCTGCTGGCGTATCTTTTCCCCGTCTCTACTGCCCGCTACGGGAGATTCAAACTCAGCCGGGCACGCCGGCCCGGGCGGGGATGGATCGCCTCCGGCCGCGTGTTGGGGGAAGATAGAAGCACCAAGACCGGCAGGAGGCACAGCTAGTGACGTCGGACCGGGGAGAACTCTACGAGGTGGATACCACCGCCCCGCAGCTCGATGGCGCCGCCCTGCTCTGGTATTTCGACGGCTTCATCGATGCCGGAGCGGCCGGGCGGCTGCTCGCCGAGCATCTGCTGGAGAACCTGGACCACAAGGTCATCGCGACCTTCGACGTGGACCGGCTCATCGACTACCGGTCCAGGCGCCCGGTCATGATTTTCGACAAGGATCACTGGGAGCGCTACGACAACCTGGAACTCGTCGTGCACTTGGTGCACGACGCGTCTGGCACCCCGTTCCTGCTGCTCACCGGGCCCGAGCCGGATCACGAGTGGGAGCTGTTCACCGCAGCGGTCGGCGAGCTGTCGCAGCGGCTGGGCGTCGGCCTCGCCGTTGGCTTCCACGGCATCCCGCTGGGGGTGCCGCATACCCGGCCCCTCGGGGTGACCGCGCACGCCACCCGTTCCGCGCTGGTGGACGCGGACCGGGCGCTGCCCAACGAGCTGCAAGTGCCGGGCAGCATCTCGGCGCTGCTGGAGTTCCGTTTCGGCCAGGCCGGGCGGGACGCCGCCGGGTTCGCCGTGCACGTTCCGCACTACCTGGCTCAGGCCGCCTACCCGGCGGGTGCCGTCCGGCTGCTGGAATCGGTGACCGGGCTGACCGGGCTTTCGGTGCCCGATGAGTCGTTGCGCGAGGCGTCCCGCCGCACCGATGCCGAGATCAACCGGCAGGTGGAGGCGTCCGCCGAGGTCACCGAGGTGGTCCAGGCGCTGGAGCAGCAGTACGATGCGGCGGCCCAGGCTGACCCGGAGCCGGGCCTGCTGGTCGATCCGGAGAACATGCCCACGGCCGAGGAGCTGGGCGAGCAGTTCGAGCGCTTCCTCGCCGAGCAGCAGGGCCCGGCCAACCCGCAGGACCTGTAGGCCTCGTCCCGGGGCCGCGGTCTCAGCGGTGGTGGCCCGGAGGGCGGGCCGCCGGCGCTCACCGGCGCTTCCGGGACTCGACGCGCTTCTTCAGCGCCTTGTTGACCGCGTGGTAGCCGGCTTCGGCCCGGGCGATGACGTGACCGGAAACCGGCACCAGGATGCCGTGGAAGGTCTCGCTCTGCACCAGCCGGGTACCGTGGTCCACCGGACTGAGCTCGAACCGGTGCGTGCCGCCCATGAGGCCGGGGATGGTGGCCTTCCAGGTCAGTTCCGCGCCCGGCTCGACCACCAGGATCTTGGGCCGGACGGTCCGCACCCGGCCGCCGGTGGTCATGTTGTGCAGCATGATCCGGTTCCCGACGGCGATCTGGCCGGACGCCTCGGGGAACAGCGGGTGCCACTTCCGGTAGCGGCCCAGGTCGGTCAGCACCGCCCAGACGTCCATGGGCGCGGCGGCGATCTGGATGGTGGCGAAGACCCTCTTCATCGGCCAGTCTCCTCTTTTGCCGCGGGCAGGCCCAGCCTAGCCAGGCTCGTTCCTGAGTCGCTCGATGACCGGGCCGAACGTCGTCATGCACGGCTCGTGCACGGTGATGAACGAGAACCCGAGCTCCTCCCGGCGCTGCCGGAGCTGGCCGGCGATCTCATCGACGGTGCCGATCAGCGCGAACGGCGTCTCCAGCCGGCACCCGCTATGGGCGTCGATGGCACATTGCCTCCCCGGCCCCGTCGGCAAAGGGACATCGACCACGCCCCGCGGGCGGGCCGCGCCGGCTGGCAGTAAGGTCCTGTCATGGTGCAGCGTCCGTTGCCGGAGATCGTCGATCCGGGCTGGGCGGAAGCCCTTGAGCCTGTCGCCGGGCAGATCAGCGGGATGGGAGACTTCCTGCGGGCCGAGATTGCCGCGGGCCGGAGCTACCTGCCGCCGGGCGACCTTGTCCTGCGCGCGTTCCGGCAGCCCTTCGACGACGTGCGCGTGCTCATCGTCGGCCAGGATCCGTACCCGACTCCCGGTCACCCGGTCGGGCTGAGCTTCTCGGTGGCTCCCGGGGTCCGGCCGCTGCCGGGCAGCCTGGTCAACATCTTCCGCGAGTACACGACCGATCTCGGCTACCCGATGCCGGCCAACGGCGACCTCACCCCGTGGACCGAGCGCGGCGTGCTGCTGCTGAACCGAGTCCTCACCGTTCAGCCCGGCCGCCCCGCCGCGCACCGGGGCGCGGGCTGGGAGGAGGTCACCGACCAGGCCATCCGGGCGCTCGCGGCTCGCGACCAGCCGCTGGTCGCGATCTTGTGGGGTCGCGACGCGCGCAGCCTGGTCCCGCTGCTGGACGGCGTGCCCCGCATCGAGTCGGCGCACCCGAGTCCGATGTCGGCGGACCGCGGATTCTTCGGCTCCCGCCCGTTCAGCCGGGCCAACCGGCTGCTCGAGCAGCAGGGCGCTGCCCCGATCGACTGGAAACTCCCCTGACCGGCCCGCCAGACTTCCCGGCCGGTGCGACCCAGCCTGCGCTCCGAGCCGTTACGGTGTCCTCATGGATCTTTGGAGCAAGTCACCCGCCGCGATGCGGAGGTTGTTAGCGGCCGGCATCGGCCTGATGACCTGTGCGCCCTTGATCGTCGGCGGTGCGGGACCCGCCCTGGGCGCGCCGGGCGGGACGGTCGAGCATTGGGGCGTGCTCGCCGGCGGGGGTGGCAGGAGCCTGTCGCCGGTCAAGGTATCGGTGCCGGGGACGGTCGCTGAGGTGGGAACGTCCAACTCGACCCAGTACGCGCTGCTGACCGACGGCAGGGTGTACGCCTGGGGCGTGGGGACCGGCGGAGAGCTGGGCAACGGCAGCAGGCAGAACTCCCTCACCACCGCCGTGCGGGTGCAGTTTCCCGCCGGAGTGACCATCGCCTTCCTCGCGACCGATGACATGCCGTTCGACACCGCCTTCGCGGTCGACACCACGGGCCACGCCTGGGGTTGGGGAGCCAACGCGGGAGGTGAGCTGTGCCTCGGCAACACCAACGTCTACACCAGGCCCGTGAAACTGCCGTTTTCCGGCGTGACCACCCTGGCCGGGGCCGCCAATCACGCCACCTACGCCGCCGGCGGCGCGGTGTACTCGTGCGGGAAGAACCGCGACGGCGCCCTGGGCACCGGCAATATGCGAGCCGCCCGGCATCCGGTACGGGTCAAGGGACTGAACGGCCACCTGGTCACCGCCGTGGTATCGGCGCTGGGCAACACCGGGGCCCTGATGTCTGACGGCACGTACTACGACTGGGGCTACAACGGCGGGGGGCAGCTCGGCATCGGGACCGTCAGCCCGCCATCGACCGTGCCGGTCCGGGTGCAGCTCCCGGCGGCGGCGACGCAGGTCGTCGTAGGCGGGAACGGCCCGAATGACGACCACACGCTGGTGAAGCTGTCGAACGGCTCGCTGTACGCGTGGGGGGCCAACGGTGCCTACCAACTCGGCCTCGGCACCAAGGTCGGGAAGTCGTCTCCGACGCGGTTCTCCCCGCCGGCCGGGGTGACCTATCGGACGCTGGCCACCGGGGGGATCGCCTCGTACGCCATTTCCACGACCGGGGACGTCTACGCCTGGGGCGGCAACAAGAACGGGCAGCTTGGCGACGGGACCACCCAGAGGTCGCCCAAGCCCATCCGGGTCACGACCGGCGCCACGCTGATCTCTTCGACGTCCAACAACGCGGCGGTCGCCATCGGGGGATAGCCGGGGCGCCGTCGGGGCGGCTGAGCGGTCAGGTTCGCGTCGCGATGATGGCCGAGATCACGACCAGCGCGAGCGTGCAGGCCGCGGCCAGCCCGTGGATCATGACCAGGTGGGCCGGGAAGACGGCCGGCTCACGGTCGGCCCGGCGCGCGACCCGCCGGGTCAGCAACGCCCAGCTCAGGCCGGCCAGCACGGTGGCCACGACCACGCCGAACGCTATCCACGCGAACAGCCGGTCGTCGGTCATCACGAAGAAGATCCAGAACGTCAGCCCGGTCAGCGCGAGCAGGGGATGCGTGAACTCCAGCAGCGGCGACTCCCCGGCCCCCGGCCCGCCGCCGCCTGAGGCCGCGCCGCCGTCGGGGGCCGTGATGCTCGCCAGCGCGGCCGCGCCCACCACCGTGGCGCCGTCAGGCCCTGGCGCAAGCGGGTCAGCCCGCTCGCCGGCGTGGGGTGGCACGGCGCCGCCGACGGCCGGGCCGACGTCGTCGGACGGCCCACCGCCCGCGTCTGCCGGTCCCGCGGTTGCGGACCGCCGGAGCCCCGCGGTCTGTCGCTGCGCGGCGATCCCGGCCGCGAGCAGGTAGATCCCGATGCCCGCAGTGAGCACCCACACCACCATTCCCGCGATCTTCACCGAGCTCCCTCCGCCGCTCGCACCCCTTACAAACTAGGCCCGCCGCTGGCCATCCCGGCAGGGGCACCAGGACTGGGCATCGGCGCTGGCAGCTACGCTTCTTGACCTGTGACCTCCCTCGACGCCCAGGGCGCGCGCACCAGGCAGGACGGATACCGGCAGCACCGGTTCATTCCGCCCCCGGGATCCTGCGAAATCCTGCTGATCAGGCACGGTGAGTCGCAGCCCGCCTACCCGGGCAGCCCGTTCCCGCTGACCGACGGGCGGGCCGACCCGGAGCTGGCCACCGAGGGCGCCGAGCAGGGCGAGCGCGTGGCCCAGCGGCTGGCCGGCCAGCGCATCGGCGCCATCTACGTCACCTCGCTGCGCCGGACCCTGCAGACGGCGCAGCCGCTCGCCCGGCGGCTCGGGCTCGTGCCGAACGTCGAACGCCAGCTGCGCGAGGTCGGCCTCGGCGACTGGGAGACCACCTACCGGCAGAAGGTGGCGGAGAACGGCCCGCTGGCGCGGCGGGTGTGGGCCGAGGGACGCTGGGACGTCATCCCCGGCGCGGAGCCGGCCGCCGAGTTCGCCGGCCGGGTCCGGGACGCGATTGACCGGATGGCCGCGGGCCACCCCGGCCAGCGGCTGGCCGTGTTCACCCACGGCGGCGTCATCGGCCAGGCCATGGCCCTGGCCAGCGGGTCGCGGGTGTTCGCCTTCACCGGCGCGGACAACGGCTCGATTTCACACCTGGTGATCGCCGGCAGCCAGTGGATCATCAGGGGATTCAACGACACCACGCACCTCGACCCCGCGTTCAGCCCGACGGGCGTAGCCTGACCTGCGCTGGCCGGCGCGCCCGGGTGACAAGACGCTCGCCAGAAACAACTGTCCGCGCTGGCAAACGGCTGACAAAGCCGTTACGGGGAGCGGATTATCATCTCGTGATAGATGGCGGAGTGGGCAGGGTGCTGGAGCGGACCGAGTCCTCAGAAGTGTGGCGCACGCTGCCCGCCGAGGTGGCGGTCCTGCTGCGGCCGCGGCTCGATCAGGCGGTCGGCGAGATGATCGACGCGATCCAGCGGGGCGTACCCGAGTACGCGCGCCCGCTCGACGCCTCCTACACCGACGCGATCAGCCGGGCCGTGCGTCACTCGGTCGAGCAGTTCATCGAGCGGGTGGCCGACCCCGAGGCATCCTTCGACGAGATCATGGCCGAGTTCCGCGCGATCGGGGGGATGGAGGCCCGGGAGGGACGCAGCCTGGAGCCGCTGCAGAACGCGCTGCGGCTCGGCGCCCGGGTGGCGTGGCGCTGGCTGTGCGCCGCGGCGGGCGAGCCGGGCCTGGACATGCAGGTGCTGGGGCGCATCGGCGAGGCCATCTTCGTGTACCTCGACGAACTCGCCGCGGCCTGCGCGACGGGCTACACCGAAGCGCGGGCGCGCGTCGCGGGGGAGCGCGAGCGGCGGCGCAGGCGGCTGCTCGACCTGATCGTCGTGGACCCCCCGGCGTCCAGGGAGGCCATCGCCGACCTGGCCAAGGCGGCCGGGTGGACGCTGCCGGACCGGGTCGCGCTCGCGGTGGTGGAGGAGCGCCCCGGGCTTGAAGTCGCCGCCGGCCTCCTGCTGCCGCCGGACGTGCTGGTCGACTGGATGCGCCACGAGCCGTGCCTGCTGGTCCCCGAGCCGGACGGCCCGGGGCGGGCCGCGGTCATCGAAAGCGTGCTGCGCGACTGGCCCGCGGCGCTAGGCCCCTCGGTCCCGCTGTCGCGCGCCAGCGCATCGTTGCGCTGGGCGCGCGCGGCGCTCGCGCTCGGGCAGCGGGGCGTCATCGACTTCGGTGCCGGGGTGATCCGGTGCGACGAGCACATGTCCAAGCTGCTGATCTTCTCCGACGAAGAGCTGGCGGAGGCGCTGCGCGTGGCCAGGCTGGCGCCGCTCGACCGGCTCAAGCCCGCCGCGGCGGACCGGCTCGCCGAGACCTTGCTGTGCTGGCTGCAGCGAGGCGGGAACGCCAACGAGGTGGCGGTGCTCCTGCACGTCCACCCGCAGACTGTGCGGTACCGGCTGCGGCGTATCGACGAGCTGTTCGGCGGCGACCTGCGCGATCCGGACCGCCGGTTCGAGCTGGAGATGGCCCTGCGTGCCAGGCAGTTGCTCGAGGCCGGGCCGCCAGGCTGTGCGCGGCCCGGGCGCGTCGGCGATCACCACCCGTCTTCGGCGAGCGGCGCGATGGCGTAGTGCGGGCGGCATTGCCTGCCCGGCCGATGCGCGCCGCCGACGGAAAGAACACCCGTGCGCCCTGTCGTCGTGACCTACCAAGCCGACTGGCCGGACCGGGCCGCCGCGCTGGCCGCGTCGCTGCGCGAGCGGCTCGCCCCGCTGGCTGAGCGGGTCGAGCACATCGGCAGCACGTCCATCCCCGGGATGGCCGCCAAGGACATTCTCGACGTGCAGGTCAGCGTGGCCGACCTCGACGAGGCCGCCCGGGCCTTCGACGAGCCGCTGGCCGGCCTCGGATTCGAGCTCGGCCCTTATGAGTTCGATCACGTCCCCGCTCATTTCGACCACGTCCCGGCGGGCCGGGACGACGACCCGCGGCTGTGGTCGAAGCGGTTCTGGTCCCGCCGCGGCCGGCTGGGGGCGGTCAACCTGCACGTGCGCCGGCGCGGCTCGCCGAACGAGCGGCTGGCGCTGCTGTTCCGGGACTGGTTCCGCGCGCACCCGGACGCGATAGCCGGCTACGCGGCCTTCAAGGTGGCGTTGTCAGCGGCCGTTCCCGACGTGGAGATCTACTCCGACATCAAGGACCCCGTGGTCGACGTCGTGATCGCCGCGGCGGAGGAATGGGCGAACGCCGTCGGCTGGCGCCCCTGATCGTGCGCGGCGACCCGCACACACCTGGGTCGTCGCGTGCTCAGCGCACCAGGGTGTCGAAAAGATGCTGGAGTTCCGCCGCCGGGTCAGCGGTCAGGCCGCTGTGCACCGGCCCCGGCTGGACGATCGTGCTGCGCGGCGCGGTGAGCCAGCGGAACCGCGCGCCCGGCGACTGGCCGGCCGGCCCGCCGCCGCGGCAGCTCTCCTCGATGGCGGTCAGCCCCGCGGCGGCCGCCGCCGCGTCGGCCCCGGGATCGAGGGCCCGCAGGCGTTCGGTGTCGAGCTGGATCAGGCAGCCCAGGTAGCCGTGCTGCTGTGAGTAGAGGATCACGCCGGCATTCATGGTCTCGCCCCGCTCGACCCGCGGCACCACGCGGATCACGGCGTACTCGAACGGCTCGCTGCTCATCGCCGGATCACCTCGGGCACTGTCGGGGCACGGTCCAGCAGCTGCTCGACGTAGCCGTCGGGCTGCCCGTCACCGAGCCAGTCGCCCGGGACCAGCTCGATGACCTCCATGAGCAGATCCTCGGTGATCATCGGGGCCAGCGCCGCGTGCGCGGCCGGAAGCCGCGTGGCCGCCGCGCGCAGCACATGCTCCCTGGTGTCGAACGGCTTGCCCGGGCTGGCGGTGGGCCAGTTGTGGTGAAAGTAGAGCGCGGCGCCGTGGTCGATCAGCCAGACGTTGCCGTGCCAGACCAGCAGGTTGGGGTTACGCCAGGTCCGGTCCACGTTCTGCACGAGGGCATCGAACCACAGCACGCGGCTGGCGAAGTCCGGATCGACGGTCCATCCGGCCGGGTCGAAGCCGGCCGACCCGGGCAGGAAATCGACGGCCAGGTTGAGCCCGCTGCTGGCGCGCAGCAGATCCTGAATCTCGGGATCGGGTTCGCTGCCGGGGATGCGCGGGTCCAGGTAGCCGAGGGCGAGTTCCGGGGTAGGCAGCCCGAGCCGGCGGGCCAGCTCGCCGCAGATGATCTCCGCCGCGAGCGCCTTCGGCCCCTGGCCCGCGCCGCGGAACTTCATCACGTACGTACCCAGGTTGTCGGCCTCGATGATGGCCGGCAGCGAGCCGCCCTCGCGCAACGGGGTCGCATAGCGGGTGACGGTCACCTGTTCGAGCACGCCGCACACGTTATCTCGCGGGGACAGGTTCTGCGCGTCACCGTCGCCGCCCCCGCGCCGGGCTCGGATCCGGGCCGCGGGGCTGCCATGATGCCGTTATGAAACACCTTGGCATCCTGGCGCACAGCATGGAGGGCGCAGCGCTGTGCCTGCGCAGCTTCTGCCTGGAGGGATGGGACCGGATGGGGGCCTACCAGCACCCGGACGTGACCCTCGACTGCATCGCCCTGGCGCGCAGCATGCCCGCTTGGGACGAGGGAAACTACCTCTCGATCCGGGACACGCTGGCCACGAGCGTGCGGCGGCTGGCCGCCGCGGGCGCCGACTTCTTCGTCTGCCCGGACAACACGGCGCACCTGGCGCTGGAACAGCCTGGCCATGATCTCGACCGGCCCGGTCTGCACATCGCCGAGGTGGTGGCCGACCAGGCCGCGCGGGACGGCCGCACCCGCGTCGGCGTGCTCGGCACCAGCTACACCATGGACGGTCCGGTCTATCCCCGCGCCTTCGGCTCGCGGGGGATAGCGGTCGAACTGCCCGAGGGGGACGACCGCCGCGTGCTCAACCGGATCATCTTCGACGAGCTGGTCCATGCGGTGTTCACCGACACCTCGCGCCGGGAGTACGTCCGGATCATCGGCGGCCTGGCCCACCGGGGCTGCGATGCGGTCGCGCTCGTGTGCACCGAGATCCCGATGCTGGTCGCGCCCGAGGACTCGCCCCTCCCGACACTCGACTCGACCCGGCTGCTGGCCCACGCCGCCTTCGACGTCGCCGTGGGCAAGGAGGCCATGCCGACCTGGCGCGGCGGTCCGGTGAGCGACTGACCCGTCCGCGGCGGGTTATCCGGCCTGCTCAGGCGCCCGGTGGCGGGCAGCCGAGCGCGCGCAGCTCAGCCTGCCCCTCCGGCGCCCGGTCGGCCAGCAGCAGCAGCGTGCAGGCCCGCTCGAACCTGGCCTCGATCCGCTCCCAGCCGGCCAGCGATTCTTCCAGCGCGCCGCGGTCGCCGTGCAGCCGGCCGGTCGCCCGGGCCAGGCAGGCCGCGGCCCAGTAGTTCTCCTCCCCGGCTGGCGCCGCCGCGGCCAGCCGGCTGGCCGCGTCGGGCAGCCCGGCCACCACGGCCACCTCGGCGGTCATCGCCCAGGCGTACGGGCGCAGCGAGTGCCAGTGCGGCACGTCGTACCAGGTCTCGTCCTCGGGCCGTAGTGCGGCGACGGCGGCCACGGCCGCGTCGATGCGCCCTTCGTGCAGGCAGACCCGGGCCTCGGTGAAAGCCGCGGCTGCCGCCAGGTAGGTCCCCGACACCAGTTCCAGCTTGTCGCCGCTGAGCTCGCGGACGCGGTCGAGCCACTCGCGGCGGCCTTTGTCGTCGCCGCGCAGCCCGTAAGCGAGCGCCATGCCGTAGCCGGCCGAGCTCAGCCACCGCGCGGGCGGCCGCCCGGCCTGCCGCCATGCCTCCCACATGATGGCGGCCTGGGTCACGGCCTCATCGAACCGGCCGAGCAGGACCAGCGGAAGGATCGGCTTGCTGGCCGCTACGTGCGGCTGCCCGCTGGCGACGTCGTCGTCTTGGGCCATCCGCGCGAAGGAAAGCGCGTCGGGAAGGTCGCCGGCGGTCACCGCGATCGCGGTGACCATGTGGAACGTATCGACGATCTCGGCTCCCGCCCGCGGGTCGTGCCGGGGCATGCGCTCCAGCAGCCCCACCCGTTCCATGGCCCGCTGGTGCGCCTCGCGGATCCGCCCGCCGTGGTCCAGCCCCACGACCACGGCGTCCAGCGCCGCGCTGATCAGGACGGGGTCGTTGGTCCGCCGCGCGGCGGCGAGGGCCTCGCTGGCCAGGGCCGGGTCCGGTACGGTCTTCTCGGGCTGCGCGGTCCAGGCGTCGGCGGCCTTCACGTAGGCGGCGCACACCGGGTCCGTGCTGGGGCAGGCCCGGGCCGCCTCGTCCACCAGCTGACGCAGCCGCTCGTGGGGCACCTTCTCGGGGAAATCTTCCGCGAACCGGTCGGCGATGCTGGCCGCGTGGGCCAGCGCGGCCGTGCGGGCCGAGTCGTCGGCCGCGATCCTGGCCTGCTCGGCCGCTGCTAGCAGCAGTTCGAAGGCCGCGGGCGTGTGTCCCGCGGCCCTGGCGACATCGGCCGCGGCGCACAGGTCCGCGGCCGCCTGCAGCGGCCCGGGAGCGCGCGCGGCTGCGGCCTCGTAGTGCTCACGGGACTCGAACATGAACCGGCGGGCGTAGGCCAGATGCCCGAGCGCACGGGCCAGCCCGTGACTGATCCCCCCGTCCCCCGGGCACGGGTTCCTGCTCAGTGCCGCCCGCAGGTCGTCCGCGACCGTGTCGAAAGCACTGCGCCACTGCTGGCCCGTCTCGGCCCGCTGCTCGAGGTCGGCGGAGACGGAGGCGGCCCAGATCAGGTGCGCATCGCGCACCGCGGCCTCCTCGCCGCTGGCGGCCAGCCGGTCCAGGGCATAGGCCCGTATCGTCTCCAGCATTTGCCACCGGCTGCCGTCAGGGCCGCGGCGGTGCCTCAGCAGGCTCTTGTCGGTGAGACGTCCGACCAGGTCGGCGACCATGCCGCGGTTACCGTCGGGCCAGACGGCGGTGGCGGCGTCCAGGTCGAATCCCCCGACGAACGCGCCGACCCGGCGGAACATGGCGCGCTCGTTCTCGTCGAGCAGGTCATAGCTCCAGTCGATGACGGCCCGCAGCGACCGGTGTCGTTCTTGCCCGCCGCGGCTGCCGGCCAGCAGCCGCAGGTGATCGTCCAGCCCGGCCAGCAGACCGTCTACGCCCAGCGATGCGCTGCGGGCCGCGGCCAGCTCGATGGCCAACGGCACCCCGTCCAGGCGCGCGCAGACCTTCCCGACCACCGCGGGGGAGGCGGCGAACTCGGGATCGATGGCCCGGGCCCGGTCGATGAACAGCGCCTCGGCCTCCGAGCCTTCGGCGTGCTCGGTGTCCTCGGCGACCAGCGAGAGCGGCGGAATGGTCACGGTGCGCTCGCCGGGTACGGCGAGCCGCTCGCGGCTGGTGACCAGGACGGTCAGCCCGGAGCAGTCGGCCAGTAGCTTCTCGACGAACGCGGCCACCACCGTGAGCAGGTGTTCGCAGTTGTCGAGCACCAGCAGCGACCGGCCCCGGGCCAGGTACTCGTGCAGCGCCGCGTCCAGCGACCGTCCGGGCCGCTCGGTGATGCCGAGCAGCGCCGCCACCGCCTGGGTGACGAACCCCTCGCGCACCGGGACCAGGTCGACGAAGACCCCGCCGAACGGATACTGGGTCGCCACCGCCTCGGCCGTCCTGACCGCGAGCCGGGTCTTCCCGACCCCGCCCGGACCTACCAGGCTGACCACCCGGCCGCCCCCCAGCGCATCCAGGATCGCGGCCTGCTCCCGATCCCGGCCGATGAACGCCGTCCGGGTGGTCGGCAGCCCGGTCACCGGCCCGTCTCCGGCCCCGGCCGGCGGCTGGGCGGCCACCGCGGGAGCCAGCTCGGCCAGCGCCCTCCGGTCGGGCACCCCGAATTTCCGCAGCAGCGACGACACGTGACTCTCGACCGTCCGGACCGAGATGTGCAGCCGGGAAGCGATCTGGGTGTTGCTCAGATGCCCGGCGACGGCCTGGAGTACCTCGGCTTCCCGCTGCGACATGCCGGCGGCACGAGTAGCCGGCACGTTCACGCAATCACCGCCCCGTCGCAGATCATTAACGCATCCGTGGCAGATCAGCGGACAGCCACGGATGGCCCGGCAGCGTCACTCGGGCAGGCTGCGACCAATAGGAACGTTACTTGAAGAAGTACCGGATGAACCAGATGCCGCCCCCGCGGTGCCCGGCAGCCGTTACCACCCACGACAACGTCAAGATCGGCGACGGCATCGGCAGCCCCGTTTGCCGGCCCGATATCCAGCCCGCGACCGAGGTAGCCTGCTGGGTCTAACGGCTGCTGTTCGCCAGGACGCTACGGCAACTTTATGGCGCAGAAGGGTTCCGGCGTGAAGATCGGCCTCTCGTACAATACGGGCGTCTACGGCGCTAACCCGGGCCGGATGGCGGCACCGGCTAAACACGCCGAGGACTGCGGTTTAGAGTCCTTTTACCTTTCCGAGCACATCGTGTTGTATCCGGGTGCAAGGGCGGCCGCCGTCCGGGCCGGACGCCGGGGCGACGGTTACTTTCCCGGGGGCAGGCTCACCGCCGAGCAGCGCGCCGGCCAGATAGAGATCATGCGCACGGCCGCCGTCTCGGTCGGCCGGGCCGCCGAGTTCGGGGTCGAGGCGGAGCCCGCGGCGACGAACGTGAAGGGCGTCCAGGACCGGAAGCGCCCGGTCACGCCGGGCGCGGGGCGACCGCTCGCGCGTGTGATTTGGTGGTAACCATGGACGTTAGTAGGCAGTCGGTCGTTGACACGCTGCGTCGCCTGGGTTATTCGCGGGAGGCCGACGAAGCGCTCATGGTTCTGCCGGA
>DASXLW010000139.1:0-7818 GCA_036496025.1 Streptosporangiaceae bacterium
GCGATCACGGCTCGACCTTCGGCGGCAACCCGATCGCCTGCGCCGCCGCCCTCGCGGTGCTCGACACGATCGAGAGCGACGGGCTGCTGGCCCAGGTCACGGCGGTGGGGGAGCGCCTGACGGCCGGACTGCAGGCGATCCGGCACCCGCTGGTGGCGGGCGTGCGCGGCCGCGGGCTGTGGCTGGCCATCGCGCTGACCGCCGCCCGGGCCGCGGACCTGGAGGCGGCCGCCCGGCAGGCCGGATTCCTCGTCAACGCGGTGCAGCCGGACGCGATCCGACTGGCCCCGCCGCTGATCCTCAGCCCCGCCGAGGCGGACGAGTTCCTCGCCGCCTGGCCCGCCATCCTCGATCAGGAGACCGCGTAATGCCCAAGCACTTCCTGCGTGATGACGATCTCACCCCCGCCGAGCAGGCCGCGATCCTCGACCTGGCCGACGCGATGCGCAAGGACAGGTTCGGGTACCGGACGCTGGCCGGGCCGCGGGCCGTGGCCGTGCTGTTCGACAAGCCGTCGCTGCGGACCAGGGTCTCCTTTTCGGTCGGCATCGCCGAACTCGGCGGCTACCCGCTCGTCATCGACACCCAGACCACCCATTTCGGCCGGGGCGAGACGATCGAGGACGCCGCCCGGGTCCTGTCCCGGCAGGTCGTGACCGTGGCCTGGCGGACCTTCGAGCAGGACCGTCTCGAGGCCCTGGCCTCCGCCTCATCCGTGCCCGTGATCAACGCCCTCACCGACCAGTTCCACCCCTGCCAGGTCCTCGCCGACCTGCAGACCGTCCGGGCGCACTACGGCTCGCTGGCCGGCCGCAAGCTGACCTTCCTCGGCGACGGCTCGAGCAACATGTCGCACTCCTACCTGCTCGGTGGGGCAACCGCCGGAATGCGAGTGTGCATCGGCGCCCCCGAGTCCCTGCACCCGGCCCGCCCGGTGCTGACCGCGGCCCACCAGATCGCCGCCCAGACCGGCGGCGGAGCCGAGGTCTGCACCGACCCCGCGGCGGCCTGCGAGGGCGCCGACGTCCTCGCCACCGACGTGTGGGCCTCCATGGGCCAGGAAGCATTGCAGGCCGAACGGCAGGTGGTCCTCGAGCCATACCGCCTAGACCAGGCCAAGCTGGCCCTGGCCAACCCCGGTTGCCTGGTCCTGCACTGCCTGCCCGCCCACCGCGGCGAGGAGATCAGCGCCGACGTGCTCGACGGGCCCAACAGCGTGGTCTGGGACCAGGCCGAGAACCGGCTGCACGCGCAGAAGGCGCTGATCTCCTGGCTAATGGAGCAATCATGACCCCGGTGACCAAGACCGCGCGGCAAGCGCGCATCGCGGCCATCTTGGCTCGCGAGCAGGTCCGCTCCCAGGAGGAGCTCGCCGATCTGCTCGAGCGGTACGCCAGCGTGCACGTGACCCAGGCCACGCTGTCCCGCGACCTCGACGAGCTCGGCGTGGTCCGGCTGCGCGCGGCGGGCGGTGCCCTGGTCTACGCCCTGCCCGAGGAGCCCGGCGGACCCGGCTCCCGGCCCGGCGGCGCGGTATTCCTCCCGCGTACCGAGTCCGCCGTGACCGAACCCGAGCCGGACCAGGCCGAACGGCGAGACGCGCCCGCGCCCCCCACGCGGCTGGCCCGGTACCTGGGGGAGCTGCTTACCTCGGCCGAGGCGAGCGCGAACCTGGTGGTGCTCAGGACGCCGGCCGGCGCGGCGCAGTTCCTGGCCTCGGTCATCGACCACGCGGCCCTGCCGTCGGTCCTCGGTACCGTGGCCGGCGACGACACGGTCCTGATCATCACGCGCGATCCGGCCGGCGGCGAGGCCGTGGCGGCCGAGTTCGGTCGGCTCGCCCAGCGCCGACCTTCCCATTCACCCACACCTAAGGGATAAATCCATGACAACGGAAAAGGTGGTGCTCGCCTACTCGGGCGGCCTGGACACCTCGGTGGCGATCGGCTGGATCGCCGAGCGGACCGGCGCGGACGTGATCGCGGTCGCGGTCGACGTCGGCCAGGGCGGCGAGGACCTGGAGACGATCCGCAAGCGGGCGCTGGCCTGCGGCGCGGTCGAAGCCGAGGTGGTCGACGCGCGCGCGGAGTTCGCCGAGACCTATTGCCTCGGGGCCTTGCGGGCGAACGCGCTCTACATGAACAAGTACCCGCTGGTCTCCGCCCTGTCCCGGCCGCTGATCGTGACCCACCTGGCGCGCGTGGCCGCCGAGAAGGGCGCGACCATGGTCGCGCACGGCTGCACCGGCAAGGGCAACGACCAGGTGCGGTTCGAGGTCGGGCTGGCCGCGCTGGCGCCTGACCTCAAGGTGAACGCGCCGGTCCGCGACTCGGGCATGACCAGGGACAAGGCGATCGAGTTTGCCGCGGCCAAAGGCCTGCCGATCGACGTGACGGCCCGCTCGCCCTACTCGATCGACCAGAACCTCTGGGGGCGCTCGTGCGAGACCGGGCACCTGGAAGACATCTGGGAAGCGCCGCACGACGACGTGTGGGCGTACACCGAGGATCCGGGGCTGCCGCGCCAGCCCGACGAGCTGGTGCTGACCTTTGCCGATGGAGTGCCGGTCGCCATCGACGGGCGGCAGCTCACCCCGCTGGAGATCATCACCGAGCTGAACGAGCGGGCCGGCGCGCAGGGCGTCGGTCGCATCGACATGGTGGAGGACCGGCTCGTCGGCATCAAGAGCCGGGAGATCTACGAGGCGCCCGCGGCGATCACGCTGATCACCGCGCACTCCGAGCTCGAGAGCGTGTGCGTCGAGCTGGACCTGGCCCGGTTCAAGCGGGCGGTGGAGCAGCGCTGGACCGAGCTGGTCTACGACGGCCTGTGGTTCTCCCCGCTCAAGCGGGCGCTCGACGTCTTCATCGCCGAGGCCTCCGCGCATGTGTCCGGGGACGTACGGATGCGGCTGCACGGCGGCCAGGCCGTCGCCACCGGTCGGCGCAGTGATGCCTCGCTGTACGACTACGCGCTGGCCACCTACGACACGGGCGACACGTTCGATCAGTCCCTGTCCAAGGGCTTCATCGACCTGTGGGGACTGCCCAGCAAGGTCGCCGCCATCCGCGACCGCCGGGTCGCGGGCTAACCCATAGGGTGGGGGCGTCACGACGGCCAAGGGGCGCGGGAGAATCGGGCAAATGGGAGAAACGAGAGCCGACGACGTGGGGCAGGGACCCGGGACGCGGCTGTGGGGCGGGCGCTTCTCGGCTGGGCCGGCGGAGGCGCTGGCGCGGCTGTCGGTGAGCGTCCAGTTCGACTGGCGGCTGGCCCGGTACGACCTGCGTGCCTCCCGGGCGCACGCCCGGGTGCTGCACCGGGCTGGCCTGCTGACCGACAGCGAGCTGGCCGCCATGCTCAAGGCGCTGGACGAGCTGGACCGGGCCTGCGCGGACGGCTCGTTCCGGCCGACGGTCGCCGACGAGGACGTGCACACGGCGCTGGAGCGCGGGCTGCTGGAGCGGCTCGGTGCGCTTGGCGGCAAGCTGCGGGCGGGGCGCAGCCGCAACGACCAGATCGCGACCGACCTGCGGCTTTACCTGCGGGACCATGCGCGGTTCATCGCGAGCAGGCTGGCCGAGCTGGAGAGTGCGCTGATCGATCAGGCGGTCGCCAGTGGCGACGTGCCGGCGCCCGGCATGACTCACCTGCAGCACGCGCAGCCGGTGCTGTTCGGCCAGCAGCTGCTCGCGCACGTCCAGGCCTTCGCCCGTGACGTGAGTCGGCTGCGGGACTGGGACCGGCGCGCCGCGGTCAGCCCGCTCGGGTCGGGCGCGCTGGCCGGGTCGTCCATGCCGGTTGACCCGCAGCTGCTCGCCGCCGAGCTGGGTTTCGACGCGGCCGCGCCGAACTCCATGGACGCGGTCAGCGACCGGGACTTCGCGGCCGAGTTCTGCTTTGCCGCGGCGCTCATCGGCGTGCACCTGTCCCGGCTGGGCGAGGAGCTCGTGCTGTGGTCCTCGCAGGAATTCGGCTGGGTCGAGATCGACGACGCCTACGCCACCGGCTCCTCGATCATGCCGCAGAAGAAGAACCCGGACGTGGCCGAGCTGGCCCGGGGCAAGGCCGGCCGGCTCATCGGCGGCCTGACCGGCCTGCTGGTCGCGCTCAAGGGCCTGCCACTGAGCTACGACCGCGACCTGCAGGAGGACAAGGAACCGGTGTTCGACGCAGTGGACACCCTGCTGGTCGTGCTGCCCGCGATGGCCGGCCTGGTGGCCACCATGAATATTCATGCCGAACGCCTCTCAGCTGGTGCGAGTACCGGCTTCTCACTGGCCACCGACCTGGCGGAACTGCTCGTCCGGCGCGGGGTGCCGTTCCGCGAGGCGCACGAGGTGGTCGGTCACCTGGTGGTGTGGTGCCAGGTGCACGACTGCGACCTGCCCGACGTGACCGACGAGGACCTGGCCAAAATCTCCGAGTACCTCACCCCGGACATCCGCGAGGTGCTGTCCGTGCAGGGCGCACTGGCCGCACGGAAAGCGCCGGGCGGCACCGCACCGGAGCGGGTCGCCGAGCAGTTGGTGGCGTTGCGTGCGGTGGTGGACGAGCACGCGGCCTGGGCGGCGCGCTGACCGTGGCCGGGGAGGCGGAGCGGGCCGGGCCGCTGCTGCCGCGGGAGTTCTTCGCCCGCCACTCGCTGCAGGTGGCGCCGCAGCTACTCGGCTGCGTGCTGGAGCATGAGACGGCCGAGGGACTGGTGGCCGTCCGGCTCACCGAGGTCGAGGCGTACGAGGGCGCGGCCGACCCGGCCTCGCATTCCTACCGGGGCCGGACCGCGCGGAACGCAGTCATGTTCGGGCCGCCGGGGTACTCGTACGTGTACTTCACCTATGGCATGCACTGGTGCGTCAACCTGGTCTGCCTGCCGCCCGGCACCGCGTCCGCGGTGCTGATCCGGGCCGGGCAGGTGATCGACGGGGTGCCGCTGGCCGTGGCGCGCCGGGCGGCCAGCCGGACCCGGCCGTCTTCGATCACTGAACGGGAACTGGCCCGCGGGCCGGCCCGGCTGTGCCAGGCGCTCGGCATCGACCGGGCGCAGAACGGGCTCGACGTGGTCGATCCGTCGTCCCCGCTGCGGATCCGGGCCGGGACCGTCGCTGGCGACCCTGGCCAGATCAGCCAAGGCCCGCGGGTGGGCATCGCCAGGGCGGCGGAATGGCCCTGGCGGTTCTGGCTGACCGGCGACCCGACCGTCTCGGTGTACCGGCCGCACGTGCCCCGGGCCCGGGCCAAATCGGTTTCACCCTCGGCCGGCGAAGATGGCACGATGAGCCGGTGACCGACATCATCGACGAGCTGACCTGGCGCGGCCTCATCGCGCTGTCCACCGACCCCGACGAGCTGCGCAAGGTGCTCGACGCTGGCCCGGTCACGGTGTATGGCGGCTTCGACCCCACTGCCCCCGGGCTGCACATCGGGAACCTGGTCCTACTGCTCACGCTGCGCCGCCTGCAGCAGGCCGGGCACCGGCCGATCGCGCTGGTCGGCGGGGCGACCGGGCTGATCGGGGATCCCAGCGGCAAGTCGGTGGAGCGGGTGCTCAACTCCCGCGAGATGGTGGCCGGCTGGGTGGACCGGATCCGCGGTGAGGTGTCCCGGTTCCTCGACTTCTCGGCTGGTCCTACCGGTGCGCTGGTGGTCAGCAACCTGGACTGGACCGAGCCGCTGTCCGCGCTGGAGTTTCTCCGCGACATCGGCAAGCACTTCCCGGTGAACCAGATGCTCGGCCGCGAGTCGGTCAAGGCTCGGCTGGAGGCAGGCGGGATCAGCTACACCGAGTTCAGCTACCAGGTGCTGCAGGCCAACGACTTCCTGGAGCTGTACCGCCGGCATGGCTGCACGCTGCAGGTCGGCGGCAGCGACCAGTGGGGCAACCTGGTGTCCGGGGTGGACCTGATCCGCCGGGTGGACGGAGCCGCGGTGCACGCGCTGGCCACCCCGCTGATCACCAAGCCGGATGGGACCAAGTACGGCAAGACCGAGGGCGGCGCGATCTGGATCAGCGCCGACCTGATGAGCCCGTACGCGTTCTACCAGTTCTGGGTGAACCGGGCCGACGAGGAGGTGCCCGGCCTGCTCCGGGTGTTCACCTTCCGGTCCCGCGGCGAGATCGACGAGCTGGAGCAGCAGATCCGCGAGCGGCCCGCCGCCCGGATGGCGCAGCGGGTGCTGGCCGCCGAGGTGACCGAACTGGTGCACGGCCCGGCCGAGACGGAGAAGGCCATCGCGGCCAGCCACGCCCTGTTCGGCCAGGGTGACCTGGCCGCTGTGGACGAGGAAACGCTCGGGGCCGCCATCGCCGAGATCCCGCACCGGACCGTGCGCGTGCCCGCCGCCGAACTCGTCCCCGTACGGTCCGCGGCCGTCGGCGAGCCGGATGAGCTCGTCATCGTGGTCGAGGCGGGCGCAGGCCTGCCTCCGGTGGCCGACCTGATGGCGGCGACCGGACTGGTGCCCAGCAAGTCCGCCGCCCGGCGGGCCATCGCCGGGGGCGGCGCCTACCTGAACAACCACAAGGTGACCGAGCCGGACGCCCGGCCCGGGGCGGCCGATCTGCTGCACGGCCGGTTCCTGGTGCTGAGGCGGGGCAAGCGCACCGTCGGCGGCGTCGAGGTCGTCCGGGGCTGATCCCCGGGCCGCTCCGGCTCACCGGCCGGTTCAGCCCCTCGGTCCGTCATTCCCACCGCCACGGGTTCAGCGGCCGCCCGGGGCGTCGTCAGCCCCGCCCGGGGCGTCGCCAGTGCAGAAACAGCAGCCGCTTTGCGTGACAATATTCACGTTAGTCGTACCAGGCCCCATTAGTAGCCTGGGCGCCGCCGCGATGATCTCCCCGCCAATCGTGATCTTGATGGTCCGGGACTGGAGCGGGTTCCTGGTCCCAGCCCGGCGCCCGTATGCCCGGTGCCGGGCAGCACAGCGAGTCCGCGGCCCACACGCCGTCCTGCAGATCCGGCGGGCCGGCCGCAGACTCCAGCTCTGCCTCCTGGCCACGCACCGGCCGAGCTGGTCGGGAATTTTCTGCTGGCCGGTCAGGAATTTTTTCTGCCGGATTTTTGCTCCTGGGACGGCGAAGCGGGGTTAGCGGTACGCCTGCGGTGGGCCGCTGGAGACCTTGCTACGCAGGTCAGCGAGCAGGTGAACTGGCGGTGACCGGCGCGGGAAGGGTCGATTTGACGGAAACCGCTTTGCTGCCTAATGTTTCACCTGCCCCGAGGGACACGGAACGCCGCTGGCGGACCAGCCTCCTCGGATCAGCCAGAAGCGAGCAAGACAGCTTGCGGGACGGAGCCCGGGCACGGGTGGTCCCGAACCGCAGGTAAGCTGAAGCTGGCCGCAAGTTGGCAGGCTAGGTTGAAACCCGCAGAGCGGGGTTTGACAGGCCAGGAGCTTGCGGGTAAGTTAGAAGGGTTGCCCCGGAACCCGGCGAGAGCCGAGTGATGGTGTGCGTCCGCTCCTTGAGAACTCAACAGCGTGCTAAAAGCCAGTGCACATGCACAAAACCCCGTCAGTGGGGCTGGCCGGCGACGGTCCAGTACCTCACTTGCGGATGCCAAGATCGCCTTGATGGCGGCATTAGCTGCTTTTCAAGGCACTCCTTTTGTCTGCTCCCGCTCCATCGTGAGCGGTTGCTAATAGACATCAACGGAGAGTTTGATCCTGGCTCAGGACGAACGCTGGCGGCGTGCTTAACACATGCAAGTCGAGCGGAAAGGCCCTTCGGGGTACTCGAGCGGCGAACGGGTGAGTAACACGTGAGCAACCTGCCCTTAGCTCTGGGATAGCTCCGGGAAACCGGAATTAATACCGGAT